>NZ_JAKUEW010000007.1:0-197630 GCF_022663115.1 Bacillus cereus group sp. BfR-BA-01430
TGGTACAGTTGATGCAGGATTAGGATTTACGATTGATGCAAAAGTAACTGTTAACGGTTCCCCACAATACAAAGTGCACAATAGTAAAGGAAAAACATACTATATCACAGCGAGCAAAGCCTATGTATATGTGAAGTAAAAAGATGGGTCTCCGATTTAGGGGACCCATCTTTTTTATTTCCATTCAATTAGAGTACGCTTATTACATCTACGACAAATAAACCCCTCGGCCTTATGTACAACATATTGTTTTTTAGTACAATTTGGACATTTTACAAGCTGCTTTCCCATCGCTCCATATATAAAAAGGACAGAGAAAAATGCCAATCCTATACCTGGCAAAATCCCGATTATAGTAAAAAGTAATACTACTGAAATTAATAAGCCAAACACACCAATTAGAAAGTATATAAGTCTTTTTAATTGGTTTCCTGTAGAACTTTTCTTTTCTTTCAATTCAATAATAAAAGTTTCTCCGTCAGCTGTTTTTCGTAACTCCATAAAATTCACTCCTTTTCTTCATTCCATATGTCCTCCACTTTCATATCAAGTGCTTTTGCTATACGCATAGCGACCCGTAATGTCGGTTCACTTTTTCCTCTTACTATCATACTTAACGTTTGATCTGTTATTCCAGCACGTTTCGCTAATGCTGATTGTTTAATCATTCTTTCAGCTAAAATTACTTTCAATTTACAATTCATAAAATCCCTCCTTTTAAAACATTCAATCAATCTTTTGAAAAACCTTTTGATTTTTTTATTATTGGACAAACAAGTTTGCGACTTCTAAGTCATATACCTATATCAAGACCACGAGGAAGCCTACGTGGAATCAAGGACATCAAGAAGGGAGAGAGGTATATGCGTTGGCAGTATAATCATTTAAACACAACTCCATATCTACATCCTTCAAAAGAATTGCGTCAAATGTACAACGAATCTAGGTCAAGAGCAGAGACGGAATCCATTCTCAACCATATGAAAAAGCACAATGTATTCAATGATAAGGACTACAAAGGATACTTTAGTCTTTCGCAAGTTGTTGAAGAAGATTTATATGGAGAGGAAGAAGATATTCTTAATTGGGAAATTTTAATGGATTGCTACGATGTTGTTCTTACAAGATCGGGGATTAAATTTCGTGAGAAGGAAGAGGAGGAATAAAGATGACACTTGCAGGGGAAGCAATGATTATTTGGACGGCAACAGGCTTATCTGTAATTGGAATGAAAGTAGCTGAAAAAATGGGAAAGAGTATTCCACATTGGCTTCCAAATGTCACCTTGTACACAACGCTCACAGGCTCGTTCGTATACCTTCTACGTTATGTTCTCGTTTTGTTTCTATGAAGGAATGTGATGTGGAAATCCACCACTATATGTAACACAAGTGGTTAAGCTTGTATGCACGTATTCCTTGAAACAGGGATATATACCCTCCATTAGAGGGATATGGGGAGTGATTTTATGTTGGAGTTATTGTCTGTCCCAGTGGCAGCATTATTTTTCGCTCTATATGGTGATCGATTTAAAAGTAAGGATGACGATAAATACAAAATACAAGTATTCTTTGAAGTATCAGGAATTGCAATAAAAAAGGAAGATAAGCTGCAGTACCCGAAGTTCCAAAAACAAATTGAAGATGATTGTAGTACAACGTATGTATACAAATTACCTTTAGGTATGCCGAGTAAAATTATTCAAAAGGTTGAGGATGTTGTCTCTGAAGGGCTAAGTAAACCAGTCCGAATTGATTACGATAATTACAAGTTAAATATTCGTGTATTTCATAGAGATATACCGAAAAAATGGTCATGGTCTAAAGGGTTGGTGGCAGAAGGAAGTTGGTGTGTTCCAATGGGGCAGAGTTTGGAAGAATTGATTTATCATGATTTTGAAAAAACACCGCATATGACATTAGGCGGACTCACACGAATGGGTAAGACAGTATTCTTAAAGAATGTGGTTACATCGCTTACTATAGCTCAACCAGAATATATTCATCTGTACATCATTGATTTAAAAGGTGGTTTGGAATTCGGACCATATAGAAACTTAAAGCAAGTGGAGTCTATTGCAGAAACACCACTAGAAGCATTTAAAGTATTGAATGATATTCATGAGAAAATGGCAGATAAGATGTGGTACATGAAGGAGAAGCATTATACAAACGTTGTAGAAACAAATATAAAAGAGCGCTATTTCATTATAGTTGATGAAGGGGCAGAATTATGTCCTGATAGAAGTATGGATAAAAAGCAGCAGAAATTACTAGGGGCATGTCAGCAAATGCTTTCGCATATAGCACGTATAGGTGGTGCGCTCGGCTTTAGACTTATATTTTGTACACAGTATCCAACTGGAGATACATTACCTCGACAAGTTAAGCAAAATTCAGATGCGAAGCTTGGTTTCAGATTGCCGACACAAACAGCTTCTCAAGTGGTTATAGATGAACCTGGATTAGAATCGATAAAAAGCATTCCAGGGCGGGCGATTTTCAAAACTGATCGACTCACTGAAATTCAAGTACCTTATATTAGTAATAAAATGATGTGGGACCATTTAAAACGATATGAGGTGGAGGAACATGCACATTCAGACACATATCAAAATCAACCGTCAGATGGCGATACTTGCGACGATTAGAAAGCTACAGTTTGCAACAAGAAGGCATTTAATGTGCGTTCATGATATGGGTGGTATACGGAATGCGAATCGAATTATGGCTGATATGAAACAATATGTGAGCAAAACGATGTACGGGAAAGAATATGTGTACTACCTCAATAAAGAAGGGCATGCAATGTTTGGTGATGATGGTAAAGTTGTATCGAGGGGGAAACTTGCTCATGCCTTATTACGCAATGAAGCTTGGTTGTGTTTGTTTTGCCCAGATGATTGGCAAGTGGAAACGGAAATCCGATACAGAAAGAATGGAGAGAAAAAGAAGATTATCCCCGATGTGAAATTTCGCGATGAAGAATCAATACTTCATGCGGTGGAAATAGATCGTACTCAAAAGATGGTTGTAAATGATAGAAAGTTAAAGTGCTATGAAGAGTTTACAAAAATATATAAACAAAAATATAAAGGAAAAGTGCCAGTAATCCATTTCTTTACGATTACAAAATATAGAGAACAGAAACTGGAAAAACTGGCAGCAAAATATGATGTGTTTGTAAAAGTATATGTAATAGAAGAATTTTAATCACATTCAAATTTAAGGGAATATATATAAGAAGAGAGTGGTATAAATTTGACCACTCTCTTTTGACCACGCTGACCACGCTGACCACATTGACCACAGCTTGTACCACATTTATTATTTACTTTGTGTCTATTTTGTCTAAAATATAAAATATAGCTAGACAAAAATGCTTATTTTATAACATAATGGACACATCCCCCTTATAGGGGTGTAAAGAAAAAACATTGACAAATATAAAATGGCTAGCTATAATTTTGTTTGTTGCCTTGAGGTGATATGATATGAAATGGTCCATCCATCAATTAAACAAATTGAGACATAAAGGATTGACTTTGGATGAGATGGTAGATGTAAGTGAGCTGAAAGAAATCGAGAAAGACATTCGTTCGATTGATCCTGTTCATGTAACGGGTAGAGTTGATTTTGGCTCCAATAAGTTTACGTTTCATCTACATATAACAGGAAGCATGATTTTACCATGTTCTCGCTCTTTAGTAGATGTGACATTACCATTTGACGTGAAAACAACTGAGGTGTTCCAAACTTCGGAAAAAGAGTATGAAACAGAAGCAGAAATCCATTATTTAGAAGGAGAAGTACTTGACTTACTCCCTATAATCAAGGAAAATATACTTTTGGAAATCCCAATGCAAATTTTCAGTGATGATGTTTCTGGAGGAACACCGATGCAAGGTCAAGACTGGCAAGTGATTTCGGAGGAAAGCAAAGAAAAGTCTGTTGATCCACGATTAGCAGGACTTGCGAAGTTTTTTGACAAATAATCGGAAGACTGGTTCAGGCCTTCATATGAAAATAATAATTTCTTTTAAGGAGGTGGGAAGAATGGCTGTACCTTTTAGAAGAACTTCTAAAACAGTAAAAAGAAAGCGTCGTACGCATTTCAAATTATCAGTACCTGGTATGGTAGAGTGCCCAAGCTGTGGTGAAGCGAAATTAGCTCACCGTGTATGTAAAGCATGCGGTACTTACAAAGGTAAAGAAGTAATCAGCAAGTAATTGCGAAAAAATAAACGTAGAAGGATATCCTTTTACGTTTATTTTTTTTTGTTTTTTTATAAAAGTGTTTGAATGGATTCCGCTATTTTAGAGCAGTAAGTCTCCCGCGCCTTAAGGTTCGGAGAGAAACAAGGAAGAAAAGTAGGAGCGCGGTTTCCTGTAACTGAAGGGCTCATAATCAGTGGGGATGAATGAGATGAAGTATTTTCATGCTCTTCCTGTAGCTTTTAGAAAATAAAAAATATATTCTTTGCCTATTTGTATTCTATCTTTTCTAGTAACTGCATATGTTTAATAAAAAATGCATAAGGAGGACTAGAAAGATGGTGACAACAAGACAAGATGCATGGACTGATGATGAAGATTTGCTTCTAGCAGAGGTAGTGCTCCGGCATATTCGAGAAGGTGGAACACAACTGTCGGCTTTTAAGGAAGTTGGGAGAAACCTATCTCGCACACCTGCAGCCTGTGGATTTAGATGGAATTCTTATGTTAGAAAGCAATATAAAGAACGTATTGAAGAAGCGAAACAAATTCGAAAACGAGAAAATTATGAACAAAAGCAACCGAAAGTTATATCTCATACTTCTACGACAATTACATTGGATGATGTGATCCATTTTTTGCAAACATATAAAGATGAACAAGAATCAAGAGTGTTACAACAAAAAATTGAATTACTACAAAAGGAAAAAGAAAGACTTCTTCAGCGTCTATCCGTATATGAGGAAGAGTACCGAACGCTGCTTGATTATATTGATCGAAAAAGAAGTGTAATGGTTTTAGAGGCAAAAGGAGAAAACGTTATTCATACGAATGAAACGTTAGAAAAAATAAAAAAATAAAAACAGCTGGGAAGCAGCTGTTTTTATTTTTTTTGTGAGGTGTTCTTGAATGTTAAGATAGAACATAATGAATACTATCTCATGCAGATTCTTCGTTTGTAACCGCATTCAAATTAGTTTCTGGATGCCAAATATAAAATTCACCATCTGCAGTTGTGACTTGTTGGAATGATAATGTATTCCAAAATGATGCGGATTGAATACGAGCGATTGTTTTGATAGGTAATTGTAAATTTTTCGCATAATTTACAAGCATTCGACCGAAACCTTGTTTTTGAAAAGATGGTAATACTTCCAGTTTGGACAGTTCGATATAAGGTCCTGTAATATCAAGATTTGCTTCGCCATGTCTTCTCATATACAAGCTCATGCGTGCAATGAGAGAACCACCGTAATAAATTCCGTAAAACGGGGATTCGCTATCGTTCTCAATTATGTTAGCTTGTAACTCTTCGAACATAGAAAGCTCTTGAGCGCCACATCCTTTAAATTTTTTAAATTCGTCTAACGTTTTATAATTGATGAGCAAGCGCTCAACTTTTGGGAATATCATATCACCACATCCTTTTCTCGTCTTAAAAAAAGAAAAGTAAAAATATTTACAATAATATTATAACTTATTTTATTATTTTTATGAAGAGTATGGGATATTTCTTTCGTATTTTTTTGTAAATTTGTTACACTAAAGGGTGAGATGTGTTTTTTAGTATATATGTTCTACATAAAGAGGTGTTTCCTCTACTTAGAAATTTTAAAATAGAGATCAAATATATGAATGGAGAGGAGTTAAGGAGCTTTAAAGGGATAGCTGAAAGCTCTTATGACCATAAATATGAAAATTGGAATTGTTGGCCCTGGAGCTATTGGTTTGC
Source organism: Bacillus cereus group sp. BfR-BA-01430 (assembly GCF_022663115.1). Classification (NCBI taxonomy): domain Bacteria; kingdom Bacillati; phylum Bacillota; class Bacilli; order Caryophanales; family Bacillaceae; genus Bacillus; species Bacillus cereus group sp. BfR-BA-01430. The sequence continues at coordinate 5,947 of NZ_JAKUEW010000007.1, forward strand.
TATATGCGTTTTATTTTAAAAAAAGTAATCAAGATGTTACATTGTTTACAAGAACTTCTGAGCAAGCGAAACAATTAACAAAAACAGGAGTAACTTGTATTCAGGATGAAATGTCAGAAACGGTTTTTCCAAAAGTATTACCAGTAGAAAGTGTTGAAAAGGAGAACTTGGACTATATATTTATTGCCGTCAAGCAATATCATGTAAATCATATACTCCCTTTTCTAAGTAAGCAGCGAGTCGTATTTTTACAAAATGGGATGTCTCATCTTCAGCTTATAGAAGAATTACCGTGTGAAAATATAGCTGTAGGTATTGTCGAACATGGAGCCAAAAAAGAAAATCTTCATACGGTATGTCATACGGGAGTAGGAATAACAAAATTTGGTGTTGTTAAAGGTGATGCGCTTCAATTTGAACCGATATTCGAGTGTTTTGCTTCGCAACGCTTTTCTATGCGATTTGAAGATGACTGGAAACAGATTATGTACAATAAATTAATTGTAAATGTTTGTATTAATCCATTAACAGCTTTGTTTGGAGTTTGTAATGGAGAGTTAATATCTAACCCTTTCTTTCATCAAGCGATGAAGCAAGTATTTCAAGAAGTTGCATTTCTTATTGAAAAAGAGAAAGAAGAAGAGTTATGGAATATGGTGTGTCAAGTGTGTCAAAAAACATCTTGTAATACTTCTTCGATGTTAGCAGATGTACGAGAAAAGCGAAAAACAGAAATTGAAGCGATCGTTGGGTATGTTTTAGAGGAAGCGAAGGCACGACAGAAACAAGTACATATACTTCCATTTTTATACAATACGATAAGAGGTTTAGAAGCGTAAGTTATATTCTTTGCTTTTGTGCGAAACATTGACTACAATTTGGAATGGTGAAAGAACAGGATATGAAAGGAAGAATTATATGGAGATAAAAGAAATCTCTGTTCCGCTACAAGGTGTTGTAGGGGACTATATAAAGAGTGACAATAAGATACAGACATGTTTTGACTATGCATTGACAGAGGAAGGTTTTAAACAGCGCTTGTATGATTTGCGCAATCGCAAGTTCTTCCGTCAAGAGTTGGTGGAACATTTATTAGAATACAATAAGCAATTGCAAGCAGGACAATCGACGATTCAAAATATAGAAGCGTTAGCAGATGAGAATACATATGTTGTGATTGGAGGACAGCAGGCTGGATTATTAACAGGGCCGCTTTATACAGTGCATAAAGTGATCTCGATTTTACAGCTTGCAAAAGAAAAGGAAGCCAGCCTAGGTACTCGAGTTGTTCCTGTTTTTTGGATAGCTGGTGAAGATCACGATGTTGATGAAATTAATCATACGTTTGTAACGAAAAATAAAAAAATTAAAAAGATGATTTTTCATGATCGTCATTCGAAAAAAGCGAGTGCTTCAGAATCGGAAATTTCTATTGAAGATTGTAGCAAGTGGATCGAGGAGATTTTTAAAACGTATCCGGAGACAAATTTCACAAAAGATGTACTACAGTTTATTCAAGAGGCTTTAGAAGAATCTAGCACATATGTAGACTTCTTTGCGCGTTTGATTACGAAGTTATTTGCGGATACAGGTTTAATTCTTGTCGATTCACATCATCCAAATCTTAGAAAATTAGAAGTATCCTTTTTCAAAAGGATTGTAAGTCAGTACAAAGAAGTTCAGGAAGCTCTTCATAATCAACAACAGCTCGTTAAAGAATACGGGTATAAACCTATCATTGAAACGAAACAAAATGCTATACATGTATTTATGCAAATTGATGAAGAACGTGTACTGCTAGAAGAAGAGAACGGTAAGTTTGTAGGAAAAAGTGGCGCTTATTCATTTTCATATGAAGAATTGATAGAGGAAATGGAAAAAAGTCCAGAACGGTTTAGTAATAATGTTGTAACGAGACCTCTTATGCAAGAATATCTCTTCCCGACAGTAGCTTTTATTGGAGGGCCGGGAGAAATTGCTTATTGGAGCGAATTGCAACAAGTATTTCATGTGTTTGATTTTCAGATGCCTCCTGTTGTCCCGCGTCTTACAATTAGTTATATGGAGCGCGATATTATAACGGATTTATATGATTTAAATCTCAAAGAAGAGGATCCATTTGTAAAGGATCTTGAGAAGCTGCGTGAAAAATGGTTATCAAATCAAGTGGAAGAACCGGTTGAAGAGAGATTTCAGGAAACGAAAAAGAATATGATGGACATTCACTCTTCCTTGCGACAATTCGTAAATAGAATTGATCCAGGTTTAAAGGAATTTGCCGGAAAAAACGAAAGAAAGATTCAAGAACAAATTGAGCTGTTAGAAAGAATGCTAAAACAAAATCTGGAAAGAAAACATGAAGTGGAATTGAATAAGTTTCGTCGTTTGCAATATGCACTTCGGCCGTTAGGGGCACCGCAAGAGCGAGTATGGAACGTGTGTTATTATCTGAATCAGTATGGTCTTGATTTTGTGGAAAGAGTAACAAAACAATCGTATTCTTGGAATGGAACACATCATGTTATAAAACTATAAAATCTTGCTCTTCGGAGCAGGATTTTATTTTTGTTCCGTGGAATTACCTGTAAAATGATTTTTTCTGAATTATTAGTTTTATAGACAAGGAAATGTTAAGGATAATAAAAAGAGACATATATGACAAAATAGCACAAAATGTAAACGTATTATTAGGTTTTTCGACAGGTTTTTATTTAAATTCCCGCAAAAAATGATAAAATTTAGTATATAATAAATTAAAACTACGATTTGTGGAAATCGATTTCCACTCATAGTGCGTTAAATGAGCTGCTTGCTTGTAGCGTTTTATTTCTTCACTCATTTATAGGTGAAGAAAAAGAAAAGTTCAACATAATTATTTGGAAAAAGAGTAGGTGCAACGATGTTTAAACACGTAACAGTGCTTTTAGAGGAAACAGTAGATGGCTTGGATATAAAGCCAAATGGTACATATGTAGATTGTACACTAGGTGGCGGAGGACATAGTTCTTATTTATTATCTCAGCTAACGGAAGGAGGAAAGTTAATTGCATTTGATCAAGATGAAATTGCAATTCAAAATGCAAAAGACAAATTTTCTTCGTATGGTGAGCAATTTATAGCAGTAAAAAGTAATTTTCGTTATTTATCAGAGAAACTACATGAATTAGGGATTACAGAAGTAGACGGAATTTTATTTGATTTAGGTGTTTCTTCTCCACAATTAGATACACCAGAACGCGGTTTTAGCTATCATCATGATGCACCGTTAGATATGCGAATGGACCAAGATGCTCCATTAACAGCATATGATGTTGTAAATAACTGGTCGTATGAACAACTTGTAAGGATTTTTTTCCAATATGGTGAAGAAAAATTTTCAAAACAAATTGCAAGGAAAATTGAAGCGTATCGTGAAAAGAAGGCAATTGAAACGACTGGGGAATTAGTGGAGCTAATCAAAGAAGGAATTCCTGCTCCTGCTCGTAGGACTGGCGGACATCCTGCAAAACGAGTTTTTCAAGCGATTCGCATTGCTGTAAATGATGAGTTGAAAGTATTTGAGGAAGCGTTGGAAGCGGCAATTGAAATGGTGAAACCTGGTGGGAGAATTAGCGTTATTACGTTCCATTCACTAGAAGATCGTATTTGTAAAACAACATTTAAACGAAATAGTACAACACCAGACCTTCCTCCAGGACTGCCGATTATCCCAGATGAGTTTAAGCCGAAACTAAAGCTCATTACAAGAAAACCGATTTTACCATCTGACGTAGAGTTAGAAGAAAATAATCGAGCGCGTTCGGCAAAGTTACGGATTGCTGAAAAACGATAAAAAGGGGAGAGAGGTATGAGTAATTTAGCTGTAAAGTACAAACAACAAACGCAAGAACAGGTACAAGTACAATCGCAAGCGCCGCAGCAGATGGTACAGCCAAAGAAGGCGAAGATTACACGAATAGAGAAGTTGTTGTATGTGGCATTTATCGGCTTTTTATTATACGCTTGTGTGGCGTTTATTGGAAATAAAGCGGGATTATATCAAGTGGATAGAGAAGCAGCGAAGATAGAAGATACAATTGTGAAACAACAAAAAGAGAATCAAGAGTTGCAAGCTGAAGTAGAAAAGTTAAGTCGTTATGAGCGAATCGCTAAAATTGCAAAAAAACACGGGCTAGAAATTAATGCAAATAATGTGAAAGGCTTACATTAATGCAAATAGGTGTGAAACAATGATGAAGATGAACATGAACAAATTTCATACCAATAAGGGAGCAGGTTACTTTATGATATTTTTCCTCCTGCTCTTTTTGCTGTTGTTAGCCCGATTCTTTTATATTCAAGCAACAGGAACAGTGCATAATCAAGATTTAAGGAAACTAGCCCAAGCTAAACATAATAAAACAGGTGTACTAGAAGCAAACCGTGGTACCGTTTATGATCAAAATGGTCATGTTCTTGCGCAGGATGCAAACTCATATAAGCTTGTTGCGGCACTTAAAGGTGATAATGCTGTTAAAAACAAAGAAGATGCAGCGAAAAAAATCGCTAGTGTACTTGGTAAAGATGAAGAGAAAATTTTAACGACTCTAAAAAAAGACAAGAGCCAAGTAGAATTTGGAGCGTTAGGAAAGAATTTAACGAAAGAAACGAAAGAACAAATAGAAGCTTTAAAGATACCTGGAATTTCGTTTATTACAGAAAAAGCTAGGGTATATCCAAATGGAGACTTCGCTTCTTACATACTAGGGTACTCAAGGATAAATGATCAAGGTACCACAGTAGGGGCGGGAGGCTTAGAAAAGAGTTTAGATAAGTTTTTACGCGCTTCTAATGGAAGTGTAGGATATACAGGAGGGCATAACGGTGTTCCTCTTGAAGGCGGAAAACAAAGTATAAAGCCTCCTAAAAACGGCGATAATGTCTATTTGACAATTGATCAGCGCATTCAAAGCTTTTTAGAAAATGCAATGAAGGCAGCGGCAAAGCATTATGAACCAGGAATGCTAACGGCAGTAGTCGCTGATCCGAAAACAGGGAAAATATTAGCAATGTCTAGTAGTCCTAGTTATGATCCGAATAAACCGAAGATAGAGAACTACTTAAATGTACCAGTTGCAACTACATTTGAGCCAGGATCAACAATGAAAATATTTACATTAGCAGCAGCAATTAATGAAGGAAAATATAATGGACAAGAATATTATCAATCGGGTACGTATCCAGTTGGCAACCGGAGAATAAAAGACCATAACGGCGGTGCTGGATGGGGATCCATTACATTTGATGAAGGAGTTGAACGTTCTTCTAACGTTGCATTTGCAATTTTGGGAGATAAAAAACTTGGTCCAGATTTATTCCGTCAATATATTCATAAGTTTGGCTTGGATGAAAAGACTGGCATCGATTTGCCAGGAGAAGTTGATAATAAAATTGTATTTGATTCGCAAATTCAGCAAGTAACAACTGCGTTTGGTCAAGGCTCTACTGTAACTCCAATACAGCTTGTACAAGCTGCAACAGCGATTGCAAATGAAGGGAAAATGATGAAACCATATGTTATTGATCGAATTGTAGATCCGATAACAGGAAAGGTAGAACTACAACATAAACCAGAAGAGGTAGGGAAACCAGTTTCAAAAGAAACGGCGGCGCAAGTTAGACAATTATTAGAACGTGTCGTTACATCACCAAAAGGAACGGGTAATGCCTATAAGATTGACGGATATTCAGTAGGTGGTAAAACGGGTACAGCACAAATTCCTGATGGAAAAGGTGGGTACATGACTGGTAGAGAAAATTATATTTTCTCTTTCCTCGGTATGGCACCGATGGATGATCCTCAATTGGTTGTTTACTTAGCAATTAAACAACCAAAACTAAAAGACGATGAATACGGAGCAAAGCCGCTTGCTGAAATTTTTAAATCGGTAACAAAAGATAGCTTAGAATATTTAAAGATTAAACCGAAGGAAGTAAAAAATCCGAAGAAATATGTGAAAGAACAGCAAGTAGTCGTTCCGGATGTTACAGGAAAAACAATGGAAGAAGCAAAAAAAATACTAGAAAAAGTGAATGTTAGACCAACTATACTAGGTGAAGGTAAAGTGAAGCAACAAGTGCCGAAAGCGACTGAAAAAACATTAAAAGGTGATCGTATTTTCTTAGTTGGTGAGAAACCAAAGATGCCGAATATCCAAGGCTGGGCACTGCGAGATGTGATGAATTTAGCGAAAACGTTAAATCTCAATTTAAAACCTTCTGGAACAGGATATGTAACCGAGCAAAATGTGGAAGAAGGGGCATTGTTGCAACCAGGGACGGAATTAGCTGTGACACTTATACCACCACTTGAACCACAACAAGAGGCAGAGGAGCCACAGTAGGAAATTGTGAAAGTGATAAACAAAAGTAGAAAGTTCTAATCAAATCGGTACAAGCATATATTGGAACAAGCTAGGCGTAAGGGGGGCTTGTTCCAATATGCGTGTCTCGAATGTAACGGTGAGAAAACGACTAATTTTTATACTGATATGTGGCTTGCTTGTTTTTACGATTATCGATATTCGGCTTGGATATGTACAATTTTTCCTTGGGAATATGCTAACGGATCGTGCAAAAGATTCATGGAGTCGTAATATTACCTTTGAACCAGAGCGTGGGAAGATTTTAGATCGAAATGGTGTAGAACTCGCAACAAATAAAAGTGCGCCAACTGTTTTTGTTGTACCAAGACAACTCGAAAATCCAGCGGAAACTGCAGAGAAGTTGGCTGCAGTTTTAGGTGTGGAGAGAGAAGAAATTTATAAACGAATTACAAAGAAAGAATCTATCGTGAGACTCGACAAAGGTGGAAGGAAAATTTCGCATGATAAGGCGAAAGAAGTACGAGGGTTAAGTTTAAAAGGTGTATATATTGCTGAAGATTCTATTCGGCATTATCCATTTGGTAAATATTTAGCGCATGTGTTGGGATTTGCTGGGAGCGATAATCAAGGTTTGATGGGGCTTGAAGCATATTATGATAAAGAGCTAAATGGTGACAAAGGTTATGTTCGTTTTTTTGCTGATGCAAAAGGGCAGCGAATGCCTAATGTGGGAGACGACTTTAAAAAGCCAGAAGCGGGTTTGAATTTAAGGTTAACAATTGACTCTCGTATACAAGCAATCATGGAGAGGGAACTAAATATCGCGGATTCGACTTATAATCCGGATGGTATGATCGCAATTGCGATGAATCCGAAAAATGGTGAGATACTGGGGATGTCTAGTCGTCCAAGTTTTGATCCAGCAGATTTTCAAAGCGTTTCTCCAGAAGTATTTAATCGAAACTTGCCCGTATGGAGTACATATGAACCAGGATCAACTTTTAAAATTATTACTTTAGCTGCGGCCTTAAATGAAAAATTAGTAGACTTAGAGAAAGATACGTTTTATGATGATGGAGCAGCTGAAGTTGGTGGCGCTAGGCTGCGATGCTGGAAAGCTGGAGGCCACGGAAGTCAAACGTTTTTAGAAGTCGTACAAAACTCTTGTAACCCTGGATTTATTGAGCTTGGAGATCGCCTCGGTAAAGAGAAGTTATTCCAATATATTCGAGATTTTGGGTTTGGGCAAAAAACGGGAATTGACTTGCAAGGAGAAGGGAAAGGGATTTTATTTAATCTTGATAAGGTAGGACCAGTTGAACAAGCGACAACATCATTTGGGCAAGGGGTTTCTGTTACACCCATTCAGCAAGTTGCTGCGGTAGCAGCTGCTGTCAATGGTGGGAATTTATATCAACCTTATATTGCTAAAGAATTCGTTGATCCGATTACGAAACAAGTTGTCAGTAAGAAAAGTCCAAGTGCGAAAAGGAAGGTTATTTCCAAGGAAACATCAGAGAAGGTTCGATATGCGTTAGAGAATGTTGTTGCGAAAGGTTCTGGTAGGAGCGCTTATATTGATGGGTATCGTGTTGGAGGAAAGACAGGAACAGCGCAAAAGGTAAAGGATGGAAAATATTTAGACAATAACTATATTGTATCTTTTATAAGCTTTGCACCAGCAGATGATCCGCAAATTGTTGTGTATGTTGCCGTTGATAATCCGAAAGGGATCACGCAATTTGGTGGGGTAGTTGCTGCACCGATTGTAGGGAATATACTTCGTGATGTTCTTCCTGCTATGGGGGTAGAGCCGAGAAAAGAACAAGTGGAAAAAGAATATAAATGGGGCGATACACCTACTGTAGAAGTTCCAGATTTAATTGGTATGGATAAAAAAGATTTACAAACACAACTCATAGACTTGAAGCTTGATGTGAGCGGTGAAGGAAAAAAGGTGATTAAGCAATCACCAGAAGCTGGTACAAAAGTAAAAGAAGGCTCAAAAATTAGAATTTACTTCGGTAATTAAAGGTAAGAGATTGTGTTTTATGGTACAATTGGTGGAAGTTAGTTCTATCATTTAGAGAAATGTTCTCATGAAAATTCATTCTTATGAAAAGAAGACATATGATTTTTAGGTATGAGAATGAAAGGTGAGTGAACTGGAATGAGACAATCGTGTGTCTCATTCATACATGGTTGCTTTTAGACCATGGGGTCGTTACCTCCCGGTTCAAATGAGAAGTGGGAGGTAACTTATTTAATAAAAAAGATAAATAAACAATGTAGAGAGGGTTTAGTGAAATGAAGTTGCACACACTTGTATCATGTTTGCATGATTTTCCAGTTGTTCCAAAAGAAAATCCAGAAATTACATCTATTGAAGCAGATTCACGTAAGGTAACAAATGGAAGCTTATTTGTATGTATGAAAGGATATACGGTTGATAGCCATGATTTTGCTGAGCAAGCAGCCGCGCAAGGTGCGGCTGCTATTGTTGCGGAAAGACCGATTGATGTTGACGTTCCAGTTGTACTTGTGAAAGATACTTTTCGTTCATTAGCTGTGTTAGCGGACTATTTTTATGAGCAGCCAACACATAAATTGCACCTCATTGGTATTACAGGTACAAATGGAAAGACAACAACATCGCACATTATAGATGAAATTATGCGAGCACACGGTCATAAAACAGGACTAATTGGAACAATTAATATGAAAATCGGTGATGAAACATTTGCAGTGAAAAATACAACACCTGATGCATTGACGCTTCAACAAACATTTCACCGTATGGTGGAAGAAAATGTGAATAGTGCAGTCATGGAAGTTTCTTCACATGCATTAGATCTTGGTCGTGTACATGGTTGTGATTATGATGTAGCAGTATTTACAAATTTAACACAAGATCATTTAGATTATCACAAGACGATGGAAGAGTATAAGCATGCTAAAGGATTACTTTTTGCTCAGCTTGGTAATAGCTATCATCATAATCGTGAAAAGTATGCCGTATTAAATAATGATGATGCAGCAACAGAAGGGTATATAAGAAGTACAGCAGCTACGGTTGTTACGTATGGAATTGATACCCACAGTGATGTAATGGCGAAGGATATCGTTATGACAAGCGGCGGTACGACATTTACTCTTGTTACACCGTACGAAAGTAAAAAAATTACGATGAAATTAATTGGGAAGTTTAATGTATATAATGTTTTAGCCGCTACAGCAGCAGGACTTGTATCTGGTGTATCTCTGCAAACAATCATAGATGTTTTAGAACATTTAACTGGTGTCGCAGGTCGATTTGAAGTTGTAGATGGTGGTCAGGATTATACAGTAATTGTTGATTATGCGCATACGCCTGATAGTTTAGAAAATGTATTAACAACGGCGAAGCAATTTGCAAAAGGTAATGTATATTGCATCGTTGGTTGCGGTGGGGATCGTGATAAAACGAAAAGACCGATTATGGCAGGTGTCGCGACAGAATATGCAACGCATGCTATCTTAACTTCAGATAATCCGAGAAGTGAAGATCCACACGCTATTTTGGATGATATGTTAACTGGTGTAAAAGGGAATAATTATGAAGTAATTGTTGATCGGAAGAAAGCGATTTTCCATGCTATTTCTGAAGCACAAGCGGATGATATTATTATTATTGCTGGAAAAGGTCATGAAACGTATCAAATTATTGGAAAAGAAGTACATCATTTTGACGATCGTGAAGTTGCTAAAGAAGCAATCACAGAACGTTTAAACAACAGAGAGTAACAACATGAGAGGGGGACTACATGTGCTTGAACAAGGTTTATTAGTAACGGCTGGGGTAGCGTTCTTAATTTCAGTTGCCCTTTCGCCATTGTTTATTCCGTTTTTACGAAAATTAAAGTTTGGACAGAGCATTCGCGATGAAGGACCAAAATCGCATCAAAAAAAATCAGGAACACCAACGATGGGTGGTATTGTTATTTACGTGTCTATGATGGTAACAACACTCATTATGGCAATTAAGTTTGAACATTTAGGCGCAGAAGTGTCATTACTATTATTAGTAACGTTCGGTTACGGGTTGATTGGGTTTTTAGATGATTATATAAAAGTCGTTAAGAAACGTAATCTTGGTTTAACATCAAAACAGAAATTACTTGGGCAACTGATTATTGCCATTGCGTTTTTTGCTATTGCGAAAGGGCAAGGGTTTGATACACATTTAATGATTCCAGGAACTGATATGAAATTTGATTTACACTGGGCATATTTTATTCTTGTGTTGTTTATGCTTATTGGAGGATCAAATGCAGTCAATTTGACAGATGGACTAGATGGTTTGCTATCAGGAACAGCCGCTATCGCATTTGGTGCGTTTAGTATCATAGCAGTAGCGCAAGAGCAATATGCTGTAGCGATTTTCTGTATGGCAGTTGTAGGGGCTGTACTTGGGTTCTTAGTATTTAATGCGAACCCAGCCAAAGTCTTTATGGGTGATACAGGCTCACTTGCTTTAGGTGGTGCAATTGCAGCTGTGGCGATTTTGTTAAAACAAGAATTATTACTTGTTATTATCGGCGGCGTATTTGTAATGGAAACTTTATCTGTTATTATCCAAGTTATTTCATTTAAAACAACTGGAAAACGTGTCTTTAAAATGAGTCCACTACATCATCATTATGAATTATGTGGTTGGTCAGAATGGCGTGTTGTTGTAACATTTTGGTCTGTAGGATTTTTACTAGCAGTATTAGGAATTTATATCGGGGTGTGGATGTAATTGAAAACGGTAACTGATTATCAAAATAAAAATATTCTTGTATTAGGCATTGCAAAAAGTGGTTATGCAGCAGCAAATTTATTAAAAAGCTTAGGAGCAAATGTCATTGTAAATGATGGAAAGCCTTTAGCGAATAATGAGTTAGCAGCAGAACTACAAGCGAAAGGAATGGATGTAGTATGTGGGGGACATCCATTAGAATTATTAGAAAGAAATATTGCGCTTGTAGTGAAAAATCCAGGAATCCCCTATTCCAATCCACTGCTAGTTGCAGCGAAAGAGAAACAGATTCCTATTATCACTGAAATAGAATTAGCATATCGTATTTCAGAGGCACCATTTATTGGTATTACAGGATCAAATGGTAAAACAACAACAACAATGCTAACGTTTGAAATGTTGAAAGAGGGAGAAAAGCATCCCGTTATTGCTGGTAACATAGGAACAGTAGCATGTGAAGTAGCACAATCAGCGAAAGCGAATGAAGTGCTTGTGACGGAACTTTCGTCATTTCAATTAATGGGTGTAGAGACATTTCAGCCTAAGGTTGCAGCGTTTTTAAACTTATTTGAAGCACATTTAGATTACCATGGTACAAAAAAAGAATATGGTTTAGCGAAAGCGAATATTTTTAAAAACCAGACGGCAGCAGATTATAGTGTGATAAATGCAGATGATGCAGATGTGATGGCATTATCTGCCGATAGCAAAGGGCAAAAGATATTGTTTTCTGCTACAAAAGAAATTGAAGATGGCGCATATATAAAAGAGAATGCTCTTTATTTTAAAGGTGAGAAAGTTGTTGAAATCAAGGACGTTGTTTTACCAGGTAAACACAACCTGGAAAATATTTTGGCGGCAATGAGTATTGCGAAATTGTTAGGTGTAGCAAATGAGGCAATTGTTGCCGTGTTAAAACGATTCACGGGTGTAAAACATCGCTTAGAATATGTGACAACGATTCATAACCGAAAGTTTTATAATGATTCAAAAGCAACGAATATGTTGGCGACTGAGAAGGCATTATCAGCATTTACAAGCCCTGTCATTCTACTTGCAGGTGGACTAGATCGCGGGAATGAATTTGATGATTTAATTCCATATTTTGAACAACATGTAAAAGCGATTGTAACATATGGACAAACTGCACCGAAATTAGTTCATGCAGCTGAAAAAGCAGGGTTAGCAATTATTGAAACTGTCAATCATTTAGAAGAAGCGGTAGAAAGAGCATATGCTCACTCTACTGATGGAGATGTTATCTTACTTTCACCAGCATGCGCGAGCTGGGATCAATTTAAAACATTTGAAGAAAGAGGAGACATTTTTATACAAGCTGTGCATAAACTTATATAAAGTAAATCAAAACATCAGTAGGCTGACACCTACTGATGTTTTGTTACATAGGACAAAAATGCTTTGTCTATAAAGGTGGTGGTCAATGCCAATGAAAAAAACGCCTGATTTTATTCTCATTATTGTTACGCTTTTATTATTAACAATCGGAATGATTATGGTCTACAGTGCAAGTGCTGTCTGGGCTTCCTATAAGATGGGAGATTCATTCTTTTTTGCGAAACGGCAACTACTATTTGCAGGACTTGGAGTAGTGGCGATGTTTTTTATTATGAAAGTCGATTATTGGGTGTGGCGAACCTATTCCAAGGTCATTTTACTCGTTTGTTTTATTCTTCTTATTCTTGTTCTTATTCCTGGAGTCGGACTTGTTCGAGGAGGAGCGCGGAGCTGGATTGGTATCGGAGCGTTTTCCATTCAACCTTCAGAGTTTATGAAATTTGCGATGATTATTTTCTTAGCCAAATTTTTGGCGGAAAAACAGAAGGTAATTCCATCGTTTAAACGAGGGTTACTTCCTGCACTTAGTTTTGTTTTTGTCGCTTTTGGAATGATTATGCTTCAGCCGGATTTAGGAACAGGAACAGTTATGGTTGGGACATGTATTATTATGATCTTTATTTCAGGAGCCCGCGTTTTTCATTTTGCAATGTTAGGATTAGTTGGTATGGCTGGATTTGTTGGATTAATTGCCTCAGCACCTTATCGAATAAAGCGAATTACATCTTATTTAGATCCTTGGTCGGATCCTCTTGGAAGTGGATTCCAAATTATTCAATCATTACTTGCGATTGGTCCAGGTGGTTTATTTGGGCTAGGACTAGGACAAAGCAGACAAAAGTTTCTATATTTACCAGAACCACAAACAGATTTTATATTTGCAATTTTGTCAGAAGAACTAGGTTTTATTGGCGGTTCGTTTGTGTTATTATTATTTAGTCTGTTATTATGGCGCGGAATTCGTATAGCGTTAGGAGCGCCTGATTTATATGGTACGTTTTTAGCAGTAGGTATTGTGGCGATGATTGCGATTCAAGTGATGATTAATGTTGGTGTTGTAACAGGGCTGATGCCTGTTACAGGAATTACTTTGCCATTTTTAAGTTATGGTGGATCAAGTTTGACTTTGATGCTAATGGCAGTTGGCGTATTGTTGAATATAAGCCGCCATTCTCGCTACTAAACCCTGTTTATAAGACAGGGTTTTTCGTATGTATGAGAACGTCATTTATCCCGCAATAGCCCGATTGGTGAGGCTCATTAAAGTTTCACTTTATCATACAAATATAAACATGTGTACAATTGAAATTAGAATAGAGAAGCGGAGGAATTTGTAGTGCGAATATTAGTTAGTGGTGGTGGCACAGGTGGTCATATATATCCAGCCCTTGCTTTAATTAGAGAGATAAAGAAGCTACATCCAGAAGCACGATTTTTATATATCGGTACAGAAAATGGACTGGAAAGTACGATTGTTCCAAAGGCAGGTATACCATTCCAATCCATTGTAATTAGTGGATTTAAACGTAAAATATCCTTTGATAATGTGAAAACAGTTATGCGTTTTGTGAAAGGTGTGCAAGATAGTAAAAGATATATTCGTCGTTTTAATCCTGATGTTGTAATCGGAACAGGTGGATATGTATGTGGTCCTGTTGTATATGCAGCAGCAAAATTAGGAATTCCAACGATTGTGCACGAACAAAATAGTGTACCAGGGGTAACAAATAAGTTTTTAAGTCGCTATGTGGATAAAGTTGCAGTTTGTTTTGAAGCAGCTTCGGAACATTTCCCACAATCTAAAGTCGTAATGACGGGAAATCCGCGTGCGTCGGAAGTAATGAATCAAAATGGAATGAAAGGGAAGCGTTCTGTTGGATTATCACTTTCTAAAAAATCGGTTCTTATTTTTGGCGGAAGCCGTGGCGCAAGACCGATTAATGATGCTTTTGTAGAAGCGATTGAACAATTTGGCAACAAAAACTATGAAGTATTGTATATTACTGGTGAAGTGCATTATGATAAAGTTATGGAAATTGTGAGAGAAAAAGGAAATCCGGATAACGTTATTATTAAGCCATTTATTCATAATATGCCAGAGGTACTTACTGGCGTAGATCTTGTTGTTTCACGAGCTGGTGCAACGACATTGGCAGAATTGACTGCATTAGGAAAGCCAAGTATTCTTATTCCGAGTCCTTATGTGACAAACAATCATCAAGAGAAAAATGCGAAATCAATTGTTGATAAAGGAGCAGCTAAAATGCTTCTTGAAAAAGATTTAACAGCTGAAACGCTTCTTCATAATATTGATGAAATTTTGTTAAACACTCAAACATTGCAAAATATGAAACTAGCTGCGAAACAGTTAGGAATTCCAGATGCGGCGAATAAGCTATTTGAAGTCATGAAACAACTTATGAAAAAATAACCTTAGGTGAATGTCCTGCATATTACTGTAATAAGGAGACTTAATATGGAGGAGATCGTCATGAAACAATTAGCAAAGGAACTCATAGAAGCAAAGGTTGGGAAAGTGTTTCTAGATGAATCATTAGCTCGATATACAACTATGAAAATAGGTGGCCCAGCTGATATATTTGTTACACCGACAAACATTTCTAGTATTGAAAAGATTTTAGCTTTAGTGAAGAAATATAAAGTGAACTGGACGGCAATTGGACGTGGTTCCAACCTTCTTGTTTCTGATAAAGGTATAGAGGGTGTTGTGATTCGCTTAGGAGAAGGATTAGACCATCTTGAAGTCGAAGAAGCTACTGTAAGAGTTGGTGGAGGATACCCTCTTATTAAGTTGTCAACATTACTTAGCCGCCAAGGATTAGCAGGATTGGAATTTGCAAGTGGAATTCCAGGAAGTGTTGGCGGTGCGGTATACATGAATGCTGGGGCTCATAAATCCGATATTTCGAAAATTTTAACGAGAGCTTACGTTATGTTTGAAGATGGAACGGCTTCTTGGTTGTCAAAAGAAGAAATGGAATTTTCTTACCGTACTTCCGTTTTACAGACAAAGCTTCCAGGCATTGTATTAGGAGCTGAATTTCAACTCGAACGAGGAAATCGAGAAGAAATCGTTCGCATGATGCAAAAGAATAAAGATTATCGCCGTGACACACAGCCGTGGAGCCACCCTTGTGCCGGAAGTATATTTAGAAATCCGTTGCCACATTTTGCTGGAGATTTAATCGAAAGGGCTGGACTTCGTGGATATCAAATTGGTGGTGCGAAAGTGTCTGAAATGCATGGGAATTTTATTGTTAATACCGGAACAGCATCAGCTCAAGATGTTTTGGACTTAATTGGATTTGTTAAAAGAAACATCAAAGAAAAATTTGATATAGATATGCATACAGAAGTAGAAATCATTGGAAGATAACTGTTATCTGTTCCGCTCGATATCATTTATGGTATAATAAGAAGATAGAACGGCATGACAAACATGCCGTTCTTTATGTTACATAGGGGGATCGTACATGAAAAATAGTAAAGTTATTAAACTACAAGATCGTGTACCAAAATTAAAAAATCAAAAGAAGAGGAATAAACCGCCTGTCAATCACCGATTAATTTTATACATATCAATTTTATTTTTATTAGTGCTCTTTTTAATTTATTTTCGGTCTCCGCTAAGTAATATAAAAAAGATCAGTGTTTTTGGTAATCATTATATGACAGATGAACAGGTTATGAAAAAGTCTGGAATAACGTATGAAACAAGTTATTTCCGAGTAACAGCACGTCAAGCAGAAGAAAATTTAAAGAAACAAATAGAAATTAAATCGGTAGATGTTAAGAAACGTTTTCCTAATAAAATTGACATACACATCGAAGAATATGTAACGATAGGTTATATTAATAAGGATGGGAAGTTACAACCGCTTTTAGCAAATGGGAAAACATTAGATATACTACCGAGCGGAAAGTTGCCTGTCGCAGCTCCAATTTTTGAACCGTTTAAAGAGGAAAAAATGAAAGAATTAATTTCAGAATTAGAAAAATTAACTCCAACTATTCTAAGATCCATTTCTGAGATTCGTTATACTCCAACGAATTCAAATGAAAGTCATCTTACCTTATATATGAATGAAGGTTATGAAGTTAGTACAACCATTCAAGATTTTGCAAAGCGGATGGAAGCTTATCCATTAATTTTGAAACAAATTGAGCCGGGTAGAAAGGCTTTCATTGATTTGGAGGTTGCCACATACTTTAAATATTTAGATGATGAAAAGAAGAAATAGTAGAATAGTAGTTTTGTTTCTTTTTAATAGCATATAAGCACGTATGTTCTTTTAGTTGGATTTTATTTAGCGATAAGGAACGATTTGCTGAAAATTATTTAGATTTTCTTTGATTCACACTAGTATTGATACAAGTTTCACTTTTCTATAAGAACATCTTAGTGTAGACTTATATTTGGCGGTAGTCTTTACACTTGAAATAGAATTATTTCAAGATAAAGCATTCATTTGTGGGTTACAGCCTATTTTAAAATGAATATGAAATAAAAATAAGAAAAATATAGGGTTAAAAAAGGGAAATGCATAAAGACGTTGAATATTTTTCTTATAAATAGTAAAGCTGCGATTGTTGTTCCATATATGGAGTTGTATGGTATAAATAAAGAAGGAGGTGCCAAAGAATGAACAGCAATGAAATATATGTTAGTCTTGACATCGGTACATCCAATGTTAAAGTCATTATTGGTGAAATGGTCAATGATGGTTTAAACATTATTGGTGTTGGAAATGTAAAATCAAATGGTTTAAAAAAAGGCTCAATAGTTGACATAGACGAGACTGTTCAATCGATAAAAAAAGCAATTGAACAAGCTGAGCGTATGGTAGGAATCCATATTGAACAGGTTGTTGTAGGTGTCAATGCAAACCAAGTGCAGTTACTCCCTTGTCATGGAGTAGTAGCTGTTTCAAATGAAGATCGTGAAATCGGGAATGAAGATGTTTTACGAGTTCTAGATGCAGCGCAAGTTGTATCGATTGCTCCTGAACGTGAATTTATTGATGTGGTACCTCGACAGTTTATTGTAGATGGTCTTGACGAGATTAACGATCCACGCGGGATGATCGGTGTAAGATTAGAGATGGAAGGTACATTAATTACAGGCTCACGAACTTTACTACATAACTTACTTCGTTGTGTAGAGAAAGCGGGTCTTGAAATTGTTGATATTTGTTTACAGCCTTTAGCAGCTGCCACAGTTGCTTTATCATCAGATGAAAAAAATAGAGGAGTAGCCCTTGTTGATATTGGCGGAGGTTCTACGACTTTAGCTATTTTTAGAGATGGAGAGTTACAAGCAACAAGTGTATTGCCAATTGGTGGAGATCACATAACGAAGGATATTGCAATTGGACTAAAAACTTCAACAGAGAATGCGGATCAAATTAAACTGAAATATGGACATGCCTTTTATGACACTGCTTCTGAAGAAGAGGTGTTCACAGTTCCTATTATGGGAAGTGACCAAACAGAACAATACTCTCAACTAGAGTTATCTGATATTATCGAAGCGCGTGTAGAGGAAATTTTAATGCTTGTTCAAGAAGAGGTGCGTAAATTGGGAGTGAAGCAGGTAGCTTCTGGTTATGTGCTCACAGGTGGTATTGCTTCTATGCCAGGTGTTCTTGATCTTGCGTATGATATTTTACATGAAAATGTTCGTATCACAACGCCAGATTATATCGGTGTTCGCGAACCTCAATATACAATTGGGGTTGGATTAATCAAATACTCTTACCAAAAAGCAAAATTACGAGGAAAAAGTGTTCAAGAAACAGAGGAGCAGTTTGAACCGATGCCTGCGCCTATGCCGGTACAACAACAGCAACCAGCGAAACAAAAAACTCGTAATCAAAACAACAAAAAACAAAAAGATGAACGTATGATGTCAAAAGTAAAACGTGTATTCCAGTATTTATGGGATTAAATTTGGACACGAAAAATGAGGTTCTAGGGGGATTTCGACATGTTAGAGTTTGATACTACTCAAGATCAATTAGCGAATATTAAAGTTATCGGTGTCGGCGGTGGCGGAAATAATGCTGTGAACCGTATGATTGAACATGGCGTACAAGGTGTAGACTTTATCGCTGTGAATACTGATGCACAAGCATTAAATCTATCAAAAGCTGAAACGAAAATGCAAATTGGTGAAAAACTAACGCGTGGGCTTGGTGCTGGTGCAAATCCTGAAGTAGGAAAAAAAGCTGCTGAAGAGAGTAAAGAGCAGATTCAAGAAGCACTTCGCGGTGCAGATATGGTCTTTGTAACGGCTGGTATGGGCGGTGGCACTGGAACTGGTGCAGCTCCAGTTGTTGCACAAGTTGCAAAGGAATTAGGCGCATTAACAGTAGGTGTTGTAACACGCCCGTTTACATTTGAAGGACGCAAACGTGCTACGCAAGCAGCCTCTGGTATCGCTGCATTTAAAGAAAATGTAGATACATTGATTGTCATTCCAAATGATCGCTTATTAGAGATTGTAGATAAAAACACGCCAATGTTAGAAGCTTTCCGTGAAGCGGATAACGTATTACGTCAAGGTGTTCAAGGTATTTCAGATTTAATTGCAACGCCTGGTTTAATTAACTTAGACTTTGCAGACGTAAAAACAATTATGTCTAATAGAGGTTCAGCATTAATGGGTATCGGTTCTGGTAATGGTGAAAACCGTGCTGCAGAGGCTGCGAAAAAGGCAATTTCTAGCCCATTGCTAGAAACATCTATTGATGGTGCGCAAGGTGTTATTATGAATATTACAGGTGGCGCAAACTTAAGTTTATATGAAGTACAAGAAGCAGCAGACATTGTAGCTTCAGCTTCAGATCCTGAAGTGAATATGATTTTTGGTTCTGTTATCAATGAAGGATTAAAAGATGATATTGTTGTAACTGTTATCGCAACTGGTTTCGATGATAGCATTGTAGCACAGCAACCAAAACCATTAGTACGTCCAAAAGTAAATTCAAATCATGTACAACAACAGGCTGCGGTTCAACCACCAAAACATCGTGAAGTAAAACGAGAAGTGAAGCGCGAAGAGCCTGTTATGCACGATCGTAATACAGACGCAGATGATATTGATATTCCAGCATTTTTACGCAACCGTCGTAGAAGATAAGGAAATAAAAAGGAGCATTTATAAAGCTCCTTTTTATTTTGAAAACTATTACAACAAGCAAAAGGGATCTATATTTTTATAGGTCCCTTTTGCTTGTTTCCTATTCTCCGCGACAGATTCTGTCTAGAACCACCAAAATAACAAAAAAACCACTCCGCAAATTGACACACTTTCTCATTGGATATGCATTATACTAGTCTCAACTAAAAAAAAGAGGTGAATGGTTTGGTTGTTTACGCCGACATTGTTTGGTTGTTAAACGCCTGCATTGATTTTCTTTTACTTTTATTAACAGCAACTGTGCTAAAAAAGAGGATCAAAAGATGGAGGCTAGTGCTGGGAGCGTTGATTGGTTCCACAATTGTTATTTTTGCCTTTACTCCTTTTTCTTCTATGATGACACATCCAATTATGAAACTACTATATTCGTTATGCATTGTGTATGCAACATTTGGCTTTTCGAATTTTAGAGATTATGCACAGACCGTTTTTACTTTTTATTTTGTTACATTCATGGTAGGAGGAGGGTTAATAGGAACTCATTTTTTCCTCCAAACAAATGAAATGGTAAATGGTTTGGTGCAATCACAATCTATTTCTTATGGTGATCCAGTCAGTTGGATGTTTGTTGTTGTTGGTTTTCCTATTATTTATTATTTTTCGAAGAAGCGAATTGAAAATGTAGAAGTAACGAAAATTCATTATGATCAAATTATTAAAGTGAATATTAAACTTGCAGAAAATGAAATTGTGTTAGATGGTTTAATTGATAGTGGGAATCAGCTTCATGATCCATTAACAAAAACACCAGTTATGGTTATCCATATTTCATGTTTAGAACATTGTTTGCCAACATGGTTAACCGAACAAGTTTATGCGAAAACGGAGGTTCCTCAAATACCGGAAGATGATTCGGGCTGGGCGACGCGATTGCGCTTAATTCCTTTTCGAGCAGTAGGAATTGATCATCAATTTTTATGGGCTATTAAGCCTGATATTGTTCATGTTCAACATGAAGGACGAAATATCATTGTAAATAAAGTGTTACTTGGCTTAAATACACAACGGTTTTCTACTAATGGAGAGTATCAATGTATCGTGCATCCGAAGATGTTGCTATCACAAAAAGTAACGATTGCTTAATAATGAGAGGTGGGGAAACATGGTGAAATTGAAGCTGTATTTCGTTTATCTTTGGTATAAAATATTGTTGAAGTTGGGAATTAAGACCGATGAAATTTATTATATTGGTGGCAGTGAGGCACTACCACCACCTTTAACAAAAGAGGAAGAAGAAGTTTTATTAAATAAATTACCAAAAGGGGATCAAGCGGCCAGGTCTTTATTAATTGAGCGAAATTTACGTCTCGTCGTATATATAGCTCGTAAATTTGAAAATACAGGGATTAATATAGAGGACTTAATCAGTATTGGCACAATCGGCTTGATTAAAGCGGTAAATACCTTTAACCCTGAAAAGAAAATTAAATTAGCGACATACGCATCTCGATGTATTGAAAATGAAATTCTTATGCATTTACGTAGAAATAATAAAAATCGTTCTGAAGTATCGTTTGATGAACCGTTAAATATTGATTGGGATGGGAATGAGTTGTTGCTCTCAGATGTGCTTGGTACGGATGACGACATTATTACAAAGGATTTAGAAGCTAATGTAGATCGATATCTTCTCATGAAAGCTTTACATCAATTAAATGATCGAGAGAAACAAATTATGGAGCTGCGTTTCGGGCTTGCAGGTGGCGAAGAGAAAACACAAAAAGATGTAGCCGATATGTTAGGGATTTCGCAGTCTTATATTTCTCGTTTGGAAAAAAGAATTATAAAAAGGTTACGAAAAGAATTTAATAAGATGGTATAAAGGAAGTATGAAAAAGAACGTCATATGATAGAGAATGCGAAGACCAATCGGAAGCCCGGTTGGTTTTTGTTGTTTCTTGATAGCAAAATTATGACATGCTTATGAGAAAGAGAAGAAAAACTGTATGCATAAAATTCCCTCCAAAGGAGATACTTTACACTGTACAGCAACTCCCGATAGGAGGGAACACTTTGACGAGAAATAAAGTAGAAATTTGCGGTGTTGATACAGCTAAACTTCCAGTACTAAAAAATGATGAGATGCGTAAATTATTTCGAGAAATGCAAAGTGGAGAGACAAGCGCAAGAGAGAAATTAGTGAATGGAAATTTACGACTTGTATTAAGCGTCATTCAACGATTTAACAATAGAGGAGAATTTGTTGATGATTTATTTCAAGTTGGCTGCATTGGACTCATGAAATCCATTGATAATTTTGATTTAAGTCAAAATGTTAAATTTTCAACATATGCTGTGCCGATGATTATTGGGGAAATACGAAGATATTTGCGCGATAATAATCCAATCCGCGTGTCTCGTTCATTGCGGGATATTGCGTATAAAGCATTACAAGTAAGAGAGAAATTAATTGCTGAAAACTCCAAAGAGCCAACAGCGATGGATATTGCGCAAGTTCTTGATGTTACGCATGAGGAAATTGTGTTCGCGCTTGATGCAATTCAAGATCCAGTTTCATTATTTGAGCCGATTTATAATGATGGGGGAGACCCTATTTTTGTAATGGATCAGCTGAGCGATGAAAAACAAAAGGACGAGCAGTGGGTTGAAGAATTAGCATTAAAAGAAGGAATGAAACGACTCAATGATCGAGAAAAGATGATTATTCGAAAGCGCTTTTTTCAAGGGAAAACACAAATGGAAGTTGCAGAAGAAATTGGAATTTCCCAAGCGCAAGTATCAAGATTAGAGAAGTCGGCGATTAAACAAATGAATAAGACAATTCAAGGCTAAGGTTTCCCCATTTATGGGGAGACCTTTTTTACATATAAACGCGTTTATCCCACTACTTTAGGGCAATAAGAGTTGGAGAGAAACAAGGAAGATAGATGGAAATAGGCTTTTCATCAGTAGCGGATGAAAGAATCCCTCACAGCTGAAAGTTTCGCTTTATATTCCGCTCATAGAGAGAATGTAGTGTTCATATAATGAGAATAAAATGGATTTTCTATCAGTGAAGGCTACTTCCTGTTCATGAGGGAAAAGGAGTGAATCATAATGATCAGAATTTCAGAATTTCAGATGAAAGATGTTGTAAATGTTTCGGATGGCAAAAAACTCGGAAATATCGGTGACATTGATATAGATATGCACACGGGGAAAATTCAAGCTGTTATTATTTCAAAGCAAGCACGTATGCTAGGGTTATTTGGTAGAGAAGAAGAGATTGTTATTAATTGGAATAAAATTGTAAAAATTGGTGAGGATGTCATACTTGTAAGAGCAGATCATGTCAATTCTGTAACAGAATCAATACAAACACCGACAATTTCTTAAAGAATATTACAAATTCCTCTTTTTTTTATGTTGTCATTATGGAAAAATAAAAGTATGGTAAAATAGACAGGAAGTACCATGATTTTTAAGCTATTTTAATGAAGAAGGAGCCGCTTTATGAGAGAACCATTTAAATATGTGGACGGTATATTGTATTTACAAGCATGGGAAGATCTTGGGAACATTACTGCTGGCTTTACAACAAAAGATGGTGGAGTAAGTACAGGCTCCTTTCATGCGATGAATTTAGGATTACATGTGAATGATATCATTGAGAATGTTCATGAAAATAGACGTATTTTAGCAAATAAGTTACATAAACCATTAGAAAATTGGATTTGTTCGGAACAGGTTCATGATCATCATGTAGAAAAAGTAGGACATGAAGAAAAAGGGCGCGGAGTTTATGTATATGAAGATGGGATCCAAAAGACTGATGGTATCTATACAGCTGATAAAGATGTATGTTTAACATCTTGTTATGCTGATTGTGTGCCCCTCTTTTTCTATGCACCCTCACATGGTTTGATAGGTCTTGCGCATGCTGGATGGAAAGGAACTGTGAAAGAGATTGCAAATGAAATGATTCAAAAATGGAAAGCGGAGGGCGTTTCTACTACTGACATTCACGTTGCGATTGGACCTGCGATTGGAGCGTGTTGCTATGTTGTAGATGATCGTGTCCTATCAGCAGCAAAACAAGTCATAAATGGATCTGTTCCTTATAAAGTCATTTCAGATGGACAATACGCGATTGACTTAAAAGAGATAAATCGTATAGTATGCTTACAAGCTGGCATAAAAGAAGAACATATTGTGATGTCATCTCTTTGTACAAGCTGTGAAGAACAATTATTTTTCTCGCATCGCCGCGACCAAGGAAAGACAGGAAGAATGTTGAGTTTCATAGGTTTTAAGGAGGATTGAAAGACAGTGACAGTACAAGAGAATTTAACAGTGATACATGAAGAGATGAAACAAGCATGTGATCGAGCTGGACGCTCCATCCATGATGTGAAACTTGTTGCAGTAACAAAAACAGTTGGAATTGAAAAAACGAATGAGGTAGTAGAGGCCGGGATTACTGATTTAGGTGAGAACAGAAATGAAGGGTTTTTACAAAAATATGAGCATTTTGGCTCACAAGCCAATTGGCATTTTATCGGTTCCTTACAAACGAGAAAAGTAAAAGAAATTATTAATCATATTGACTATTTGCATTCATTAGATCGTCTTTCTCTTGCAAAAGAGATTCAAAAGCGCGCTACAAAGCCTGTTAAATGTTTTATACAGGTAAAAACATCGCGTGAAGAATCAAAACAAGGGTTACAAGCTGAGGAACTTATTGAGTTTGTTCATGCTTTGAAGGAATTTGATAAAATTGAAATTGTTGGATTGATGACAATGGCACCATTTACGGAAGAGGAAGCAGAAATACGTGGCTGCTTTAGAGCGCTTCGCATGTTGCAACAGCAAGTACAGGAATTAAGGCTTTCATATGCTCCGTGCAAAGAGCTATCAATGGGAATGTCTAATGATTATACAATCGCGATTGAAGAAGGTGCTACATATATTCGTTTGGGAACGATTTTAGTAGGAAAAGCATAAAAGGAAGGAGAATGTATTATGAGTTGGTCAAAAGTGAAGTATTTCTTTTTTGACACGCCAGAGGAAAAAGAAGCAGCTCAATATGCTTACGAAAAGGAGCAAACAGAAATGAAAAAACAGCAAGAACCTCCAGAACAACAAGATGTACCATTTACAAAAGTACAACCGAAACAAAATGTCGTGAGCATTGAAACAGCAAAGCAATCTTCTAAAGTTGTTTTGTTAGAACCGCGTACGTATTCAGAAGCACAAGGGATTGCAGACCATCTAAAAGGAAAGCGTGCTGTAGTCATTAATTTGCAAAGAATGTCCACTGATCAAGCGGTACGCATCGTTGACTTTTTAAGTGGTACTGTATACGCTATAGGCGGGGATATTCAAAAGTTAGGACCAAAAACATTTATGTGTACACCTGAGAATGTGGATATTGTTGGAGCAATTTCCGAGTTATTCGGTGAAGAGGAAGAGACAAATATAAAGAGGTGGTAATACGCCATGATTATGATTTTAAAAGCTTTGCTCTTAGTCATTCAAATTTACTCCTGGGCGCTTATTGTCTACATTCTTCTAACTTGGTTTCCAGGCGCTAGAGAATCAGCAGTTGGTGAGTTTTTAGCTCGCATTTGCGAACCGTATTTAGAGCCATTTCGGAGAGTAATTCCACCACTTGGTGTAATTGATATTTCTCCGATTGTTGCAATTATTGCATTAAAGCTTGCTAGCAGCGGCTTAGTAACTTTATTTGGCTACTTTTTATAAGATCGGTTGCATACATGAGCATTTACGAACATTTTAGGCCTGAAGAGGCAAGTTTTGTTGATAAAGTGTTAGAATGGAAACAAGCAGTAGAAGAGTACCATCAAGTAAAATTAACAGATTTCCTTGATCCACGTCAGCAACAAATTGTAGCTACAATAGTTGGACAGCAAGGAGATGTTTCTTTACAATTCAATGGTGCAGCGCCAAACGCGGAGAGAAAAAGGGCACTTATTTACCCAGATTATCTTGTTTTAAATGAAGAAGAATTTCAAGTAGAAGTATTAGAAATTGATTATCCTTCCAAATTTTATACGCTTGAACATAGACAAATACTAGGTGCACTTATGTCCCTTGGTTTAAAAAGAGAAAAGTACGGTGATATTTTTATTCAAGAAAATCGTGCCCAAATTGTAGTTGCAAAAGAAGTTGTTTCTTATATTGAAATGAACTTACAATCAATTGGAAAAACAAAGGTGTCTCTCTTCGTTGTATCAACAGGAAATGTTTTGCAATTGCAAGATGAATGGAGAGAGCAATCTGGAACTGTTTCGTCACTACGCTTAGATGTATTGTTAGCTGAAATTTTGCATCTATCACGTCAAAAAGTACAACCCCTTATAAAAAATGGGCTTGTAAAAGTGAACTGGAAAGTTGTAGACCAAACTTCATATGAATGTTTTCCAGGAGATATTCTGTCGGTCAGAGGACATGGAAGAAGTAAATTGTTTTCGGTCGAAGGAAGAACGAAAAAAGACAAATGGCGAGTTTTGTATGGTATACTAAAATGATTGATTTTTTAGAAGGAAAAACTCTTATTTTGTCGAAGAAAAGATATAATTAAAAGAGGAAAATTTAGATAACTACTTGGAGGTGGCGTTTGTGCCGTTAACACCATTAGATATTCATAATAAAGAATTTAGTCGCGGATTTCGTGGCTATGATGAAGATCAAGTAAATGAATTTCTTGATCAAATCATTAAAGATTATGAATTAGTCATTCGTGAAAAGAAAGCTTTAGAAGAGAAGGTTGCTCAATTAGAAGGAAAGCTAGATCATTTTTCTAATATTGAGGACACGCTAAATAAGTCTATTGTTGTAGCACAAGAAGCAGCGGAAGAAGTAAAACGCAATGCACAAAAAGAAGCAAAACTAATCGTTCGTGAAGCGGAAAAAAATGCGGATCGAATCATTAATGAAGCGTTAGTGAAATCAAGAAAAGTTGCTTTTGATATTGAAGAGCTAAAGAAACAAGCAAAAGTGTTCCGTACTCGTTTCCGCATGTTATTAGAAACACAGCTTGAAATGCTAAACAACGACGATTGGGACAAGCTCATTGAATTAGAAGACGAAGTGGACGAACTGTTGAAAAAAGAAGAAACAGTGTAAGCTTGACGTTTTTCTCATTATTACATATAATTTTAAACAACATATTGATTAAGAAAAACGAAGATAGGGATAAGTACCTTTTTCACCCCTTATAAAGCGAACTGAGGATGGTGTGAGCTCAGGATAAGGAGATAAATGGGAAATCACCCTGGAGTTCCGCGCTGAAAAAATGAGTAAGCGTAGGCGTATATTCGCGTTAAGAATATAAAGTGAATCATGTGCATTTGTATATGATTTAGTAGGGTGGTACCGCGGGAGACTTTCTCGTCCCTTTTTGGGATGTGAGAGTCTCTTTTTTATTTCGTTTTTAAGTCTTTTTATGATACATGTAAGGAGGAATTGAGCATGGAGTACAAAAATACATTACTGATGCCAAAAACAGAGTTCCCAATGCGTGGGAATTTACCAAAACGTGAGCCTGCAATGCAAGAAAAATGGGCTGAAATGAACATTTATGAAAAAGTACAAGAACGTACAAAAGGACGTCCTTTATTCGTATTACACGATGGTCCTCCATATGCAAATGGTGATATTCATATGGGACATGCACTAAATAAAGTATTAAAAGACTTTATTGTACGCTATAAATCAATGACTGGTTATTGTGCTCCTTATGTTCCAGGTTGGGATACGCATGGTTTACCAATTGAGCAGGCTTTAACGAATAAGGGAGTAAAGCGTAAAGAAATGCCGGTTGCAGAATTCCGTAAATTATGTGCGGAATATGCATACGAACAAGTAAATCGTCAGCGTGAACAATTTAAACGCCTTGGTGTACGTGCGGATTGGGATCATCCATATATTACTTTGGAACCAGCATATGAAGCACAACAAATTAAAGTATTTGGAGAAATGGCGAAAAAAGGCTATATCTATAAAGGACAAAAACCTGTTTACTGGTCTCCAACGAGTGAATCTGCTTTAGCTGAGGCTGAAATTGAGTACAAAGATAAAAAATCAGCATCTATTTACGTTGCATTTGAAGTGAAAGATGGAAAAGACGTATTAGAAGGTGACGAGAAATTTATCATTTGGACAACGACGCCTTGGACATTGCCAGCTAACTTAGGTATTTCTGTTCATCCAAAACTTGAATATAGCATCGTTAAAGTAAATGATGAAAAATATATCATTGCTTCTGAACTGTTGGATACAGTGGCAAAAACATTAGAATGGGAAAACCCTGAAGTTGTTAGAACAGTAAAAGGTAGTGAACTTGAATATACAGTTGCAAAACATCCATTCTATGACCGCGATTCTTTAGTTATGCTTGGCGAGCATGTAACGACAGATGCTGGTACAGGTTGTGTACATACAGCACCTGGACACGGGGAAGATGATTTCATTGTTGGGCAAAAGTATGGTCTAGAAGTTCTTTGTCCGGTTGACGATAAAGGTGTATTAACAAGTGAAGCACCTGGATTTGAAGGCTTATTCTATGATAAAGCAAACAAACCAATTACGGAAAAATTAGAAGAAGTTGGCGCATTGTTGAAATTAACATTTATTACGCATTCATATCCACATGACTGGAGAACGAAAAAACCAATTATTTTCCGTGCAACAGCACAATGGTTTGCATCTATTGAGGCATTCCGCAGTGAATTATTACAAGCTGTGAAAGAAACAAAATGGGTACCAGCGTGGGGAGAAACTCGTCTTCATAATATGGTTCGTGACCGCGGTGACTGGTGTATTTCGCGTCAACGTGCATGGGGTGTACCAATTCCTGTGTTCTATGCGGAAAATGATGATCCAATTATTACAGATGAAACAATTAATCATGTAGCAAACTTATTCCGTGAACATGGTTCTAACGTATGGTTTGAACGCGAAGCGAAAGATTTACTACCAGAAGGATTCACACATCCATCTAGTCCAAATGGTGAATTCCGTAAAGAAACAGATATTATGGATGTATGGTTTGATTCTGGTTCTTCTCACCAAGCTGTATTAGAAGAACGTGACGAGTTGCAACGTCCGGCTGATTTATATTTAGAGGGATCTGACCAATATCGTGGTTGGTTTAACTCTTCGTTATCAACAGCTGTTGCTGTAACAGGTAAAGCACCATATAAAGGTGTGCTAAGCCACGGCTTCGTACTTGATGGTGAAGGTCGCAAGATGAGTAAATCAATCGGAAACATTGTTGTACCGAAGAAGATTATGGATCAATTAGGTGGAGATATTTTACGCCTTTGGGTATCTTCTGTTGATTATCAGTCTGATGTACGTATTTCAGATGATATTTTAAAACAAGTTGCAGAAGTATATCGCAAAATCCGTAATACATTCCGTTTCCTATTAGGAAACTTAGCTGACTTTAATCCGGTTCAAGATGCAGTAGCAAAAGCGGAACTGCGTGAAGTAGACCGCTATATGTTAGTGAAATTAAATGACTTAATTGCGAAAGTAAAAGAAGCGTATGAAACTTATGACTTTGCGGCAGTATATCATGCAATTCATAACTTCTGTACAATCGATTTAAGTTCATTCTATTTAGATTTTGCAAAAGATATTTTATACATTGAAGCGACAAATCATCATGATCGTCGTGCAATTCAAACAGTGTTATATGATGTTCTTGTTGCGTTAACGAAACTTGTAACACCGATTTTACCTCATACGGCTGATGAAGTGTGGCCATATATTCCAGGTGTGACAGAAGAGAGCGTACAATTAACAGATATGCCAGAAGCTATCGAATTAAAAGATGCGTCCGCATTAAAAACAAAATGGGATGCATTTATGACGCTTCGTAGTGATGTGTTAAAAGCACTAGAAGTGGCGCGTAATGAGAAAGTGATTGGTAAATCATTGACAGCTAGCATTACATTATTCCCAACAGCAGAAATGAAAGAAATGTTAGAATCTATTCAAGAAGATTTAAAACAACTATTTATCGTTTCTGAACATAAACTTGGTGGAACGATGGAAGAAGCACCAGCGGATGCACAAAAATATGAACATACGGCAGTTCTTGTTACACAAGCAAACGGTGAAACTTGTGAACGATGCTGGGTTGTTTCTGAAACAGTTGGCAACGATGACGAGCATAAAACATTATGTGAGCGTTGTGCGACTGTTGTGAAAGAGAATTATGTAAAATAATCATATAAAAAACTGATCGCTCATATAGCAGCGGTCAGTTTTTTTGTATATCGTGTATGATATAACAAGTACAAAGTTACTTATGAAAAATGAATGAAGCAAAATAGAAGAACTTCCTATGAAGGAAAAATGTGTGTGCGGTAAGTAAGTGGAATTCGGATACACTAACGGTACATTGCAGCTAGGAGGAATGTACACGTGAATGAAATCTATATGGACATAAAACGAGAATTACAAGTGATGAGAAAAGAATTACAGGAGCGATTGGCAAAGGAAGTAAATCGCACATATCAGATGGAATTTGGACAAGAACTGGGATATGAAATACAATTAGATGCAAAGAAGAAATTACTTTTACATGATATAAGAGAGGACTTAAAAGATGTTGAGCGAGCATTATTTAAAATGGAGATTGATATGTATGGTGTTTGTGAAGAAACAGGAGAAATGATTTCTTTAAAACGTATGAAGATGTTGCCAACAGCTCGTACTATTTATGAATTTTCATATGAAAAAGTAAATGTGTAAATCGCACAACGATATTATAGTACCTTTTTTCATTTTATTTTATTCTTCGATAAAGGTTCATTGTGAAAAGGTAGCAGCTATGCTAAAATTTTGAGGTACACTGTCTTTGTGGGGGAAATGAAATGATATATTATTTAATAGCGTTAGTTGTTATTGCGATCGATCAAATATCGAAATGGTTTATTGTCAAGAACATGGAATTAGGTGCAAGTATCCCGATTATCGATAATGTATTATACATAACATCACATCGAAACAGAGGAGCTGCTTGGGGTATTTTAGAAAACAAAATGTGGTTCTTCTATATCATTACAGTTGTTTTTGTAGGATTTATTGTCTTTTATATGAAGAAGTATGCAAAAACAGATAAACTGTTAGGGATTTCTCTCGGTCTTATTTTAGGTGGAGCGATTGGTAATTTTATTGATCGTGTATTTAGACAAGAAGTAGTGGATTTTATTCACGTGTATATTTTTTCATACAATTATCCGGTATTTAATATAGCTGATTCGGCTTTATGTATTGGTGTTGTATTAATTATTATTCAAACATTATTAGAAGGAAAGAAAATGAAGGAGTAATTGAATGAGCGAAGTAGTACAAGTAACAGTTTTAGAAGAACAGAAAAACGAACGGATTGATAAATTTATTGCAAGTGTAAATCATGAGTGGTCTCGAACACAAGTACAACAATGGATTAAAGACGGCGTCATAACAGTAAATGGAAAGACGGTTAAAGGAAATTATAAAGTAAAAGAAAATGATGAAATTACAGTAACAATTCCGGAACCAGAAGAATTGGATATTCGTGCCGAAGATATGAATTTAGAGATTTATTACGAAGATGCGGATGTACTAGTTGTTAATAAACCGCGCGGTATGGTTGTACATCCAGCACCGGGGCATACGAGCGGTACACTTGTTAATGGCTTAATGCATCATTGTACAGATTTATCAGGTATTAACGGTGTCATGCGCCCTGGTATTGTACACCGCATTGATAAAGACACATCAGGTTTATTAATGGTTGCGAAAAATGATATGGCGCATGAATCTTTAGTAAATCAGCTAGTAGAAAAAACAGTGACGAGACGCTATAAGGCAATTGTGCATGGTGTAATCCCGCATGATAAAGGAACAATTGATGCGCCAATTGCTCGAGATAAGAAAGATCGCCAAAGTATGGCTGTTGATGAAAATGGGAAGCATGCAGTTACGCATTTTCAAGTGTTAGAACGATTTAAGGACTTTACGCTTGTCGAATGTCGTTTAGAAACAGGGCGAACACATCAAATTCGTGTTCATATGAAATATATTGGATATCCTCTTGCTGGGGATCCGAAATATGGTCCGAAAAAGACATTACATTTAAATGGACAAGCGCTTCATGCGGGAATTTTAGGATTTAATCATCCGCGTACAGGTGAATATTTACAGTTTGAAGCACCTGCACCAGCTATATTCGAGGAAACATTAAATATTTTACGGAAATAGTATTGACAAAACGAATAAAAACTGCGATACTAACAACAGTTAAATAATGATCCTTTAACACAGCCCCGTGAGGTTGAGAAGGTAACGGTTTGAAATACTTAGGGTATGCTTGTACCCTTTTTTCAAAAGTCCTCTCGCACACGCTGGGAGGACTTTTTTTATACGATTCCTCTCACGCAAAAAAAGCTTGGAGGTGTAAAGCATGAAAGAAAAAGCTGTTGTTTTAGATGACCAAATGATTCGTCGCGCTTTAACGCGTATTAGTCACGAAATTGTAGAGCATAATAAAGGTGTTGACCAATGCGTTTTAGTCGGAATTAAAACGCGTGGAATTTTTCTAGCAAAACGTTTAGCAGAAAAAATTAGTCAGATTGAAGGAAAAGAGATTGAAGTTGGAGAGTTAGACATTACGCTATATCGTGATGATTTAACGCTGCAATCTAAAGATAAAGAACCGCTTGTAAAAGGCTCTGATATTCCTGTAGATATTACAAAGAAAAAAGTGATTCTTGTAGACGATGTATTATATACAGGGAGAACAGTTCGCGCTGCAATGGATGCACTAATGGATTTAGGAAGACCATCACAAATTCAGTTAGCTGTTCTTGTAGATAGAGGTCATCGTGAGTTACCAATTCGCGCTGATTATGTAGGGAAAAATATTCCGACATCAAGTGAAGAACGTATTGAAGTTGATTTGCAAGAGACAGATCAGCAAGATCGAGTAAGCATATACGAAAGGTAAATCCCTTTTAAATGTAGTCCTGTGAGGCTGCCAAAGGGTCTTGGCTTTCATATGTCAAATTTGTCATATGAAAGTATAGGACTCTTTGTGCACAGGCACAAAGAGTTTTTTATTACAAAGTTTTAAACTGAAGGAGGACATAACAATGGAGCAAAAGCCAGTGTTAGACATTCATGAAGTACCGAAACCAGGAAGATGGTTATTTTTAAGCATACAACATTTGTTTGCAATGTTCGGATCAACAGTACTGGTTCCATTTTTAACAGGATTAAATCCATCAGTAACTTTAATCTCCAGTGGATTAGGAACATTAGCGTTTCTTCTTATAACAAAAGGGCAAGTACCTGCCTATTTAGGATCATCGTTCGCATTTATTGCTCCGATTATAACGGCAAAAACCGCGGGTGGGCCGGGAGCAGCAATGCTCGGTGGTATGCTAGCAGGACTTGTTTATCTCCTAGTTTCGCTAGGAATTAAAAAATCAGGATCAGCCTGGATTATGAAATTACTCCCTCCAATTGTAGTTGGTCCAGTTGTAATGGTTATCGGTTTAGCTTTAGCGCATACGGCTGTGAATATGGCAATGAATGATGTGGATGGAAAATATAGCTTCACACACTTCTCAGTAGCATTAGTTACATTAGCAATTACGATTATTTGCTCCATATTTGGAAGAGGATTTTTCAGTATTATACCGGTATTGATTGGAATTATTGGCGGATATATTTTTGCATACTTCCAAGGGCTAGTCGATTTAAAGCCAGTAGCTGAGGCAAGATGGTTTGATGTACCAGACTTTGTTGTACCGTTTGTAACATATACCCCGGAATTTTCTTGGAAGATTATGCTTCTAATGGTTCCAGTAGCACTGGTAACGATCTCAGAACACATTGGACACCAAATTGTACTTGGAAATGTTATTAATAGAGATTTAATTGCAAAACCAGGCTTACATCGTTCAATCTTTGGTGATGGTGTAGCAACATTAATAGCATCTGTAATTGGTGGACCACCGAATACAACATATGGTGAAAATATCGGAGTGCTAGCAATTACAAGAGCGTATAGTGTATATTTATTCGCTGGATCAGCAATCTTCGCAATCGCGTTTGGATTTATCGGTAAGATTGCAGCGCTGATTCATTCGATTCCAACACCAGTTATGGGCGGTGTCTCCATCTTACTCTTTGGTGTCATCGCATCAAGTGGTTTACGCATGATGGTGGACGAAAAAACAGACTTAAGTGACAAACGTAACTTAATGATCGCATCTGTTATTCTTGTCATTGGTATAGGCGGTGCAGTGCTTCATATCGGAGAATCATTCCAAGTAGAAGGAATGGCGCTTGCAGCAATTGTAGGCGTACTGTTAAATCTACTATTACCAGAAATGAAAGAAAAACAACAATCTAAGCGGATTGCTTCATAAAAATGAACCTTTTAATTCAGTCCTGTGAGACAGAAAAGGGTGGCTTCTTTCTTGCACCCTAGTCTCACATGACTAGGGTATTTTTATGCGATTATTGTTATAGAAATACGAAAAGTGTTATCATAAAAATCAGAAAGATGAGGGATGACAATGAGCCAGTTGTTAACGATGAGTGAATTATCGAAACAAGAGATTTCAGAAATCCTAAAAGATGCAGAAGATTTTGCGAATGGGGAAGAAAGAAAAGCGACAGAGCAAACATTTGTAGCAAACTTGTTTTTTGAGAATAGTACGAGAACAAGATTTAGCTTCGAGGTTGCTGAGAAGAGATTGGGATTAGAAGTATTAAACTTCTCAGCAGATTCTTCTAGCGTACAAAAAGGAGAAACGCTATACGATACGATAAGAACACTAGAATCAATTGGAGCCAAAGCAGTAGTCATCCGCCATCAGCAAGACCGCTACTTCGATGAGCTAAAAGACAAAGTAAATATCCCGATTTTAAATGCAGGTGATGGATGTGGAAATCATCCGACGCAATGTTTGTTAGATCTTCTAACAATTAAACAAGAGTTTGGGAGATTTGAAGGATTAAAGATTGCGATTGTAGGAGACATTCGTCACAGCCGAGTGGCACGCTCGAATGCAGAAGCATTAACGAAATTAGGTGCAACAATTTACTTTGCTAGCCCAGAAGAGTGGAAAGATGAAACAAATACATTCGGAACATATAGAAGTTTAGATGAACTTATTCCAGAAGTTGATGTGATGATGTTACTTCGTGTGCAGCATGAGCGTCATGATCATTATGAAACAGACATCATGAGAGAGTATCATGAAAACCACGGATTAACAATTGAACGAGAAAAACGTATGAAAGAAGGAAGCATTATTATGCACCCGGCTCCAGTAAATCGTGATGTAGAAATTGCAAGTGAACTTGTTGAGTGTGAGCGTTCTCGCATATTCAAACAGATGGAAAATGGAGTTTACGTAAGAATGGCTGTTTTAAAACGCGCATTACCAAATGTATTAGGAGGAATGAAACATGAATTATTTGTTTAAAAATGGACGTTACTTAAATGAAGATGGAAAAATCGTAGCAACAGATCTTCTTGTACAAGATGGTAAAATTGCAAAAATAGCAGAAAATATTTCAGCTGAAAATGCGGAAGTAATCGATGTAAATGGAAAATTAATCGCACCTGGATTAGTAGATGTACACGTTCATCTTCGCGAACCAGGTGGTGAACATAAAGAAACAATTGAAACTGGTACACTTGCAGCAGCAAAAGGGGGCTTTACAACAATTTGTGCGATGCCAAATACACGCCCAGTACCAGATAGTAAAGAGCATATGGAAGACTTGCAAAAACGAATTAAAGAAAAAGCACATGTAAATGTACTGCCATATGGTGCCATTACAGTGCGTCAAGCAGGTTCTGAAATGACGGACTTTGAAACGTTAAAAGAACTTGGAGCATTCGCATTTACTGATGATGGAGTAGGCGTACAAGATGCAAGTATGATGTTAGCGGCTATGAAGCGTGCAGCTAAATTAAATATGGCAGTTGTTGCTCATTGCGAAGAAAATACGCTTATTAATAAAGGTTGTGTACATGAAGGGAAATTTTCCGAGAAACATGGATTAAACGGTATCCCATCAGTATGTGAATCTGTACATATTGCCAGGGACATTTTACTAGCGGAAGCAGCAGATTGTCACTATCACGTTTGTCACGTAAGTACAAAAGGGTCAGTACGAGTAATTCGTGATGCAAAACGTGCAGGCATTAAAGTAACAGCGGAAGTAACGCCACACCACTTAGTGCTATGTGAAGATGATATCCCATCTGTTGATCCAAACTTTAAAATGAACCCACCACTTCGAGGAAGAGAAGATCAAGAAGCGCTCATTGAAGGTTTATTAGATGGAACAATCGACATCATTGCAACGGATCATGCACCGCATACAGCAGAAGAAAAAGCACAAGGCATTGAAAGAGCACCATTTGGAATTACTGGTTTTGAAACAGCGTTCCCATTACTATATACAAACCTTGTGAAAAAAGGAATTATCACATTAGAACAGCTTATTCAATTCTTAACAGAAAAGCCAGCAGATACATTTGGTTTAGAAACAGGGCGCCTAAAAGAAGGAAGAGCAGCTGATATTACCATTATTGATTTAGAACAAGAAGAAAAAATTGACCCAACAACATTCTTATCAAAAGGAAAAAATACGCCATTTGCAGGCTGGAAGTGTCAAGGATGGCCAATTATGACATTAGTTGGTGGGAAGATCGCATGGCAAAAGGAGAGTGCATTAGTATGAAAAGACAGCTTATCTTAGAAGATGGAACAGTATTAATTGGAAAAGGCTTCGGCGGAGAAATTGAAAAATCAGGTGAAGTTGTATTTACAACTGGTATGACAGGATACCAAGAAACTTTATCTGATCCATCATACTGCGGTCAAATCGTAACATTTACGTATCCATTAATCGGAAACTATGGTATTAACCGTGATGATTTTGAATCGATTCAACCATCTGTACACGGTTTAATTGTAAATGAAATGTGCGATCATCCATCGAACTTCCGTAATGAAATTTCGTTAGATGAGTATTTAAAAGAGCGAAATATTCCAGGATTATCAGGAATTGATACGAGAAAATTAACAAGAAAAATTCGTCAATATGGAACAATGCGCGGACGTCTTTGTAATATGGATGTCGATGTAGATTACATTGTCAGTCAATTAAAAGCTACAGTATTTACCGATCATGTAAAGCGTGTGTCAACAAAAGATCCATATCCAAGCCCAGGTCGTGGCTACCGCGTTGTCCTTGTTGATTTCGGAATGAAGCACGGTATTTTACGCGAATTAAATAAGCGTGATTGCGATGTTATTGTTGTTCCTTACGATACATCGGCAGAAGAAATTTTACGCTTAAGCCCAGATGGAATTATGTTAAGTAACGGACCAGGAGATCCAAAAGATGTACCAGAAGCGATTGAAATGTTAAAAGGAATTATTGGAAAAGTACCTTTATTCGGTATTTGCCTTGGGCATCAACTATTTGCCTTAGCATCAGGTGCAAATACAGTGAAATTAAAATTTGGTCACCGTGGATTAAACCACCCAGTAAAACATCTTGAAACTGGAAAAGTAGCTATCACTTCTCAAAACCATGGGTATGCAGTAGAAGAGGAATCTGTAAAAGGAACAGACCTTGAGATTACACACGTTGCTTTAAATGATGGAACAGTAGAAGGACTTCGTCATAAGAAGTTCCCGGCATTTACAGTACAGTATCATCCAGAAGCATCAGCAGGGCCAGAAGATGCAAATAACTTATTTGAAGATTTCTTAACAATGATTGCAAACTTTAAGAAAGAAGGGGAAGAGTTATGCCAAAACGCCTAGACATTAACACAATTTTAGTAATCGGATCAGGACCAATTGTAATTGGGCAAGCAGCGGAGTTTGATTACTCTGGAACGCAAGCTTGTCAATCTTTAAAAGAGGAAGGTTACAAAGTAATCCTTGTTAACTCGAACCCAGCAACAATTATGACAGACACTGCAACAGCAGATAAAGTATATATTGAGCCATTAACATTAGAATTTGTAAGCCGCATTATTCGTAAAGAGCGTCCAGATGCAATTTTGCCAACACTTGGCGGACAAACAGGATTAAATATGGCTGTTGAACTTGCAAAATCAGGCGTGCTTGAAGAGTGTGGAGTTGAAATTTTAGGAACGAAATTATCAGCAATTGAGCAAGCGGAAGATCGCGATTTATTCCGTACATTAATGCAAGAATTAAACGAACCAACACCACCAAGTGAAATTATTCATACACTTGATGAAGCATATGAATTTGTAAAAGAAATTGGTTATCCAGTCATTGTTCGTCCTGCATTTACGCTAGGCGGAACAGGCGGCGGGATTTGCCACAATGAAGAAGAGTTAATCGAAATTGTAACAAGTGGTTTGAAACATAGCCCAGTAACACAATGTTTATTAGAAAAAAGCATCGCTGGCTTTAAAGAAATCGAATATGAAGTAATGCGTGATGCAAATGACAATGCCATCGTAGTATGTAACATGGAAAACATCGATCCAGTTGGCGTGCACACAGGGGATTCTATTGTTGTAGCACCGAGTCAAACATTAAGTGATCGCGAATATCAGATGTTGCGTAATACGTCATTAAGAATTATTCGTGCATTAGGAATTGAAGGGGGATGTAACGTTCAGCTTGCACTAGATCCATATAGCTTCCAATACTATGTAATCGAAGTAAATCCACGTGTAAGTCGTTCATCTGCTTTAGCATCAAAAGCGACGGGATACCCAATTGCGAAATTAGCAGCAAAAATTGCAGTCGGTTTAACATTAGATGAAATTGTAAACCCGGTAACACAAAAAACATATGCTTGCTTCGAGCCAGCGTTAGACTATGTTGTTTCGAAAATTCCACGCTGGCCTTTCGATAAGTTTGAATCAGCAAATAGAACGCTTGGAACACAAATGAAAGCAACGGGTGAAGTTATGTCAATCGGACGTAACTTAGAAGAATCATTATTAAAAGCAGTTCGCTCTCTAGAACTTGGTATTTATCATCTAGAGCTAGATCACTTAAAAGAGCTTGATAAAGAAACAATGAAGAAACGTATTATAAAAGCAGATGATGAGCGTCTGTTTGTTGTAGCAGAAGCAATTCGCCAAGGTGTAACGAAAGAAGAGATTCATGAATGGTGTGAAATGGACTTCTTCTTCTTACAAAAAATCGAAAACATCGTAAATATGGAGCGAAAAGTAAAAGCGAACGTTGGAGACATGGAAGTATTACGAGAAGCAAAAGAAATGGGCTTTAGTGATCATTACATTGCGGCTGCTTGGAATAAAACAGAATGTGAAATTTACGCTACGCGTAAAGAAAATAGCATGATGCCAGTATTTAAAATGGTAGATACTTGTGCGGCAGAATTCGAATCTGCAACGCCTTACTACTACAGCACATATGGTGACGAAAACGAATCAATCGTTACAGAGCGCAAAAGTGTAATGGTACTAGGTTCTGGTCCGATCCGCATCGGTCAAGGGGTTGAATTTGACTATGCGACAGTTCATTCTGTATGGGCAATTAAAGAAGCTGGCTACGAAGCAATTATTGTGAATAATAACCCAGAAACAGTTTCAACAGACTTCAGTATTTCTGACAAATTGTACTTTGAACCATTAACAATTGAAGATGTTATGCACATCATTGATTTAGAGAAGCCAGAAGGTGTTATTGTACAATTCGGTGGACAGACAGCAATTAACTTAGCGGCAAAATTAGCAGAGCGCGGCGTGAAAATTTTAGGAACATCTCTTGAAGATTTAGATCGTGCTGAAGACCGTGATAAGTTCGAAGCAGCATTAACAGAGCTTGGTATTCCGCAACCGGTTGGTAAAACAGCAACAACAGTAGAACAAGCGGTAGCAATTGCTGAAGAAATTGGCTATCCAGTACTCGTAAGACCATCTTATGTACTTGGCGGACGTGCAATGGAAATTGTGTATCGTCAAGAAGAACTGCTTCACTATATGAAAAATGCAGTAAAAGTACATGCGGATCACCCAGTATTAATTGACCGCTACATGGTTGGGAAAGAAATTGAAGTAGATGCAATTTCTGACGGTGAAAATGTATACATTCCAGGTATTATGGAACATATTGAACGCGCTGGCGTTCACTCTGGTGATTCAATCGGAGTATATCCTCCGCAAAGCCTATCAGCGAAAGTGAAGGAGCAAATTATTGAAAATACAATTGCACTTGGAAGAGGATTAAATATTGTTGGATTACTAAATATCCAATTTGTAGTCTTCAAAGATGAAGTGTATGTCATTGAAGTAAACCCACGTGCAAGCCGTACCGTACCGTTCTTAAGTAAGATTACAGGTGTTCCAATGGCAAACATCGCAACGAAAGTCATTTTAGGTAAAAATCTTGTAGAACAAGGTTATGAAACTGGTTATCACCCAGAAAATAACGAAGTATATGTAAAAGCGCCAGTATTCTCGTTTGCAAAACTGCGCTCTGTTGATACAACATTAGGACCTGAAATGAAGTCGACAGGGGAAGTAATGGGGAAAGACTTAACGCTTGAAAAAGCATTATATAAAGGATTAGTTGCTGCGGGAATCAGCATTCCAACACATGGATCTGCCATTATTACAGTTGCGGATAAAGATAAAGAAGAAGCGATTGAAATCGCAAGACGCTTCCATGAAATTGGCTATAACTTATTAGCAACAGCAGGAACAGCAAAATCGTTAACAGAGCAAAATATTCCAGTGCAAGTTGTAAATAAAATTGACTCTGAAGATTACAACTTACTTGATATTATTCGTCAAGGAAAAGCACAGTTTGTTATCAACACATTAACAAAAGGAAAACAACCAGCGCGTGATGGTTTCCGCATTCGTCGTGAATCTGTGGAAAATGGTGTAGCTTGTTTAACATCACTTGATACAACAAGAGCGATTTTACGAGTACTAGAATCTATGACGTTCTCAGCTC
The DNA here is from genome assembly GCF_022663115.1 of Bacillus cereus group sp. BfR-BA-01430. NCBI lineage: Bacteria > Bacillati > Bacillota > Bacilli > Caryophanales > Bacillaceae > Bacillus > Bacillus cereus group sp. BfR-BA-01430. The sequence continues at coordinate 46,645 of NZ_JAKUEW010000007.1, forward strand.
ACGCAATGAAAGAAATCGCGCCAACAAAGCGTCACGAGGTGGTACATGCATGATGCAAAAGCAAAATATGATTGTCGTTAACCAAACAGAAATTGCAAAAAACATTTATGAATTAGTGCTTCAAGGTGATCTTGTACAGCAAATGAACGAACCAGGGCAGTTCGTACACATTAAGGTAGCAGAGGGGATTACTCCCCTTCTGCGCCGCCCAATTAGTATTTGTAATGTCGATCAAGAAAAAAACGAATTTACAATGCTATATCGTGCGGAAGGACAAGGAACAAAAACATTAGCAAAAAGAAAACAAGGTGAATTAGTAGACGTATTAGGACCGCTAGGACATGGGTTTCCAGTAGAAGAAGCAGAAGCTGGACAAACGGCTTTATTAGTAGGAGGCGGAATTGGTGTACCACCACTTTACGAGCTATCGCAACGCCTTGTTGCAAAAGGTGTACGTGTCATTCACATCTTAGGATTTCAAACGAAAGATGTTGTTTTCTATGAAGAGAAGTTTGCAGAACTTGGTGATACATATGTTGCAACCGTTGATGGTACACATGGTACAAAAGGGTTTGTAACAGATGTAATAGATAACTATGGAATTGACTTTGATATTTTATACTCATGTGGACCTTTAGCGATGCTACGTGCATTAGAAGGGCGTTATAAAGAGAAAAAAGCCTACATTTCACTAGAAGAACGTATGGGATGTGGGATTGGAGCATGTTTCGCATGTGTATGCCACTTACAAGAAGATCCAAGTGGACATTCTTATAAGAAAGTGTGCAGCGATGGACCTGTATTTCCAATCGGGGAGGTTGTACTATGAACAGATTGCAAGTTGAATTGCCAGGATTATCATTAAAAAATCCAATCATCCCAGCATCTGGTTGCTTCGGGTTTGGCCGTGAATATGCTCAGTTTTATGATTTAAGTGTACTGGGCTCAATCATGATTAAAGCAACGACAGAACAACCACGCTACGGAAATCCGACGCCTCGTGTGGCGGAAACACCAGGTGGTATGCTAAATGCAATCGGACTTCAAAATCCAGGGCTAGAAAAGGTAATGAACTCTGAATTACCATGGTTAGAACAATTTGATCTCCCAATTATAGCGAATGTTGCAGGTTCACAAATTGAAGATTATGTAGCAGTAGCAACGGAAATTTCAAAAGCACCGAATGTTCATGCGCTAGAATTAAATATTTCTTGTCCAAACGTAAAAACGGGAGGTATCGCTTTTGGTACAAATCCTGAAATTGCTGCTGATTTAACGAAGCGAGTAAAAGAGGTTTCTGAAGTGCCGGTATATGTGAAATTGTCACCGAACGTGACAAACATTGTGGAGATTGCGAAGGCAATTGAAAATGCAGGTGCGGACGGATTAACGATGATTAATACATTGCTTGGTATGCGTCTAGATTTAAAAACAGCAAAACCAATTTTAGCAAACCGTACAGGTGGACTATCAGGTCCTGCAATTAAACCGGTGGCGATTCGCATGGTACATGAAGTAAGCCAAGCGGTTAACATTCCGATTATTGGAATGGGTGGCATTGAGTCGGCAGAAGATGTTATTGAATTCTTCTATGCCGGTGCAAGTGCAGTGGCAGTTGGTACAGCAAATTTTGTTGATCCGCTCGCATGCCCAACCATTATTGAAGAATTACCATCGTTATTAGATGAATTAGGATTTGATCACATTTCGGAATGTCAAGGAAGGAGCTGGAAGTAAGTATGTCACAGTCGCTAATTGTTGCGTTAGATTTTCCAGGAAAAAAAGAGGTAGAACAATTTTTACAACACTTTGAAGGGGAAGAGTTATTTGTCAAAGTTGGTATGGAGTTGTTTTATAAAGAAGGCCCAGCAATTATTACGTACTTAAAAGAAAAAGGGCATAAAATCTTTCTAGATTTAAAACTTCATGATATTCCAAATACAGTAAAAAGTGCTATGCGTAGCCTAGCTAGTCTAGATGTTGATATGGTAAATGTTCATGCTGCTGGGGGAAGTAGTATGATGAAATTGGCGATCGAGGGATTAGAGGAAGGTAAGCAAGAAGGAAAAAAGAGACCGATTTGTATTGCAGTTACACAACTAACAAGCACTTCGGAAGCTATGATGCAAAAAGAGATTGGCATTGAGAAAACGTTAGAAGAAGTGGTTGCTCATTATGCAAAATTAACGAAAGAAAGTGGACTTGATGGCGTTGTTTGTTCAACACTTGAAGTTCCAAAATTACGTGAAGTATGCGGAAATGAATTTGTAACAGTAACACCGGGGATTCGTCTTGCAAGTGATGATGTGAATGACCAAGTGCGCGTAGCAACACCGAAACGTGCGAGGGAACTTGGCTCAAGCTACATCGTAGTGGGACGTAGTATTACAAAAGCAGAAAATCCGCTTGAAGCGTATCAAACAGTAAAACAACAGTGGGAAGGTGTAACAGCATGAAAAAAGAAATCGCATCGCATTTATTAGAAATTGGAGCAGTATTTTTACAACCGAATGATCCGTTCACTTGGTCTTCTGGTATGAAATCACCAATTTATTGTGATAACCGTTTAACTTTATCATATCCAAAAGTACGTCAAGCGATTGCAGCTGGATTAGAAGAGTTAATTAAAGAGCACTTTGGGGCTGTAGAAGTTATTGCAGGAACAGCAACTGCTGGTATTGCGCACGCTGCATGGGTAAGCGATCGTATGGATTTACCAATGTGCTACGTACGTAGTAAAGCAAAAGGCCACGGTAAAGGGAATCAAATCGAAGGAAAAGCTGAAAAAGGTCAAAAAGTAGTAGTAGTAGAAGACTTAATTTCAACTGGCGGTAGTGCGATTACATGTGTAGAAGCACTTCGCGAAGCTGGCTGTGAAGTATTAGGAATCGTATCAATCTTCACATACGAGCTTGAAGCAGGAAAAGAAAAACTAGCGGCAGCTAATGTAGCATCATATTCTTTAAGCGACTATAGCACATTAACTCAAGTAGCGGAAGAAAAAGGTATGATTGGACAAGCTGAAACGAAAAAACTACAAGAATGGCGCAAAAATCCAGCTGACGAGGCTTGGATTACAGCGTAACATAAAAAACGACTGCGGGGGAACGCAGTCGTTTTTTATATCATCGTTAAAACTTCATGTAAAGAAGATATAGTAGGAACATCGCACTTGAGTTGCGAGGTATCCCGATTTAACCACATATCTTGCATTCCAGCTTATACTACTAATTGCATCAGTTTCTAATCAATTACCAATATAATAGAAATCTTTCATTTTGAGGTTCGATTGTAATACAGTTCTTTGAAAAATTTCAGGGTCTGGTTTCGATATACCAATTCTCTCAGTGGTATCATAATCAAGTAAAGTCCTATCAATATCAAAGAAAATCCTATTACAATCGCCTTATTAATGACTACTTAGCGCTTTCCACAATTTCATATCCTCTTACAAACAAGAGAGTCATATAAGAAACAATAAATGAGAAGATGCTGTACATGCCAACCCAAAAGAAAAAATTTGGAGTGAAGGCGATAACCCCTATTATTAAAAAGCTAGCAAACGTTACAATTGGCATTACGTAATACGTTTTCGTTCTACGTGTTCCAATAACAGAAACGATAAAGATAAGTAATGGACAAATTAATAAGACGAAAATCAATTCATTCATAGTTATGTCCCCTTTTCTAATTGCAGTAATCTGTTTTTCGTAAACGTTTTGAAATAAATACTCTCTTAATATAATTTCGCTAACATATAAATAATCCCTTTTGAAAGTCAGTAATTCATGATGAACTTTACAATAAAAAACGTAAACAAGAGAATACTTGCTTACGTTATAGAATAAACATCGCGACGATCGTGGTGACAAGTAAGCCAATCACAACTGGTAAAAAGTTTCGGCGTGCAAGTTCAAACGGATCGACTTTACAAATCGCAGCGGCAGGAATAAGCGCCCAAGGAATTAAGGCACCGCCCCCAGTCCATATGGCAGCGATTTGTCCAAGTGCTGTTAATGTAGCTGTTCCATGACCAAGTGCTGTTCCAAAAAGATTTGCGATTGAACCAGCAAGTGATATACCTGAAAAGCCAGACCCATCTAATCCTGTTATAACACCAACGATAGTTAATGTTCCAGCCGATACATATTGATTTAAAGGAACCGTTTGAGATAAGGCGATTCCTAAGTCATTAATGATTCCGTGTGAACCTTTCGGTAAATAGTCTCCAATAATTTTTATAAATCCGCTATCTCCTAAATAAAAAAGTGCAGCGATTGGAATAATAGGGCCAAAGATTTTAAATCCAAATTGTAGCCCTTCTATAAAATAATCGGTCGTTTTATTCAGTCCATTTCCTTTGTAAGCGATGAGGGAAATGATGATAATCATAATAACAGTCGTCCCGCCAATAAGCGCTGTTGCGTCGCTTCCTTGTAGTTTAAATTGAATCATACAAAGAATATCTATGGCATATACGATCGGAATGCAAATAGCGAGCCATTTTTTTGTCCGAGGAGATAATGAAGTGAGTGTTTTTGAAGAATCGGTTGACTGGATAGATTCTTGTATGGGGGAGCCTGTATGAAATTCTTTTCGTAAGAAGAAAAAAGCAACAGAAGTTGTAACAATGCCCATAACGATAACGAGGGGGACACTGGCAGAAACGACGCTGGAAACAGGAAGACCAGCAGCGTCTGCGGTTAATTTTGGTGCGCCTTGAATAACGAAGTCACCTGATAAGGCGATGCCGTGTCCGAATAAGTTCATAGCGATCGCAACTCCAATTGGCGGAAGTCCAACGCGAACAGCGACTGGTAATAAAATGGCTCCCATTAAGGCGACAGCTGGAGAAGGCCAAAAGAAGAAAGAAATTGTCATCATTAAAAGACCGATAATCCAATAAGCGAGTGTAGGTGTACGAATCATCTTTGTAAATGGTGAAATCATCGTATCATTTATGCCGGTATGAACGAGTAAATTGCTCATTGATACAATAATGGAAATGATTAATATAGTTGGTAATAGTTCGGTAATGGCGTAAATGAAACTTTGAAATATGCTGCTAACGGCAAGAGGGATAGAACTTGTTGCGGTTAATGCTAGTAAAAAAATAAAAATGATACAAATGATTGTCGTATCTTTCCGGAGAATAAAGAAGGTAATAATGGTTAGCAAACAAAGAACATAGAGAGCATGTAAAAGCGTTAATTCAACTCCCATAACATTCACATCCTTAGGCATTCGTGTAGTTCATTGTATGAAAGCAGTGAAAGTATGTGAGTAAAGGAAATAGAAAAAAAGTAAAGTTTCATGTATTGTAATGGTGAGATTTAAAAATGGAATTTAAGGAGTGTTTATGCGTAAAAAATTGGTTTTTGGAGATTCATCGTATCTTGTATTCTAGTCATCATTTTAAATTTATTTACAAACAATGAATGGATCAGTATCATACCTGTTTTCGGGTTTGTGCTTATACTGTTATACCGTTTGGATGATATGAAACAACATAGCAAGAAAAGTATTGGAATTATGATAGGTATCATTGTTGTTTGTTCATTTTTCAAGGGTGGTTACTTTTTGTAAAATGGTTATATTTAATATTGATTTTGATAATGTTAGCAGTAGTTTTTTAGAAAGTAAATGAAAAAATTTTTGTGAATGAATAGAAGAAAATGCCACCGAATAAAGGTGGCATTTTCTTATTTTACTGCATGAGCTTTTTGTATCTTTTTAATTAAACGAATCTGTCCACGATGATTGATTTCATCTTCAAAAACGTGAAACCATTTAAAGTAGTTGTTTGCTGGTTTATCATGCCAAAAGTTTGTCTTTTTAAATAACCATTCTTCAGGTAATGATTGAAAAGTTTCAATTGTTTTAGAGCGTACTTCTAGTAATGTATTGATGTAAAATTCTATGGAGTTTCCTTTTATTTTTTCTCGTCCAAGATCTCCTAACTCAACACCAGGTAACCAACGTTCTAATTCAGCATCTGTCGGTTCACGATCCTCAAAGGTATGGATTTGGTAGTAAAATTCAATAGCAGCCATGTGACATAATAGCATGCCAATTGAATTTGCTTCTTCATCATATAAATAATCAAGTTCTTCAATTGTTAAACCTTCCACCGTTTGCATCGTTGTGTAACGGGCGTAATTCATCATGGAAACAAGTTTTGAAAATTCAATCTGTAAACCATCTATCTTATCGATTACAAAGTTCAATTAAACTTCCCCCTCTTTAAACGAATACCCTAGAGAAGGAATTCTATGTGCAGAGAAAAAATCCTGTTGAAAAATTCATACTATTAACAAGGAATAACAATTCGCTCTTTATTTGATGTTGTAATGACGATATTGTCTTCCATTCTACAACTACCTCAGTTGGTATATAAATACCTGGTTCAACTGTAACATCCATACCTTTTTGTATATTTAAGCTTTTAATTTCATTACAGTATCAGCATCAGGCGTTACATATAGTGTTTGTTGATGATCATATGTAACAAAACCAAGCTTTGCACCACTTGGTTTTTTGACGTGGCGAATTTTCGTGAAATCTACGGGAACTGAACTAGAATTTTTCGCTTTACTGTAATACGCTGCAATTTTCGCAGCTTCTAGTAATGTTTCTTCCGACGGTTCTACAGAGCGAATGACCACGTGAGAACCTGGTATATCTTTCGTATGTAACCAAATCTCATCGCGACGCGCAAATTTCGTAGTCAAATAGTCATTTTGTTTATTGTTTTTGCCAACTAAAATTTCAGTTCCATCGCTTGCAATATATTTATCTAATAATGGTTTTGTTGGCTTTTTCTTTACCTGTTTCGCTTTGCGGTTACGAAGGTATCCTTCTTCAGCTAGTTCTTCACGAATTTCTTCGATATCTTTTGATGAGGCGGCGTCCATTTGTTGAAGTAGGCTGTCAAAATAGAGAATTTCTTCCTTTGTTTTTTCAATTTGTTCTTTGACAATTGCTACAGAGTTTTTTGCCTTTTGATACTTTTGGAAATAACGCTGTGCATTTTCTGAAGGTGTTTTAAATGGATCTAATGTAATTGTTACTGTTCTACCATTTTCGTCATAATAATTTACAACTTCCACTTCTTTGTCACCTTTTTTTATTGCGTATATGTTCGCTGTTAATAGCTCTCCAAACAATTGATATTTATCCGCTTTTCCGGCATCTTGTAATGTTCTTTTCAGTTTTATTATTTTCTTTTCATTTTTCGTTTTCTCATTATGCATAAATCGCTCTAAATCATGAGCTTGTTGTTTGACACGATCTCGTTCTGCTTTCCCGAAGAAGAATCGATCTAATAATTCACTAACGGATGAGAAAGTCTTTTCAGTTCCTTGTAAATGAGAAAGGGGAAACAGGTAAAAGAACTCTTTTCCGTTTGCAGTAATCATTGTTGGTGTATATTGATGTTCTTTTAATGGCTTTTGTAAGCTGAAGAAAGCTTCGGCTACTGCTTTTTCATTTACCATACCCGCTTTTTTGACCACTTCTTTTGCAAACAGCGGAGAAATTCCCATGAAAGCTCCGACGAGTTGTTTATCCATATTTCCAGACAGGAAGTCTAGCGGCCGTATCAATTCATCTTCTGTTTCAACGTGCAGTGGATTCATTTTATGTTGTGCTGGTGGTGCAACGTATTCAGCTCCAGCATATACAGTGCGATGACGATTTACTGCTAAAGAAACGTGTTTCAAGCTATCTAAAATCATATTTGTTTTTTCGTCTACCAAAATGATGTTACTATGGCGCCCCATGATTTCAATAACTAATGTTTTTAAAGATTCATCGCCAATTTCATTGCGACTGCGGACAGTAATTTGAATGATTCGTTCTAAATCGATTTGCTCAATTTTTTCAATGAATCCTCCCTCTAAATGTTTGCGAAGTAACATGCAAAACATAGGTGGTAATGCTGGTGAATCATAACTTTGTGTTGTGATATGCATACGAGCATATGTCGGATGAGCTGAAATAATTAACTTTTGGTTTTTTCCATGCGCGCGAATATGTAATAAAATTTCGTATTTTGAAGGTTGATATATTTTTGAAATTCTCCCCGTTTGCAGAGAATTTGAAATCTCATGCGTAATCGCTCTTGTAAATAATCCATCGAATGCCATGATGAACACTCCTTTCTAACTAAATGTTAATTATAGCATTTTTTTGGACGAGGCTGAATAAGCTTTCATTAGAGCATGTCTGCAATCAGGAGGTCGATAGCGAAATGAATTGGTATGAAATGCGTGCGCATGAAGTGGAGGAGAGAACGAATACGAATGTGAAGACAGGACTTTCAGAACAAGAAGCAGAAGGACGTCTAAAGAAGTTTGGTCCAAATGAGTTACAGGAAGCAAAGAGGCCTTCTGCACTTCTTGTATTTCTAGCCCAGTTTAAAGATTTTATGGTTCTTGTATTGTTTGGAGCGACAATCATTTCTGCCTTTTTGGGAGAATATATCGATTCAATCGCAATTGTCGCAATCGTTATTCTCAATGGAATTCTCGGCTTTTTTCAAGAGAGAAAAGCAGAAAAATCATTGGAGGCATTAAAAGAGTTAGCCGCCCCGCAAGTAACAGTTTTACGAAATGGCAAATGGATAAAAGCGCCGTCTAAAGCGCTTGTTCTGGGAGATATTATTAAGTTTTCTAGCGGCGACCGTATTGGGGCAGATGTTCGCCTTGTTGAAACATCGAGTTTATATATTGAAGAATCTGCTTTAACAGGGGAATCTGTACCTGTTCAAAAGAAAGTAGAAGCATTAAGTGGGCAAGATGTTGCAATTGGTGATCAAAAAAATATAGCGTTTATGGGAACGATGATTACGAGAGGGTCTGGGATAGGAGTTGTAGTCGCAACGGGGATGAATACAGCTATGGGGCAGATTGCGAATATGTTGCAAAATGCAGAACCAATGGAAACGCCTTTACAAAGAAGATTAGAACAACTTGGGAAGATTTTAATTATTGTTGCGCTTATTCTAACAGCACTTGTTGTATTGGCGGGCGTATATCAAGGAAATGAAGTCTATCATATGTTTTTAGCGGGGGTGTCACTTGCCGTTGCAGCAATTCCGGAAGGATTACCAGCTATTGTTACAGTTGCTTTATCGCTTGGCGTACAGCGCATGATTAAGAAAAAGGCCATTGTACGCAAACTGCCAGCAGTGGAAACGCTAGGGTGTGCTTCGGTAATTTGTTCCGACAAAACAGGGACGATGACACAAAATAAAATGATGGTAACGCATATGTGGTCAGGTGGTGAATTATGGAAGGTTACTGGGAAAGGATATGAGCCAACAGGATCTTTTATGAAAGATGAAGAGAAGATCAATCCAGGGAATACAAAATCTTTGTATCAATTATTAACATTTGGTTGTCTATGCAATCATGCTCAAATTATGAAAAAGAAGAAAGAATATGTGTTAGATGGAGATCCTACAGAAGGTGCTCTTGTTGCAGTAGCCATGAAGGCTGGAATCTCTCGAGAAGCATTAAAAGAGAAATTTGAAATTATTCACGAGTTTCCTTTTGATTCCACTCGTAAGATGATGAGTATCATTGTTCGCGATCGTGATGGAAAGAAGTTTGTTGTGACAAAAGGTGCTCCAGACGTGCTTTTACAAAAGAGTCAAACGATTTTATGGGGAAATAAACAACAGCCTTTTAGTGAGTTGTATCGCAAGGAAGTGCAAGCGGCAATTCATAGCCTTGGAAGTCAAGCACTTAGAACCATTGCCGTTGCTTTTAAACCATTAAAAGTAACAGATCCAATTCACGATGAACAAGAAATAGAGAAAGACTTTATGCTGGTTGGAATTCAAGGAATGATTGATCCGCCAAGACCTGAAGTTAAGCAGGCTGTACAGGAATGTAAAGAAGCAGGCATTAAAACAGTAATGATTACAGGGGATCATAAAGTAACAGCAATGGCTATTGCTGAAGAACTAGGGATTTTACCACGGAATGGTCGCGTTGTAGAAGGGATAGAACTTGCGAATATGACAGTAGAGGAACTTGAGGATATTGTGGAAGATACGTATGTGTTTGCCCGTGTTTCTCCAGAGCATAAATTAAAAATTGTGAAAGCACTTCAAAATAAAGGACATATTGTAGCGATGACAGGAGATGGAGTGAATGATGCACCAGCTATTAAAGCTGCGGATATTGGAATTTCAATGGGAATAACGGGAACGGATGTGGCAAAAGAAGCCTCTTCCCTTGTGTTGTTAGATGATAACTTTGCTACAATTAAAGCAGCTATTAAAGAGGGAAGAAATATATATGAAAACATTCGGAAATTTATTCGCTATTTATTAGCATCAAATGTTGGAGAGATTTTAGTGATGTTATTTGCGATGCTGCTTGCGTTACCTCTTCCAATGGTTCCGATTCAAATTTTATGGGTGAATTTAGTAACGGATGGGTTACCAGCGATGGCATTAGGGCTAGATGCTCCTGAAGGGGATGTGATGAAACGAAATCCAAGACATCCGAAAGAAGGAGTATTTGCAAGAGGACTCGCATGGAAAATTGTCAGTCGAGGATTTTTAATTGGATCAGTTACTTTACTAGCATTTATTATTGCTTATAATCAACATCCGAATGAGTTAAAATACGCACAAACAGTGGCATTTGCGACGCTTGTATTAGCACAGCTCATCCACGTATTTGACTGCCGTAGTGAACATTCTGTGTTCCATCGCAATCCGTTTGGAAATATATATTTAGTTGGTGCGGTCATTGTTTCCATCCTATTGATGCTTGTGGTCATTTATTACTCACCATTGCAACCAATCTTTAGTACATTGCCAATTCAAGCAAGAGATTGGTTATTAATTGTAGGGCTATCCTCTATTCCAACATTTTTATTAGTAGGCTCGTTATTGACAGGAAATAAAGAGAAAAAGAAAAAGTCTTTGTTATATAAGAAAGGATTAAACTTGAAATAGTCAATGAAATGAAAATGTGATATAATTTACAGAAGGTAGTAGAGCGATATCTCTATTACCTTTTTCATTGAGTTATTTCATGGCTTGGATGTGATAAAGATGATTTCTAGTATGACAGGTTTTGGAAGGGCGAAAGTAGAAAAGGATGCCTTTCAAATTACAGTAGAAATGAAGTCAGTGAACCATCGCTTTTTAGAGATGAACATTCGACTTCCGAAACAAATGATGGTTTTCGAAGATAAAATTCGTAAAATTATTGCGGAGAAAGTTCGCCGCGGACGTATTGAAGTGTCTATTAGTATTGCTGGGGAAGGACTTGTAGAAAGAAAATTAAGTGTGAATTGGTCGCTTCTCGATCAGTACAAATCGATTATGGAAGATGTAAAAATGAAATTTCAATTACAGGATTCCATTACCTTGCAACAATTAATGGCAATGCCAGAAGTAACGGCGATTGAAGAAGTGGAAAATGTAAATGAACAATTTGAGCATAGTTTATATGAGGCTGTTCGCCAAGCTGCGCATATGTTAAAAACAATGAGAGACGGCGAAGGAGAACGATTACATAAAGATATAGCACATCGTTTACAAGAGATTCACAATTGTGTGGATGCAATTATTCCGCACGCACCAATTGTTGTTCAAAGATATCGTGAACGATTAGAAAATCGCTTAAAAGAAATACATAGCCAAGATTTAGATGAACAACGAGTGCTTACAGAAGTGGCAATGTTTGCAGAGCGCTCGGATATTCATGAAGAATTAGTCAGATTGCAAAGTCATTTAGACCAATTTCGTGAGGCGCTCGAACTAAAGGAGCCTGTTGGTAGAAAAATGGACTTCATTGTGCAGGAAATGCACCGGGAAATTAATACGATTGGTTCTAAGGCAAATGACTTAACGATTTCAAAATATGTCGTGGAAATGAAAAATAACCTTGAAAAAATTCGTGAACAGGTACAAAATATTGAATAGCTGTCAAAAAAGATATAAAGTTATACGTGGTAGAGAAATCGGATAGACTTACTAGGAGGCACAAATTATGGCCATGCGATTTTTAAATATTGGATATGGAAATATCGTATCTGCTCATCGAATTATTGCTATTGTAAGTCCGGAATCAGCTCCTATTAAACGAACGGTACAGGAAGCGCGTGAGCATAATGCACTACTTGATGCTACGTATGGGAGGAAAACAAGGGCGGTTATTGTTATGGATGATGGGCATGTTGTACTAAGTCCAATTCAACCAGAAACGATTGCACATCGTTTAAATAATAAAGAAGATTTAAGTGAGGAAGGGTAGGTTTTACATATTTATGAGAAGTAGAAGAGGGTTGCTCATTGTTCTTTCAGGACCTTCGGGCGTTGGAAAAGGAACAGTTCGTAAAGAATTGTTCAGTCATGAAGATACACAATTTCAGTACTCTATTTCAGTAACGACTCGTAAACCACGTGAGGGTGAAATAGATGGTATAGATTATTTCTTTAAAGAAAGAGAAGAATTTGAAGAAATGATTCGTAACGACCAGTTACTTGAATGGGCAGAGTTCGTTGGGAATTACTACGGAACGCCGATTGACTATGTTGAAAAGACTTTATCAGAAGGAAAAGATGTATTTCTAGAAATTGAAGTACAAGGAGCAATTCAAGTAAAGAAAGCATTCCCAGAAGGAGTGTTTATCTTCTTAGCGCCTCCGAGCCTATCGGAATTGAAAAATAGAATCGTAGGGCGTGGTACGGAGACGGAAGAAGTAATTGCAAATCGTTTAACTGTAGCAAAAGAAGAAATTGAAATGATGGACGCTTATGATTATGTTGTAGAAAACGATCAAGTTGAATTAGCTTGCGAACGAATTAAAGCAATTGTGGTTGGCGAACATTGTCGCCGCGAAAGAGTAGCACAATATTATAAGGAAATGACGGAGGGTATATAATATGTTAAATCCATCAATTGACTCATTACTAAAAAAAATCGACTCTAAGTATACATTAGTAACAGTAGCAGCGAAGCGTGCTCGTGAAATGCAACTAGCGAACGATTGTGCTGTTGAAAACCCAGTTTCTCATAAATGTGTAGGGAAAGCATTAGAAGAAATTGATGCAGAATCATTAAGCTACGTACCAAGCGAAGAGAAAGTATCTGAGTAAGACTTTCTTTTCGACAAATGAAAACATAGACTTTATAATTTTCTATGTAACGGTAACAACCTATTTACAAGTAGGTTGTTATTTTTTTACGATAGGAATTTATAAGGAAATAAAAGAAATATGAAATGGTAGCACTTGACGAACTGAAATGGTTGTATTTCAGTAGAATAAGTTTGAACAAGAAAGAGGACGAGTTATATGCTAAAAGGGAAAAAAATACTTCTATGTGTAACTGGGGGAATTGCCGTTTTTAAAGCGGCAGCATTAACGAGTAAGTTGACACAAGCAGGAGCGCTTGTAAAGGTTATAATGAGTGAATCGGCGATGAAGTTTGTTACACCTCTTACATTTCAAGCGCTTTCTCGCCATGATGTATATACAGATACATTTGACGAAAAGGATTCTGCGGTAATCGCTCATATTGATTTAGCTGATTGGGCAGATGTTATATTAGTTGCGCCAGCTACAGCGAATTGTATCGGAAAATTAGCGAATGGGATTGCGGACGATATGATTACTACTACATTATTAGCTACTACAGCGCCGGTTTGGATTGCGCCAGCTATGAATGTACATATGTATGAAAATCAAATTGTTCAAAAAAACATGATGACACTGCGGAATTTAGGGTATACATTTATTGAGCCTGGAGAAGGCTTTTTAGCATGTGGCTATGTGGCGAAAGGACGATTAGAAGAGCCTGAAATCATTATGGCACGATTGGAAGAACAGTTTTCAGCCGGACAAACATTGCGCGGAAAAAGAATATTAATAACAGCGGGTCCTACTCGTGAAAAGATAGATCCAGTTCGTTTTATGACAAATTTTTCTTCAGGGAAGATGGGCTATGCTATAGCTGAAACTGCTGCAAATCTTGGAGCGGATGTCATACTTGTTTCGGGACCGACAGCATTAGCGCCGCCTATAAACGTTACAACTATACAAGTGGAATCGGCACAAGATATGTTAGAGGCCGTATTGCAACATTATTCTGAAATGGATGTTGTCATAAAAACAGCCGCTGTTGCCGATTATCGCCCTAAATTTATACATGATCATAAGATGAAAAAACAAGATGGTGATGCTGTCATTGAATTAGAAAGAACAACTGATATTTTAAAAACATTGGGTGAGAGAAAAGAGCATCAATTGCTTGTTGGCTTTGCTGCTGAAACGAAAAATATTGAAGAATATGCAACGAGAAAATTACGTGAAAAGAATGCTGATATGATTGTTGCAAATGATGTAAAAGCGCAAGGGGCAGGATTTGGTACAGATACAAATATCGTAACCATGTATAGAAAAGATGGGAATGTGATTGAGTTGCCACTTTTATCGAAAAAGGAAGTCGCTTATGAAATATTGAAGCAAATTGAATCGATGTTAGAAGATGATCGTATATGAAATTTGCGAGTGTAATTGTTGATGTGCCGGCCCGTCAAACAGATAGGCCGTTTGACTATATCATTCCTAAGAAGTGGGAAGATATTGTGCAAACTGGTATGCGAGTCGTTGTTCCGTTTGGACCGCGAAAGTTACAAGGATTTATTATCGACATAAAAGACTCTGTAGATGTAGAAAGTAAAAAATTAAAATCATTGCATGAAATATTAGACGTCACACCAGTTCTAAATGAAGAGTTACTAAAGCTTGGCTTTTGGCTTACAGAAGAGACGTTATGCTATACAATTTCTGCTTTTCAAGTGATGCTTCCAACTGCAATTAAAGCTACTTACAAGAAATTGTTACAGCTTCATAATTCGGATGAAGTTGCCCCCGAGATAAATCACTTATTTCAAGGGAAAGATAGAATAGATTGGGAAGAGGTTGCTTCGCAGCCAGAGCTATATCGCATGGTGCAAAAAGAAATTACAAACGGTACAGTGGAAGTAATTTATAAAGTAAAGGATAAAGTTCAAAAGAAAAAACAAAGAGTCGTTCAGCCTGAATTACAAGAGAAAGAATTAGAAGCTGCGGCATTTGAATTGAAAAGTAAAAAACAACAAGATATATTATATTATTTTATGGAAAATTACCACACTGTACCATTAAAAGTATTAAAAGAAGAATTACAAATAACAGATGCCCCCATTAAATCGCTCGTGAAAAAAGGTTTATTGTCTGAGAAATATATAGAGGTATATCGTAATCCTTATGATGAAGATGATTTTGAGAAGACAAAACCATTTCCATTAACAGATGAACAAAAACAAGTGATTACACCCATTTTGTCAGCTATTACAAATGAAACTTACAATTCATTTTTATTATATGGAGTCACGGGAAGTGGAAAAACAGAAGTGTATTTACAATCAATCGCTGCGGTATTAGAAAAAGGAAAAGAAGCGATTGTACTTGTTCCGGAAATTGCCTTAACCCCGCAAATGGTAGAGCGTTTCAAAGGGCGATTTGGTTCGCAAGTTGCGGTTCTTCATAGCGCGCTTTCTGTTGGAGAAAAATATGATGAGTGGCGGAAAATTTTAAGAAAAGAAGTAAAAGTTGTAGTTGGTGCACGTTCTGCGATTTTTGCTCCATTTGAAAATTTAGGGATTATTATTATTGATGAAGAGCATGAATCAAGTTATAAACAAGAGGATAATCCGAGATATCATGCTAGAGATGTTGCAATTTGGAGAGGGCGATATCATCATTGTCCGATCGTGCTTGGTAGCGCCACGCCGACACTTGAATCGTTTGCTAGGGCAAAGAAAGGCGTTTACGAGCTGTTAACGATGGAGAAGCGAATGAATGAGCAAGCATTGCCTACAGTAGACATTATAGATATGCGCGAAGAACTTCGCGATGGAAATCGTTCTATGTTCTCTAGAGCATTACATGAAAAAATTGCTGATCGATTAAAGAAAAAGGAACAAATGGTGCTTTTCTTAAATCGCCGCGGACATTCTACATTTGTGATGTGCCGAGATTGCGGTTATGTAGTACAATGTCCTCACTGTGATATATCACTTACGTATCATAAAATAAATCATCGTTTGAAGTGCCACTATTGTAGTTATGAGAAACAGATGCCAACAGCTTGTCCGGCATGTAATAGTTCGCATATTCGTTTTTTTGGTACAGGAACGCAAAAGGTGGAAGAAGAGTTAACAAAATTATTCCCTGAGGCACGAGTGATTCGAATGGATGTGGATACAACAAGTCGTAAGGGAATGCATGAAAAACTATTAAAAGCATTTGGAGAAGAGAAAGCGGATATCTTACTTGGCACACAAATGATCGCAAAAGGATTAGATTTTCCAAAAGTTACGCTTGTTGGTGTTCTAACAGCTGATACAATGCTTCATTTGCCGGATTTTAGGGCGAGCGAAAAAACGTATCAATTATTAACACAAGTTAGCGGTAGAGCCGGACGTCATGACTTGCCAGGAGAAGTGGTGATTCAAACATATACACCGGAACATTATAGTATAGAGCTGGCAAAGGGCCAAAAATATGATTTGTTTTTTGAACAGGAAATGCAAATGAGAAGAATGAGGCAATATCCACCATACTATTATGTTGCACTTGTCACTGTATCGCATCCAGAGTTATTAAAAGCAGTGCAGGTGACAGAAAAAATTGTCGGCTATTTACGGGCAAAGTGTTCGCGGCAAGCGATGGTCTTAGGTCCAGTTGCGTCACCGATTCCAAGGATAAAAGATAGATATCGTTATCAATGCATGATAAAATACAAACGGGAACCAAACTTAAAGTACGTGCTCAAAATGGTAAATGAACATTATCAAGCAGAAATGCAAAAGGACTTACAAATCTCAATTGATTTTAATCCAACGATGTTAATGTAACGGAGGGAATTATGGCAGTTTTAGAAATTGTAAAGCATCCCAATGAGGTGCTAGAAACCCCATGTGAACGGGTAATGAACTTTGATAAAAAGTTAGTGACTTTATTGAAAGATATGTATGAGACAATGTTGGCGGCAGATGGCGTCGGCTTAGCGGCTCCGCAAGTCGGTGTAAGCTTGCAAGTAGCTGTTATTGATATTGGAGATGATACGGGGAAAATTGAACTCATCAATCCAGTTATTTTAGAAAAACGTGGTGAACAAGTAGGTCCCGAGGGCTGCCTAAGCTTTCCGGGACTTTATGGTGAAGTAGAGCGAGCGGAATATATTAAAGTTCGAGCGCAAAATCGTCGCGGGAAGATATTTCTATTAGAAGCCAATGACTTCTTAGCGCGTGCAATTCAACATGAAATCGATCATTTACATGGTGTATTATTTACATCAAAAGTAACGAGATATTATGAAGAAAATGAATTAGAAGAGAACTAAAAGGAGCGGTCTTTGCATGATAAAAGTAGTATTTATGGGGACACCGGACTTTTCTGTACCGGTGCTTCGTCGTCTTATTGAGGATGGATATGATGTAGTTGGTGTTGTAACACAGCCAGATCGTCCAGTAGGCAGAAAAAAAGTGATGACGCCAACGCCTGTTAAGGTTGAAGCGGAAAAGCATGGTATTCCAGTATTACAACCTTTAAAAATTCGCGAACAAGATGAATATGAGAAAGTATTGGCGCTAGAGCCTGATTTAATCGTAACAGCTGCGTTCGGACAAATTATACCAAAAGAAATTTTAGAAGCACCGAAATATGGCTGTATTAATGTACATGCATCACTACTTCCAGAGCTTCGCGGTGGTGCACCAATTCATTATGCCATTATGCAAGGAAAAGAAAAAACAGGTATTACTATTATGTACATGGTTGAAAAATTAGATGCTGGTGATATTTTAACGCAAGTAGAAGTGGAAATTGAAGAACGTGAAACAACAGGGTCATTGTTCGATAAATTGAGTGAAGCTGGAGCACACTTATTATCTAAAACGGTGCCGCTTTTAGTTCAAGGTAAATTAGAACCAATGAAACAAAACGAGGAAAAAGTGACATTTGCTTATAATATTAAGCGTGAGCAAGAAAAAATTAATTGGGCGAAAACAGGTGAGGAAGTATACAATCACATTCGTGGTTTAAATCCGTGGCCGGTTGCCTATACGACTTTAGCTGGACAAGTGGTAAAAGTATGGTGGGGAGAAAAAGTTCCTACAGCGAATCATGCTCAGCCTGGAACAATTGTAGAGATTCAAGAGGATGGTTTTATTGTAGCTACTGGAAATGAAACAGGTATTAAGATTACAGAGTTGCAGCCATCTGGTAAAAAACGCATGAGTTCTTCACAATTTTTACGTGGAGCAAAACTGGAGATTGGTACGAAGTTAGGAGAAGATGCATGAGACAAAACGTTCGTGAGTTAGCTCTTGATGGATTAATGCAAGTAGAAAAAAGTGGCGCTTACAGTAACTTGCTATTAAATCATTTAATTGAAAAAAGTACAATTAGTAAAAAAGATATCGGTTTACTAACTGAGATTGTGTATGGAACGATTCAACGCCGTGACACATTAGACTATTATTTACAACCGTTTTTAAGAAAAAAAGTGGAAGCATGGGTAAGGGTATTACTTCGTTTATCTTTATATCAAATGCTTTATTTAGACCGAGTTCCAGAACGAGCTGCTATTCATGAAGCAGTTGAAATCGCAAAACGTCGCGGACATAAAGGAATTGCCGGAATGGTGAATGGGGTATTGCGCTCTATTCAACGAGAAGGTGTACCTTCTTTAGATGAGTTGAAAGATCCTGTAGAGCGTCTTGCGATTGCGATGAGTCATCCGACATGGCTTGTACAAGAATGGGTAGCTGCATATGGTTTAGAGACAGCAGAAAAAATGTGTGAAGTAAATATGTTACCGCCTGTACCAACAGCGCGAGTAAATGTTGATAAAATAACAGTAGAAGAAGCGATTGATTTGTTAAATCAAGAAGGCGTTGAAGCAAAGCGCGGCGATTTATCTGATGATGCAATTCAAATTGAAAAAGGAAATATAGCTCATACAGAAGCGTTCCAAAAAGGTTTTCTTTCTATTCAAGATGAAAGCTCCATGCTTGTCGCACGAGCTGTAGAGCCAAGTAAAGGAGATATCATTCTTGATAGCTGTGCTGCTCCTGGCGGAAAAACAACGCATATGGCAGAACGATTACGAGGAACTGGTAAGGTTATGTCCCTTGATTTACATGCTCATAAAGTGCGTTTAATTAGACAACAAGCGAATCGACTTGGTCTGGAGAATGTGGAAACAAAGGCATTGGATGCTAGAAAGGTGCAAGAGCACTTTCACAATGAAAGTTTCGATAAAATATTAGTTGATGCACCATGCTCTGGATTTGGTGTCATTCGACGTAAACCGGATATTAAATTAGGGAAAGAAAAAGGAGATAGTGAAAGACTGTCGACAATTCAACAAACGATATTAGATCAAGTTGCTCCTCTGTTAAAGGCAGGCGGTCGACTTGTCTACAGTACATGTACAATTGAAAAAATAGAGAATGAACAAGTGGTAGAAAAATTTTTACAAAAGCATCCAGAATTTGAGTGGGATACTACGATGCAAGAACGTATGCCAGAAAAATTACGTCCGTATATCAATAAAGGACAAGTGCAAATTTTACCGCATTATTTTGCGACGGATGGCTTTTATATTGCTTGTTTAAGAAAGAAGGTGTAGCATCATGGAAACAACTACAAGAAAACAAAAGAAAGCTTTAGAAACAAAGAAACCATCGATTTACTCTTTACAACTTCATGAAATGCAAGATTGGTTAAAGGAACAAGGAGAGCCAAAGTTTCGAGCTGGACAAATTTTTGATTGGCTGTATAAAAAACGTGTAAAAAATTACGAGGATATGACAAATCTTTCTAAAGGATTGCGTGAAAAATTGTCGAATTCCTTTGATATTACTACTTTAAATACATTAGTAAAACAAACCTCTTCTGATGGTACGATTAAATTTTTATTCCAATTATACGATGGATATTCTATTGAAACAGTATTGATGCGACATGAGTATGGAAATTCTATTTGTGTAACAACTCAGGTAGGCTGCCGCATTGGCTGTACGTTCTGTGCGTCAACATTAGGAGGTTTAAAACGAAACCTAGAGGCTGGGGAAATCGTTGCACAAGTAGTAGAAGTACAGCGCGCGCTTGATGAAACAAATGAACGCGTAAGTTCTCTTGTCGTCATGGGAATTGGTGAACCGTTTGACAACTACGACCACTTAATGTCATTCTTGCGCATTGTTAACCATGAAAAGGGAATCAATATTGGAGCACGTCATATGACTGTTTCAACGAGTGGAATTATCCCGAAAATTTATAAGTTTGCCGAAGAAGATTTGCAAATTAACTTTGCGATTTCATTGCACGCTCCTAACACAGAACTGCGTTCAAAATTAATGCCGATTAACCGCGCTTATAAATTACCGGATTTAATGGAAGCTATTAAATACTATATAAATAGAACAGGGCGCCGCGTTACGTTCGAGTACGGCTTGTTTGGTGGAGAGAACGATCAAGTGGAGCACGCTGAAGAGCTGGCGCAACTTTTAAAAGGTGTAAAATGTCATGTGAATTTAATTCCGGTAAACTATGTACCAGAGCGAGACTACGTCAGAACACCACGAGAGCAAATTTTCTTATTTGAAAAAACGTTAAAAGATCGTGGTGTGAATGTAACGATTCGCCGTGAACAAGGTCATGATATTGATGCTGCCTGCGGTCAGTTGCGTGCAAAGGAGCGCAAAGAAGAGACGAGGTGACAAAATGAAAGCCGTGTTTCTATCGGATAAAGGAAAAGTGCGTCAACACAATGAAGATAGTGCAGGAGTTTTTCATAATTTAGATGGAGATATTTTAGCTGTAGTAGCTGATGGAATGGGAGGTCATCGAGCTGGGGATGTCGCTAGTTCGATGGCTATTCAGCTATTCCACGATTATTGGAAGCAAACATATAATATGAATGAACCGAAAAAAATAGAAGAATGGTTACATAACAATGTTGAAATGATTAATGAACGCATTTATGAATACTCGAAGCAGCATGTAGAGTGCAGTGGTATGGGAACAACGATTATTGCAGCGATATGTACAAAAGGTTTCGTTACGATTGGACATATTGGAGATAGTCGTTGTTATATGATATCTGATGGAGAAATATCGCTTGTAACAGAGGACCATTCACTTGTAAATGAACTGGTTAGACATGGTGAAATTTCAAAAGAAGATGCGGAATATCATCCGAAAAAAAATGTGCTTTTGCGTGCGCTTGGAACAGAAGAAAAGGTCGGATTAGACGTTAAAACATTAGTGCTGGAAGAGAACGATCAATTGCTTCTTTGCTCTGATGGATTATCAAATAAAGTTGCCATAAATGACATGCGAAGGATTTTGCAATTAAATGAACAACTTGAGACAAAGGGAGAACATCTGATTCAATTGGCGAATGATCGTGGTGGAGAAGATAACATTACCCTTGTCATTGTTGATTATGCGGATTCGGCAAACGAAAGTAGGTGAATTACAACGTGCTGATTGGAAAACGCCTAAACGACCGTTATAAGCTACTGGAAATGATTGGTGGCGGAGGGATGGCCAATGTATATTTAGCTCATGATGATATACTAGGTCGGGATGTAGCGGTAAAAATTTTAAGACTCGATTATGCGAATAATGAAGAGTTTATTAAACGTTTCCATAGAGAAGCGCAATCTGTTACAACGTTGTCGCATCCAAATATTGTAAATATGTATGATGTTGGGGAAGAAGATGGGATTTATTATCTTGTTATGGAATATGTACCTGGACAAACATTAAAGCAATACATAAATCAGCGTGGAATGTTGTCAATAGCTGAAGCACTTGATATTATGGAGCAATTAACAGCTGCAATGGCACATGCACATCATTTTGAAATTGTTCACCGAGATATTAAACCGCATAATATTCTCATTCGAAATGATGGAATTGTGAAAGTTACAGATTTTGGAATTGCGACAGCTACAAGTGCAACTACGATAACGCATACGAACTCTGTACTTGGATCTGTACATTATTTGTCTCCAGAACAGGCACGCGGAGGAATAGCCAATAAACAATCGGATATTTATTCACTTGGGATTGTTATGTTTGAATTGCTAACAGGACGACAACCATTTTCAGGAGAATCTGCTGTTGCTATAGCTTTAAAACATTTGCAAAATGAAACACCGTCTCCAAAACGTTGGAATCCAGAGATTCCGCAAAGTGTAGAAAATATTATTTTAAAAGCAACTGCAAAAGATCCTTTTCATCGATATCAGTCTGCGAATGCAATGAAAAGAGATATTGAAACAGCGTTATATCCAGAGCGCATTAACGAGCAACCGTTTTATATTCCAGAAGATATAGAAGCAACAAAAGCAATTCCGATTATTCAACAAGAACAACTATTTGGAAATGTAGGCGAGGAAACAATTGTATTACATGGAAATAAAGGAGAAGAGCACATAAAAGAAGAAGTGCAACCAAAGATAGAAAAAAAACGAAGTAATAAATGGTTAAAGGTATTAATTACAACGTTTTTATTCTTAGCAATTGGTATTACGTTAGCGCTTACGGTAATTCCAGGATTTTTTATACCGAAAGATGTGAAAATTCCCGATGTGGCTGGTATGAAGTATGAGTCTGCTGTTACGGCTCTTGTTGAGAAAGGATTTGAAGTGGCTGAACCAAATATCGTTTATACAGACGATGTTGAAGAAGGAAGAGTCATTAAAACAAATCCAGCGGCTGGAAGAGTTGTAAAGGAAAACTCTAAGATTACGATTTATCAATCCGGTGGGAAGAAAAAAAGCAAAATGGATAATTTAGTTGGAAAAGATTATGAGAGTTTGAAGGATGAATGGGAAGGGAAATATAAAATAATTGTTCCATCCTATATGGAAAGCGAGAAGCCAAAAGGACAGGTTATAGACCAAAGTCCAGCTCCAAATCAAATGATTGTAGAATCGGAACAAGAAGTGAAAGTTTGGGTTAGTAAAGGACCTTATCAAATTAGGCTTGGTGATTTTTCTGGTTGGACGGAAAACTATGTGAATAGTTATTTAAATGAAAATAAACTTGTACCGAATATAAAAAGAGAATATTCGGATACAGTGGAGAAAGGTCTCGTAATTTCTCAATCACCAAAGCCAGGAACACCTTTAAAAGCTACAGATAAAGTATTTGTGACGATTTCAGATGGTCCGAAACCGAAAGTAACGAAAACTGTAAAAGTAGATAATATTTCACTGCCATATGAAGCTCCTGTAATAGGTGAGAAAAAGCCACAAACAATCGAAATTTATAAAGAAGATATGCAGCATAAAATGGACAAACCGATTGAAACGCGAACGATAACAGAATCGGCCACTATTTCTCTTGAATTTGTCATTCAAGAAGGAACAAAAGGACATTATAAGATTGTTCGAGATGGTATAACAATTATAGATAAAGAAGTGCCATATCCAGCTGAATAACACGAAATTTCTTTTTGTGAATTCCATCTCCTAGTATAGAAGGAGATGGAATTCGTTACACTTTCCTGTTAAGCCCTGTTTACAGGGTAGACAGTATAACGAGAAAGGTGTTACCCTTTAAGATGAAAAATAATAAAATGAGAGCAATTTGAGTAGTGGTTATTCGTATATACATTACATATCGATTATTATAAAAGAGGTTCATTATGTTGAAATAGACAAGCTATATAAATAAAGGAGAATTGTATGCCAGAAGGAAAAATTATTAAGGCTTTAAGCGGTTTTTATTATGTGCAACATGAAGAAGGCATTACACAATGCCGTGGTCGTGGTGTATTCAGAAAGAATAAAATCACACCGCTTGTAGGAGATCAAGTCGTTTTTCAAGCAGAGAATCAAAACGAAGGTTACGTTTTAGAAGTATTTGAACGGAAAAATGAGCTTGTTAGACCCCCTATTGCGAATGTCGATCAAGCGATTCTTGTGTTTTCTGCAGTGGAACCAGATTTTAATCCAGGCCTGCTTGATCGTTTTCTAGTATTGATTGAATATCATAACATTAAGCCGATCATTTGTATTAGTAAAATGGATTTAGTAGATGAGCCAATGAGAGAAATGGTTGAATCTTATGCAAATGATTATCGTGAAATGGGATATGATGTATTATTTACTTCTATTAATACAGAAGAAAGTATTGAAATCTTAAAACCATTTCTTGAAGAATGTGTCTCAGTTGTTGCGGGACAATCTGGCGTTGGAAAATCATCTATGTTAAATGTATTGAGACCAGATTTAGAGTTAAAAACAAATGATATTTCTTCGCATTTAGGTCGTGGGAAACATACGACGAGGCATGTAGAATTAATTTCAGTTGGAAGTGGACTGGTAGCAGATACACCAGGATTTAGTTCTCTTGATTTTATCGATATTGAAGTAGAAGACTTGACACTTTGTTTTCCAGAGTTGAAAGAAGAGAGTCAATATTGTAAATTTAGAGGGTGTACACATCTTTCTGAACCGAAATGCGCGGTGAAAGCTGCGGTCGAGGAAGGAAGGATTGCTGATTACCGTTATGAACACTATAAACAATTTGTAGAAGAAATTAGAGAAAGAAAGCCGAGGTATTAGTCATGATTAAAATTGCACCATCGATTTTATCAGCAGATTTTTCAAAACTAGGGGAAGAAATTAAAGATGTAGAAAAAGGGGGAGCGGATTATATTCATGTTGATGTAATGGATGGACACTTTGTTCCAAATATTACGATTGGTCCGCTTATTGTAGAGGCAATTCGTCCGATTACATCTTTACCGTTAGATGTACATTTAATGATTGAAAACCCAGATCAGTATATTCCTACTTTTGCAAAAGCAGGGGCAGATATTATTACTGTTCACGTAGAAGCATGTCCACATTTACATCGCACTATTCAGTTAATTAAATCGCATGGTATTAAGGCTGGGGTTGTGCTAAATCCACATACACCAGTTTCTATCATTGAACATGTATTGGAAGATATTGATATGGTATTGCTTATGACAGTAAATCCAGGTTTTGGTGGACAGAAATTTATCCATTCTGTTTTACCAAAAATTAAACAAGTATCAGAAATGGTAGAAGAGCGTAATTTACAAGTAGAAATTGAAGTTGATGGTGGTGTAAATGCAGAAACTGCAAGACATTGTATCGAAGCTGGTGCAAATGTTCTTGTAGCTGGTTCTGCAGTATATAATCAAAAAGACCGCGGCGAAGCAATTCGAGTTATTCGCGGATAAGAAATACGTATTAGAAATGTATAAAGACCTGTTAGAACGGGATCACACAAAAAAGCAATCTACCGACTGGCAGATTGCTTTTTTTGATAGAAGGGGACGGAAAAATGATTATTCATATTTTAGCAGGAGGACCTGAAGAACATTGCGCGGATTTTTCTTTATATGAAAATGACGAGGTAGTGTGGGCAGCGGTTGACCGCGGAGTGTATCGCTTATTAAAGCAAGGAATTGTCCCGGCTGTTGCGTTTGGTGATTATGATTCAGTTACCGATGATGAGTTAGCTTGGATGCAAAAACAGACAGATGATTTACATATTGTACCGAGGGAAAAAGATCAAACGGATTTAGAAATTGCTATTCGGTGGGCTTTAAATCAAAATCCGAAGTTTATTCGTATTTTTGGTGCTACTGGTGGGAGACTTGATCATGGTTTAGCTAATATACAAATGCTTTTGAAAGGGTTAGAAAAAGAAATAGATATGTATATTGTAGATCAAAAAAATGAAATATGTGTAAAGAGTGTAGGAGCATATGATATTGAAGAAAATAAACAGTTTCCATATGTTTCTTTTGTACCAGTTACAAAGATTGTAAAAGGTATTACGCTTCGCGGTTTTAAATATCCTTTAACAAATAGAACCATTGAATGGGGATCGACGCTTTGCATTAGTAATGAACTTGCCAAGGAAAAAGGTACTTTTTCATTTACTTCTGGCATATTAATGATGATAAGAAGCACTGATTAAAGAAACAAATTTGCTCCTAGCATCATATAGTAAACAAGTGGAGTAATGGGGATTAGGAGGGAAACCATGAGATTTTATACAATTAAGTTACCTAAATTTCTTGGTGGAATTGTTCGCGCGGTGTTAAATACCTTTAAAAAGGACTAAAAAAGCACCTTTTACCGGTGCTTTTTTCATTGTAATAATAAAAAAAAGAGCCAAGCGGCTCTTTTTTTATTATTAAACACGTTCGATTTTGCCAGATTTTAATGCTCTAGCAGAAACGTAAACACGTTGAACTTTACCGTTGATGCGTACGCGAACTTTTTGAAGGTTAGCGCCCCATTTACGTTTTGTAGCGTTCATTGCGTGAGAACGAGAGTTACCAGAACGAGCTTTTCTTCCAGTGATAGCACAAACACGAGCCATGTATATTTCCCTCCTTAACTACCTTACCATACGTAATTTTTCAATGTTAGTCTTTTATGCGATGCTAAAAACACTACTATAATTTAACACAACTAAAAACAGAATGCAACCGTGTATAACAAAGAAATCAAGAAAAATTACTTGACACTAAATACCAGTAGGAAAAAGAAGGAAACAAGAAAAATCTCTTGACATATTATAGTAGTACATGTTGTATAATAACAATGGACTATTTTGCTCATCATAGAAAAGCACAATGTGCTGAAAATATGAGAGTGAAAAGAAAGAACGATGGAATTTTCTTTGAAAAGATTATATGATAGTAATTAAAGTAGTCTAGCTCACTTTCACCATTTATGAAGGGGGAAAAGAGATGTCAATTGAAATTAAAACAAAGTACGGTCAAATTGATATTAGTACAGATGTCATTGCAACAATTGCTGGAGGTGCCGCAGTAGATTGCTACGGTATCGTAGGTATGGCTTCAAAAAATCAATTGAAAGATGGATTAACAGATATTTTACGAAAAGAAAACTTTACTCGAGGCGTTATTGTTCGTAAAGAAGAAGATGAAGTACATATTGATATGTATATTATTGTGAGCTATGGTACAAAAATTTCAGAAGTAGCACATAACGTCCAAACGAAAGTAAAATATACATTAGATCAAACAGTAGGACTAGCCGTAGATTCTGTAAACATCTACGTACAAGGAGTTAAAGTAATAAACTTGTAATGTGCATTAAGGAGGAAAATCTGTGTCAATTCAAATAATTGATGGAAAACGTTTATCTCAAATGATTATTCAAGGAGCGAATAATTTAACTAACAATGTTAAACTTGTTGACGCATTGAACGTTTTTCCAGTTCCAGATGGCGATACCGGTACAAATATGAACTTATCAATGACTTCAGGGGCGCGTGAAGTTAAGGCAAATCCTTCACAGCATGCTGGTAAAGTCGGTGTAAGTTTAGCAAAAGGATTATTAATGGGAGCACGCGGTAATTCAGGTGTTATTTTATCTCAATTATTCCGTGGTTTTTCTAAATCCATTGAACAAAAAGAAGAATTAACAACAGTTGATTTTGCGGCAGCTTTAGAAGCTGGTGTAGAAACAGCGTATAAAGCAGTTATGAAACCGATTGAAGGAACGATTTTAACAGTTGCAAGAGAAACGGCTAAATATGCAGTCACAGTTGCGAAAAAACAGCGTGACTTTGTTTTGTTTATGGAGGACGTTGTAAAAGAAGCGAATGCATCGTTAAATCGTACGCCAGATTTATTACCTGTATTAAAACAAGTTGGCGTTGTAGATAGCGGTGGTAAAGGTCTTGTTGTTGTATATGAAGGATTTTTGGCAGAATTAAAAGGAGAAACAATTGCTTCTAATGAGCCAACGCAACCACCTATGAATGAACTGGTACGTGCAGAACATCACCGTAGTGTACAAAGCCAATTGAGTACAGAAGATATTAAGTA
Organism: Bacillus cereus group sp. BfR-BA-01430; assembly: GCF_022663115.1. Taxonomy (NCBI): domain Bacteria; kingdom Bacillati; phylum Bacillota; class Bacilli; order Caryophanales; family Bacillaceae; genus Bacillus; species Bacillus cereus group sp. BfR-BA-01430. The sequence continues at coordinate 74,595 of NZ_JAKUEW010000007.1, forward strand.
TGGTTATTGTACAGAGTTTATGGTGAAATTAGATGCAGAGAAGGCGAAGGAACATAATTTCTCTGAACAAAAATTCCGTGAAGATATTAGTGTATATGGAGATTCATTATTAGTTGTATCAGATGATGAAATCGTAAAAGTACATATTCATGTAGAACATCCTGGTGATGCAATGAACTATGGTCAACGCTACGGTAGTTTAATTAATATTAAAGTAGAAAATATGCGTGAACAGCATACTGCTTTATTAGATGAACCAGCACCGACACATGAAACAGTGAGCACAACAAAGGAAAAACAACCATATGGTATTGTAACTGTAGCAATGGGATCAGGTATTAAAACATTATTCGAAAGCATTGGCGCAACTCAAGTAATCGAAGGTGGCCAAACGATGAATCCTAGCACAGAGGATATCGTAAAAGCAATTGAAGAAGCAAATGCTGAGAAAATCATTATTTTACCGAACAATGGCAATATTGTGATGGCAGCAGAACAAGCGGCTTCTGTTGTGGATCAAGAAGTTCTTGTTGTTCGTTCAAAAACAGTTCCTCAAGGAATGGCTGCAATGCTAGCATTTAATCCAACTGCTACTTTAGAGGAAAATGAAGAGAACATGAAAGAAGCATTATCTCATGTGAAAACAGGTCAAATTACGTATGCAGTTCGCGATACAGAAATTGACGGTGTAGCGATTCAAAAAGACGACTTCATGTGTATTGCAGATGGAAAAATTGTATCTACTAATCCTCAAAAAGTAGGGGCAACGAAGCAATTGTTAGAAAGTATGATTGATGAAGATTCTGAAATCGTAACGATATTGCAAGGTGAAGATACAACAGCAGAAGAAGTTGCAGAAGTCATTGCGTTTGTAGAAGAGAAATTTGAAGATGTAGAGGTTGAGGTGCATCAAGGAAATCAACCTGTATATTCTTTCATAGTTTCTGTAGAGTAAGATTTGCTAATGAACAAGAATGAATGATATGTAAAGTGTCTATCGTTCTTATTCAAAAGGCTAGTATATGATGAATGAAAAAGAGCCTTGCTGGTATAGTAGGGCTCTTTTTCATTCGGTTCTGTAAGAGTGGTTTCTTTTAGAATGCCTATGATACAATAGGAATCGTGGAAGCGAGCGATTGCAATATAAAATAAATTTGGATACTTGCAATCTTAATACGAAAAATTGCCAAAGGTAAACAGAATGAACGAAGAAAATGATGTGACGGAGTGTGGAGATTTTGAATGAAGTTGTGCAAGTTCCTGTTACGGATGTAAAAGGAATCGGGACAGAAACATCTGAGCTATTACATGAGATGGGAATTTATACAGTCACGCATCTATTAGAGCATTTCCCATACCGCTATGAAGATTATGCAATGAAAGATTTAGCGGATGTAAAACACGAAGAACGTGTGACCGTTGAAGGGAAAGTTCATAGCGCTCCTATACTACAATACTATGGGAAGAAAAAATCTCGGCTTACTGTTCGCGTACTCGTTGGTCGTTATTTAATTACTGCTGTGTGTTTTAATAGACCTTATTATAAACAAAAACTAAAGCTTGATGAAGTAGTTACCATTACTGGTAAATGGGATCAGCATCGTCAAACGATCTCTGTGTCTGAATTACACTTTGGGCCATTTGTGCGGAAGCAAGAAATAGAGCCGGTATATTCGGTAAAAGGAAAGTTAACGGTGAAGCAAATGAGACGCTTTATCGCACAAGCTTTGAAAGAATATGGCAATGCTATAGTTGAGTTGTTACCAAATGGTTTACTTGGTCGATATAAGTTATTACCGCGTTATGAAGCACTTCGAGCGCTTCATTTTCCGGTTAATCAAGAAGATTTAAAACAAGCTCGTCGGCGGTTTGTATATGAGGAATTTTTCTTATTTCAGTTGAAAATGCAAGCTCTTCGTAAAATAGAAAGAGAAAATTCACAAGGAACGAAGAAAGATGTTTCAGTGGAAGGGTTACAAGAATTTATTGATGCGCTTCCATTTCCTCTTACAGGGGCGCAGCAGCGTGTTATTGCTGAAATTTTAAAAGACATGCGATCTCCGTATCGTATGAATCGCTTATTACAAGGTGACGTTGGGTCAGGGAAGACAGTTGTTGCCGCGATTGCTTTATATGCTGCTAAACTCGCTCATTATCAAGGTGCCTTAATGGTTCCTACTGAAATTTTAGCTGAACAACATTTTCAATCATTGACAGAAATTTTCTCGCATTTTCATTTGAATGTGGAATTATTAACAAGTTCAGTGAAAGGGGCGCGTCGCCGAGAAATTTTAGCAAAATTAGAACAAGGTGAAATTGATATTCTTGTTGGGACGCATGCTTTAATTCAAGATGAGGTTATTTTCCATAAACTCGGATTGGTTATTACGGATGAACAACATCGGTTTGGAGTAGCGCAGCGTCGTGTGTTGCGCGAAAAAGGAGAAAGTCCTGATGTTTTGTTTATGACGGCGACTCCTATTCCTCGAACATTAGCGATAACTGCTTTTGGAGAGATGGACGTTTCGATTATTGATGAAATGCCAGCTGGTCGTAAAGTGATTGAAACATATTGGACAAAGCATGATATGTTAGATCGCGTCTTAAATTTTGTTGCGAAAGAAGTAAAAAAAGGAAGACAAGCCTATGTAATTTGTCCGCTAATTGAAGAATCTGAGAAACTTGATATGCAAAATGCAATTGATTTGCATAGTATGTTAACGCATCATTATCAAGGGGAATTTCAGGTTGGATTAATGCATGGACGTTTATCAGCTCAAGAAAAAGAAGAAGTGATGGAACAATTTAGTGAAAATAAAGTACAAATCCTTGTTTCAACGACAGTCGTTGAAGTTGGCGTGAATGTACCGAATGCAACAGTTATGGTCATTTATGATGCCGAGCGTTTTGGTTTATCGCAGCTTCATCAGTTGCGAGGGCGCGTTGGACGCGGTAGTGAGCAATCTTACTGCTTGCTAATTGCAGATCCGAAATCAGAAACGGGAAAAGAACGCATGCGCATTATGACTGAAACAAATGATGGATTTGTATTGTCAGAAAAAGACTTAGAATTACGTGGGCCTGGAGATTTTTTTGGAAGTAAGCAAAGTGGTCTACCAGAGTTTAAGGTGGCTGACATAGTACATGATTATCGAGCGTTAGAAACAGCAAGGCAGGATGCTGCGCTTCTTGTAGAATCGGAAGCATTTTGGTATAACGAGCAGTATGCAGCATTGCGCATGTATTTAGAAGGAACAGGTGTTTTTCAAGGTGAAAAGCTCGATTAAGACAGTGTGTGAAAGTTTTTGTTGCATTCTACTTTTAATGATTATATACTACTGTTAGTACCTAGTCACAAAAAATGGATGGTGCGGTATGAAAAAAAGAAGAAGTAAAAAAGAAAGACAAGCGTTATTACAACAAACAATAGAAACCAATCCGTTTATAACGGATGAAGATTTAGCGGAACGATTTCAAGTTAGTATACAGACGGTTCGTCTTGATCGTATGGAGTTATCCATTCCAGAGTTAAGAGAAAGAATTAAGCATGTAGCTACAAAAAACCATGAAGAGAATGTAAAATCGTTACCACTTGAGGAAATTGTTGGAGAAATTATTGATATAGAATTAGATAGACATGCAATTTCCATTTTTGAAGTGAAACTAGAACATGTTTTTCAAAGAAATCAAATTGCCCGCGGGCATCATTTGTTTGCTCAAGCAAACTCACTAGCTGTTGCGGTTATTGATGAAGATCTAGCTTTAACTGCAAAGTCTACCATTCGATATATCCGTCCTGTAAAATTAGGAGAGCGTGTTGTTGCGAAAGCGCGCGTTGAGGATGTTGAGAATGATAAAGGGCGGACGATTGTCAAAGTGCGGAGCTTTGTTGGAGAAGAATTAGTTTTTACAGGCACTTTTGAAATGTATCGATCTAGTAATTATAGTGAGGAAGGTAACAATTTATGAAAATCGCAATAGATGCAATGGGCGGCGATCATGCTCCAAAGGCTGTAGTATTAGGAGCAATGAAAGCTATTAAAGAATATTCAGATTTACATATTACATTAGTAGGGAAAGAAGAGGAAATTCGTCAATACTTAACGAACGAAGAGCGAATTACTATACTTCATACAGATGAAAAAATTGAAGCGACAGATGAACCGGTAAGAGCAGTTCGTCGCAAAAAGCAAGCTTCAATGGTACTAGCAGCGCAGCAAGTAAAAGAAGGGGAAGCAGATGCTTGTATATCAGCTGGTAGTACAGGAGCTTTAATGGCAGCTGGTTTGTTCGTTGTCGGCCGAATGGAAGGGATTGAACGACCTGCTTTGTCACCTACTATGCCAACTGTTGGTGGAGAAGGCTTTGTTATGTTAGATGTTGGTGCTAATGTTGATGCCAAGCCGATTCATTTATATCAATATGCATTAATGGGTTCTGTATATGCAGAAAAAGTAAGAGGAATTAAAAATCCACGTGTTGGACTATTAAATGTTGGTACCGAAGATGGGAAAGGGAATGATCTTTCAAAACAAGTATTTTCTATGTTAAAAGATGCCCCAATTCACTTTGTTGGGAACGTTGAATCAAGAGATTTATTGCAAGGTGTGGCAGATGTTGTTGTATGTGACGGTTTCACAGGAAATGTGGCACTAAAGTCATTAGAGGGAACCGCACTTGCATTATTCTCTATGTTAAAAGAGCAATTGATGAGCTCATTTACAAGTAAACTAGCAGCAGCAGTATTAAAACCGAAATTGATGACGTTAAAAGATAAAATGGATTATTCGGAGTATGGTGGGGCAGCGCTGTTTGGATTAAAGGCGCCTGTCATCAAGGCTCACGGTTCTTCTAATGACCAATCTATATTTAGTGCGATTCGTCAAACGAGAGAGATGGTAGCGAAAGAAGTTATTCCTACAATTTCAAGTGTAATGGAGAAAGAGCCACTCCGATAAGAGGAGGATTTGAAATGGGAAAACTAGCATTTCTTTTTCCAGGCCAAGGTTCACAGGCAGTAGGAATGGGAAAACAGTTAGCTGAAAATAATAAAAAAGTAGCAGAGGTATTTCAAAAAGCGGATCAAGTTTTAAATGAGCCTCTTTCACAAGTGATTTTTGAAGGGCCTCAGGAGAAACTAACATTAACGACAAATGCACAGCCGGCATTACTCACAACTAGTTTTGCAATTTTAACTGCCTTAAATGAATACGATATTACGCCTGATTATGTAGCAGGACATAGTCTAGGTGAATATAGTGCGCTTGTTGCAGCTGGAGCATTAACATTTGAAGATGCTGTTTATGCTGTGAGAAAACGTGGTGAATATATGGAAGAAGCTGTTCCAGGTGGGGAAGGCGCGATGGCAGCTATATTAGGTGCTGATCCGAATATCCTGAAACAAGTTACAGAAGAAGTGACAAATGAGGGGCATGCGGTGCAAATTGCCAATATGAACAGTGTAAAGCAAATTGTAATTTCTGGGACAAAGCAAGGGGTAGAGCTTGCTTCTCAAAAGGCAAAAGAAAAAGGCGCGAAGCGAGCGATTCCCCTTCGAGTAAGCGGACCGTTTCATTCTTCCCTTATGAAGCCGGCAGCTGAAAAATTTAAAAGTGTGCTAAATGAAATTGCAATTCAAGATACAAAGATCCCCGTTATTGCAAATGTTACAGCAGACTGTATGACAAACAAGGAAGAGATTCAAGAAAAGCTGATTGAACAACTTTATTCACCTGTGTTATGGTACCCATCCATTGCATGTATGATTGAGCAAGGTGTAGATACATTTATTGAGATTGGACCTGGAAAAGTACTTGCTGGTCTTATGAAAGCAATTGATTCATCTGTGAAAGTATATACGGTCTATGATGAAGAAACATTAAAAGATACCATTTCAAGTTTGAGAGGAGAAAGCGGATGTTAAAAGAGAAAATAGCACTTGTTACAGGTGCATCGCGTGGAATCGGTCGTGCAATTGCAATCGATTTAGCAAAACAAGGGGCGAAAGTGATTGTAAATTATGCCGGAAATGAGCAAAAAGCGAATGAAGTTGTAGATGAAATCAAGAAAATAGGATCATCCGCAATTGCAGTAAAAGCAGATGTTGCAATTGCGGATGATGTTACAAATATGGTAAGACAGGCAGTAGATACGTTTGGACAAATTGATATTCTTGTGAATAATGCTGGCGTAACAAGAGATAATTTGTTAATGCGTATGAAAGAAGAAGAATGGGATACAGTTATTAATACAAACCTAAAAGGTGTATTCCTATGTACAAAAGCTGTATCTCGCTACATGATGCGCCAGCGTTATGGACGCATTATTAATATTGCATCTGTTGTAGGCGTGACTGGAAATCCAGGACAAGCAAACTATGTAGCTGCAAAGGCTGGAGTAATCGGTTTGACGAAGACATCGGCTAAGGAGTTAGCAAGCCGAAATATTACAGTAAATGCAATTGCTCCTGGATTTATTACGACTGATATGACAGATGTATTAGATGAAAAGGTAAAAGAAGAAATGTTAAAATTAATTCCTGCTGCTCAGTTTGGTGAAGCGCAAGATATTGCGAATGCTGTAACATTTTTTGCTACGAATCAAAGCAAATATATTACAGGACAAACCTTACACGTTGATGGCGGCATGGTAATGTAAGAAAAGAAATAAGGAAAGAATCGATTTTACCTAGTTTTTTTTGATAATATTTAATATAATACTTGAGGGGAGGTGAATGGAATGGCAGATGTTTTAGAGCGTGTAACAAAAATCATCGTTGATCGTTTAGGTGTAGAAGAAACTGAGGTAGTACCAGCTGCGAGCTTTAAAGAAGATTTAGGCGCAGACTCCCTAGATGTAGTAGAACTTGTAATGCAATTAGAAGATGAGTTTGAAATGGAAATTTCTGATGAAGATGCTGAAAAGATTGCTACTGTTGGCGATGCTGTGACTTACATAGAGAGTCATCTATAATGTTTGAGTGAAGTCCCGTTTTTTAGCGGGGCTTTCTCGGCTTATATCTGGAGGGACCTATGCCGTACCGTAAATATAGAGAAAAAAAATATGAAGCAAAATATCGTGAAGCTTTTAGAACGTTTCAACAAAAATTAGGTATTACGTTTACAAATGAAAAATTATTAATTCAAGCATTTACGCATTCATCGTATGTGAATGAGCATCGAAAAAAGCCGCATGAAGATAATGAACGCCTTGAGTTTCTTGGCGATGCTGTATTAGAGCTAACTGTATCACAGTATCTGTTTCAAAAATATCCGACAATGAGTGAAGGTGAGTTAACAAAACTGCGTGCAGCTGTTGTTTGTGAGCCATCTCTTGTACGTTTCGCTAATGAACTATCATTCGGTAGCCTTGTCTTATTAGGAAAAGGAGAAGAAATGACAGGCGGACGTGAACGACCAGCTTTATTAGCGGATGTCTTTGAAGCGTTTATTGGTGCCCTTTATCTTGATCAAGGATTAGATACAGTTTGGGGATTTTTAAAAGAAATTGTATATCCGAAAATTAACGAAGGTGCTTTTTCTCATGTGATGGATTATAAGAGTCAATTGCAGGAATTGATTCAACGTGATGGTAGCGGCAATATAGAGTACCAAATCTTGCAAGAAAAAGGACCTGCTCATAATCGAGAGTTCGTGTCCCGTGTTACATTAAATAGTGTAGCACTTGGTCTTGGAAGTGGAAAATCAAAAAAAGAAGCAGAACAACAAGCTGCTGCAGAAGCGTTGAGAAAATTAAAAGAACAATCATAAGGAATCCCCCTCATGTAAAGGGGGATTCCTTATGCATAGAGTGAAACTTTCTTTTTTATGTTAAGTGAATAGGAAAGTCTGTGCATGAAATGAGTTTATTTGATTAAATATTGTGTAACAACAGAGAACAGGAGGAAGGCCTTTCGTGTTTTTAAAGAGATTAGAAATAGCTGGATTTAAATCCTTCGCGGAACGTGTTGCTGTAGATTTCGTTCCGGGTGTAACATCGGTTGTTGGTCCGAATGGAAGCGGAAAAAGTAATATTACGGATGCAATTCGCTGGGTACTTGGTGAACAATCTGCCAAATCATTGCGCGGTGCAAAAATGGAGGATATTATTTTTGCTGGTAGTGATACGAGAAGAGCGGTTAATGTAGCGGAAGTAACATTAACTTTAAATAATGAAGATCAGCGCTTACCGATTGAATATAATGAAGTATGTGTAACACGCCGTGTTTCTCGTTCAGGCGATAGCGATTTTTTCATTAATAAACAGTCTTGTAGGTTGAAAGATATTATTGATTTATTTATGGACTCTGGTATGGGTCGAGAGGCTTTTTCAATCATTAGCCAAGGGAAAGTAGAAGAAATTTTAAGTAGTAAATCAGAAGAACGTCGCGGTGTGTTTGAAGAAGCAGCAGGCGTATTAAAGTATAAGTTGCGTAAAAAGAAAGCAGAAGGAAAATTAGCGGAAACGCAAGATAATTTAAATCGAGTTCAAGATATTATTCATGAATTAAGCAGTCAAGTAGAGCCTCTTGAAAGACAAGCTTCCGTTGCAAAAGATTATTTAGAGAAAAAGGAAGAGTTAGAAAAAGTTGAAGCAGCTCTTATTGTGTATGAAATTGAAGAATTATATAAAAAATGGGAAGCTCTTCGTCAACAATTTGGACATAATAAAGCTGAAGAAGTGAAGGTAGCAAGTCACTTACAAAAAAATGAGGCGGAACTTGAAGAGTTACGCGGGCAATTACAAGCTATTGATGAGTCTATTCATTCCTTGCAAGAAGTTCTTCTCCTTTCTAGTAAAGAATTAGAAAAGCTAGAGGGACAACGTGAATTGCTGAAGGAAAGAAAACAAAATGCCACAACACATTGCGCGCAATTAGGACAGTTAATCATTGAATTAACTGAAAAAATAGATGGCTATGAAGGTGAAATTGAAACAAGTACTGAAGAATTAATGAATTTTGCTAAACAAGTGAAAGAATTGGAACAGAAGTTACAAGAAAACGAAAAACTTCTTTCGACATATGAGGAGAATTTAGAGGAACAGATTGAGAATTTAAAAGGTGATTACATTGAACTTTTAAATAAGCAGGCAAGTTATCGTAATGAGCTTTCTATGATTGAAGAACAATTTAAACAACAAAACTCTAAAAACCAGCGCCTTGATGAAGAAAACGAAAAATATGTTCAAATGCGTATGCAAATTACAGCAAAAAAGGCGAAAATTGTAGAAAATTATGAACAGGTAAAAGAGAAAGTCGCTCATATTGTTCAGGATATACATAAGACAGAAGCTGCACTAGGAAAATGTAAATCGCAATATAGTGAAAATGAATCAAAGTTATATCAAGCGTATCAATTTGTTCAGCAAGCACGTTCAAGAAAAGAAATGCTAGAAGAAATGCAAGAGGATTATTCTGGTTTCTATCAAGGTGTACGTGAAGTATTAAAAGCTCGTGACAATATACTTCAAGGGATTGAAGGGGCGGTAGCAGAGCTTCTTACTGTACCGAAGGAGTATGAAGTGGCACTGGAGATTGCGCTTGGTGCCGCAATGCAGCATATTGTTGTTCAAACAGAAGAGCATGCTCGTAAGGCGATTACTTTTTTAAAGCAGAATAGACACGGACGAGCAACATTTTTACCTCAAGCAGTCATTAAGAGAAGATCTTTATCAGTGGATCAGTTGCGTATAATCAATCAACATCCTGCTTTTGTCGGTGTTGCAGCAGAGCTTGTGCAGTACGATCATAAATATGAAAATATCGTTTCAAATTTATTAGGTACAGTTGTTGTTGCAAAAGACTTACGGGGAGCAAACGAATTGGCGAAACAATTGCAATATCGCTATCGTATTGTGACGATTGAAGGAGATGTTGTGAACCCGGGCGGCTCTATGACCGGTGGCGCTGTGAAGCAAGCGAAATCTTCTTTATTAGGACGTCAGCGTGAATTGGAAGAGTGGAATGAGAAACTTGCTGACATGGAAGAAAAAACAACGAAATTAGAAAACTTTGTGAAAGCATTGAAGCAAGAAATTCAAGAGAAAGAAGAAAAAGTGAAAGAATTGCGTCAAACGCTAGAAGCTGAACGTGTCATCGAACAGAAATTAAAAGAAGAAACGAATCAACTTGCGTTAGAAGAGCATCGAATTAATGACCGTTTATCAATCTATGATTTAGAGATTGAAGGCTTTATGCAAGATCAAGTGAAAATGCAAGGACGCAAGGCGGAGCTAGAAGAGATTTTAGCGAACCTTCAACAAGAGATTCACGCACTAGATACAGAAATTGTAACTTTAACAAAACAGAAAAGTGAACAGCACTCTTCGAAAGAAAAGGTGCAGGCAGAAATTACTGAGTTAAAAGTACAAGCTGCTGAAAAACAACAGCGTCTATCTAACCAAAAGGAAAAAGTGGAGCGCTTAATCAAAGAGAAAGAGGAAGCGGAGCGTACTCTTGTTAAAACGAAAGAAGATTTATCGTTCTTAAAGCAAGAAATGACATCAAATTCGAGCGGTGAAGAACAAATTGCAAGTATGATCGAAAAGAAAACATACGATCGAAATCAGACAACAGAATTAATACGATCTCGACGTGAACAAAGAGTGGAATTCCAAGCGCGAGTAGAGCGCTTAGAACGCGATGTGAAAGATGCGCAGGGCAAACATAAGTATATTTTGGAAATGATAAGAGATCAAGAAGTTAAGATTAACCGACTTGATGTAGAATTAGAGAATAGGTTGCAGCATTTGCGTGAAACATATACGATTTCATTTGAAGCAGCAAAATTAAAATATACAATGACAATGCCTGCGGAAGAAGCTCGTAAAAAAGTCAAATTAATTAAATTATCAATAGAAGAGCTGGGAACTGTAAACTTAGGTGCAATTGATGAATATGAGCGGGTAGCAGAGCGTCATACATTCTTATTAGAACAGCGAGATGATCTAGAAGAAGCGAAAGAGACATTACACCAAGTAATTACAGAGATGGATGAAGAGATGAAAAAACGTTTTTCTACTACATTCCAATCTATTCGCACGGAATTCCAAGCTGTATTCTGTGAATTGTTTGGTGGAGGAAGAGCAGATTTAGTGATGACCAATCCACAAGATTTATTAAATACAGGGATTGACATTGTTGCACAGCCTCCGGGTAAGAAATTGCAAAATTTAGGGCTGTTATCGGGCGGAGAACGTGCGCTAACTGCCATTGCCTTGCTCTTTGGTATTTTAAAGGTACGTCCAGTTCCTTTCTGCGTACTAGATGAGGTGGAAGCGGCTCTTGATGAAGCAAATGTGGCTCGTTTCGCGCAGTATTTGAAAAAATTTAGCGATGAAACGCAGTTTATTGTCATTACGCACCGAAAAGGTACAATGGAAGAGTCAGATGTTTTATATGGCGTAACGATGCAAGAATCAGGTGTATCGAAGCTTGTTTCTGTTCGTTTAGATGATGGAGAAAAACTTGTAGCAAGTAAATAGAAAGGATGGGAAGAATGAGTTTCTTTAAAAAGTTAAAAGAGAAGATTTCAAAACAAACAGATACTGTGACAGAGAAGTTTAAACATGGATTAGAAAAAACGAGAAATTCATTTGCTGATAAAGTAAATGATTTAGTGTACCGCTATCGTAAAGTGGATGAGGACTTCTTTGAAGAGTTAGAAGAGATATTGATCGGTGCCGATGTTGGAGTTACAACAGTAATGGAACTAATCGATCAGCTGAAAGATGAAGTGAAACGTCGTAACATTCAAGATCCGAAAGAGGTACAAGCTGTTATTTCTGAAAAATTGATCGATATTTATAAAGGTGAAGAAGAATTTAGTAATGAAATCAATATGCAGCAAGATCAATTAACAGTTATTTTATTTGTAGGTGTGAATGGAGTAGGGAAAACAACAACAATTGGAAAGATGGCACATAAATTTAAGTCAGAAGGAAAGTCTGTTTTATTAGCGGCGGGAGATACATTCCGTGCTGGAGCGATTGAGCAGTTAGAAGTATGGGGCGATCGCGTTGGTGTGGAAGTAATTAAGCAAGGATCAGGATCAGATCCAGCGGCTGTTATGTATGATGCTGTACAAGCGGCGAAAGCGCGTAAAGTAGACGTATTATTATGTGATACAGCAGGACGTTTGCAAAATAAAGTAAACTTAATGAAAGAGTTAGAAAAGGTAAAACGTGTTATTGAACGTGAAATACCGGGAGCTCCTCATGAAGTATTATTAGTAATTGACGCAACAACTGGACAAAATGGTTTAAGCCAAGCGAAAACATTCCGTGAAGCAACGAATGTTACTGGTATTGTTTTAACGAAGTTAGATGGAACTGCTAAAGGTGGTATTGTATTAGCGATTCGTAACGAAATGGATGTACCGGTGAAATTTGTTGGATTAGGAGAGCAAATGGATGACTTACAGCAGTTTGACCCAGAACAATATGTGTATGGTTTATTTGCGAACTTAGTAGAAACAGAAGAAGTATAAGTGAAAGAAGCGGTATTTCCGCTTCTTTTTTATAAAAATATAGGGATGTTAAGAAAAAAACTTGACACTCTTTTGTACTCCATGTAAACTAATTCATGTAAAGGGAAATCACTTAACAAAGGATGATCCAACATGCTCGAAAAAACAACGAGAATGAATTACTTGTTTGATTTTTATCAATCGTTGTTAACGCAAAAACAAAGAAGTTATATGTCGCTTTATTATTTAGACGATTTATCTCTTGGTGAAATTGCGGAAGAATTTGATGTAAGTCGCCAAGCCGTGTATGATAATATTAAACGGACTGAGGCGATGCTTGAAGAATATGAAGAGAAATTAATGCTACTTCACAAATTTCAAGCAAGGCAGCAACTTGTTGCAGAGCTAAAACAGCTTATCAATGAAGAAGAGCATGTGAATGACAAGATGAAACAAGTTGTTGAAGATATCGAAAAACTAGATTAGGAGGGCGGCAATATGGCATTTGAAGGATTAGCCGACCGACTTCAACAGACGATGCAAAAAATCCGCGGCAAAGGAAAAGTTTCCGAAGCCGATGTGAAAGAAATGATGAGAGAAGTTCGTCTCGCTCTTTTAGAAGCGGATGTTAACTTTAAGGTAGTAAAAGATTTTGTAAAGCGTGTGTCTGAGCGCGCTGTCGGACAAGATGTAATGAAAAGTTTAACACCTGGCCAACAAGTCATTAAGGTAGTACAGGAAGAACTGACAGCGCTTATGGGTGGGGAGCAAAGTAAAATTGCTGTCGCAAATAAGCCGCCAACTATCATTATGATGGTCGGTTTACAAGGTGCAGGTAAAACAACAACAACAGGGAAACTTGCGAATTTGCTTCGAAAAAAGCATAATCGTAAACCAATGCTTGTTGCGGCGGATATTTATCGTCCAGCAGCGATTAAACAGCTTGAAACATTAGGGAAACAATTGGACATGCCTGTATTCTCGCTAGGGGATCAAGTAAGTCCAGTAGAAATCGCAAAACAAGCGATTGCTAAAGCAAAAGAAGAGCATCATGATTATGTTTTAATTGATACGGCAGGTCGTCTGCATATTGATGAAGAACTAATGGATGAATTAGCAAAAGTCAAAGAAATTGCGAACCCTGATGAAATTTTCCTTGTTGTAGATGCAATGACAGGACAAGATGCGGTAAATGTTGCGAAAAGCTTCCATGAACAGTTAGGTTTAACTGGTGTTGTGTTGACGAAACTAGATGGTGATACGCGCGGTGGTGCGGCGCTATCTATTAAAGCGGTAACCAATACACCAATTAAATTTGCAGGTATGGGCGAAAAGCTAGATGCCATTGAACCGTTCCATCCAGAACGTATGGCCTCTCGTATTTTAGGGATGGGTGACGTTCTAACATTAATTGAAAAGGCGCAAGCTACAGTTGATGAAGAAAAAGCGAAAGAACTGGAGCAAAAAATGCGTACGCTCTCGTTTACACTGGATGATTTCCTTGAGCAACTTGGACAAGTGCGTCAACTTGGACCGCTTGATGAGTTATTAGGAATGCTTCCTGGTGCGAACAAAATTAAAGGGCTCAAAAATGCAAAAGTTGATGACAAGCAAATTGGGCATATTGAAGCAATTATTCGTTCTATGACAAAACTAGAACGAGAACAACCGGAAATAATCAATGCTAGTCGAAAAAAGCGCATCGCCAAAGGTAGTGGTACAACTGTACAAGAAATTAATCGTCTCCTCAAACAGTTTGAAGACATGAAAAAGATGATGAAGACGATGACAGGCATGCAAAAAGGGAAGAAAAAAGGACTAGGTGGATTGAAGTTTCCGTTTATGTAAGAGAAAAAAGATAGCTCTGTTAAGAAAAAATACTTTACAAAGCAATAGTCTTTTTGCTAATATAATTATCTGTGTGAAATAAATTCGGAGGTGCTTTATAAATGGCAGTTAAAATTCGTTTAAAACGTATGGGAGCTAAGAAGTCTCCTTTCTATCGTGTAGTTGTTGCAGATTCTCGTTCTCCTCGTGACGGACGTTTCATCGAGGAAATCGGTACTTACAATCCAGTTGCTCAACCAGCTGAAGTAAAAATCGATGAAGAAGCAGCATTAAAATGGTTAGGAAATGGTGCGAAACCATCTGATACAGTTCGCAATCTTTTCTCTAACCAAGGTATCATGGAGAAATTCCACTTATCTAAACAAGGTAAGTAATTGAGGTCATGACTATGGAAAGGTTAATCGAAACGATTGTCAAGCCTCTTGTAGATCATCCTGAAGATGTAAAAGTTATGCAGGAATTCCACAGCGGAGAGATAAAGTATCGATTAACAGTACATCCTGAGGATGTTGGAAAAGTCATTGGCAAGCAAGGGCGAGTTGCCAAAGCAATTCGAACTCTCTTGTATTCAGTGGGACATCATAATCATGAAAAAGTAACACTGGAAATTAAATAAACGTAAAAAGGGCGAGGAGTGATTTCCTCTCCCTTTTTTAACATGTAAAGAGAATTTGTATGCTCCGTATATAAAATGGAGATGCTGAATTTATATAGAAACCAGAGGTGACATACTGTTTATGACAAAATGGTTTAATGTAGGGAAAATTGTAAATACCCATGGTGTGAGAGGAGAGATTCGCGTCATTTCTCGTACCGATTTCCCAGAAGAGCGATATAAAGTTGGAAATACATTGTACATATGGGGAGATAAAGGGACTGAACCTCTTCCGGTAAAGGTTACATCTCATCGTCAACATAAAACGTTTGACCTATTAACATTTGAAGGATATAACAATGTAAATGAAGTTGAGAAATTTAAAGGTTCCCTGCTAAAAGTACCAGAAGAACAATTGGGCGAACTAGCAGAAGGTGAATATTACTACCATGAAGTGATCGGTTGCAAAGTTGTAACGGAAAATGGCGAAGAGTTAGGGACGATTACGGAAATTTTATCTCCTGGTGCGAATGATGTTTGGGTAATTAAGCGTCCAAAAGGGCAAGATTTGTTAATTCCATACATTGACGATATTGTATTGCAAGTTAATGTGGAACAAAAACAAGTAATCATTCATGTAATGGAAGGATTGCTATGATGAAAATTGATATTTTAACATTATTTCCAGATATGTTCACGGGTGTATTTGGGTCTTCAATCTTAAAGAAAGCGCAAGAAAAAGAAGCGGTTGAACTTCGTGTCGTAAATTTTCGTGATTATACAACAAGTAAGCATAATAGTGTAGATGATTATCCGTACGGTGGGGGCGCTGGTATGGTATTAACGCCCCAGCCTATATTTGATGCAGTAGAAGCTTTAACAAAAGAAACAACAAAAAAGCCAAGAGTTGTATTAATGTGCCCACAAGGGGAAAGGTTCACACAAAAAAAAGCTGAAGAATTAGCTAAGGAAGAGCATGTGATCTTCGTATGTGGTCATTATGAAGGATACGATGAGCGCATTCGTGAGCATCTAGTAACGGATGAAATTTCCATCGGTGACTACGTATTAACTGGTGGAGAATTAGCGTCAATGGTCATAACAGATAGCGTTGTACGTCTTTTACCAGGAGTATTAGGAAATCAAAACTCACAAGTAGAAGATTCTTTTAGCACTGGACTACTAGAACATCCACATTATACGCGTCCAGCTGATTTTCGCGGGATGAAGGTGCCGGATGTACTTATGTCAGGAAACCATAAAAAAATTGATGAGTGGCGCCATAAGGAATCGTTGCGTCGTACGTATACGCGTAGACCGGATTTACTGGAAGGACGCGAGCTAACAAAACAAGAAGAAATGTGGCTTGAGCAAATCAAAGAAGAACAATAAAAACTTCATATATTTTCTATTGCAACAGGCCTAGCAATGTGCTATTATAACATTTGTGCTACTGAAGGCAGTAGCTATATTAACGATGTTCCGCTGTAATTTATGAATGACTTTATAAGAGCATCTGTTTAAAGGAGAGAATTGAATATGCAACAATTAATTGCAGAAATTACAAAAAGCCAATTAAAAACTGATTTACCTTCATTCCGTCCTGGTGACACTTTACGTGTACACGTAAAAGTAGTTGAAGGTACTCGTGAGAGAATTCAGATTTTTGAAGGTGTTGTAATTAAACGTCGTGGTGGCGGAATTAGTGAAACGTTCACAGTTCGTAAAATTTCTTACGGTGTAGGTGTTGAACGTACATTCCCAATTCACACACCAAGAATCGCGAAAATCGAAGTACTTCGCCGTGGTAAAGTACGTCGTGCTAAGTTATACTACTTACGTAACCTTCGCGGTAAAGCAGCACGTATTAAAGAAATTCGATAAGACATGTATGGGAGCTTGTAAATGCACAAGCTCCCTTTTTCCAATCTATATAGATTTTGATATAATACGAGCAGCTTATAGAATTGTGGAGGGGTTATACATGAAAAAGGAAAAAAGTTCGCTTTGGGAATGGATCAAAGCAATTTTGATCGCTGTTGTATTAGCGGGCGTTATTAAGCAGTTTTTCTTTGCGCCAATTCTCGTAGATGGTGTTTCGATGTCACCAACACTTCATGATCGGGATCGAATGATTGTGAATAAAATTGGATATCACATCGGTAAACCGAACCGTTTTGATATTATTGTATTCCAAGCAACGGAAGATAAGGATTATATTAAACGTGTTATTGGCTTACCGGGTGATGAAATCGAATATCGCAATGATACACTATATGTAAATGGAAAACCTTATGAGGAACCATACTTAGAGAAACAGAAAAAACAGCTTGTTGATGCGCCGCTTACATATGATTTCAAACTTGAAGAAATTACAGGTAAGAAAACTGTTCCAAAAGATCAATTATTTGTATTAGGTGATAATCGTCGTTTTAGTAAAGATAGTCGCAGCATCGGAACAATTAAAATGGATCAAGTAATTGGAAAAGCAAATGTATTATACTGGCCGTTAAAAGATGCACGTATTGTGAAATAAACAAAAAAGAAGGTGGCAACATGGCAATTCAATGGTTTCCAGGGCATATGGCAAAAGCTAGACGCCAAGTAACAGAAAAGTTAAAGTTAATCGATGTTGTAATTGAATTAGTAGATGCACGTTTACCTTTATCTTCTCGAAACCCAATGATTGATGAAATCATTACACATAAACCAAGGTTAGTTGTTTTAAATAAAGCAGACATGGCGGATGATCGTCTCACTAAACAATGGATTACATATTTTGAAGAAAAAGGCCATAAGGCAATTTCAATCAACGCTCAAGCTGGACAAGGTATGAAAGAGATTACAGCTGCATGTAAAGAGCTTGTAAAGGAAAAGTTCGATAAAATGATTGCGAAAGGAATTAAACCAAGAGCAATCCGTGCATTGATTGTTGGTATCCCAAATGTCGGTAAATCGACACTCATTAATAAGTTAGCAAAGAAAAACATTGCAAAAACTGGCGACCGTCCAGGGGTAACAACAGCACAGCAATGGATTAAAGTTGGTAAAGAAATGGAGTTATTAGATACGCCAGGAATTTTATGGCCGAAATTTGAAGATGAATTAGTTGGACTTCGTCTTGCAACGACTGGTGCTATTAAAGATTCCATTTTAAACTTACAAGACGTGGCAGTTTATGCTCTTCGTTTTATGGAGAAACATTATCCAGAACGTTTAAAAGAGCGTTATAAATTAGAAGATATTCCAGAAGATATTGTTGAACTATTTGATGCAATTGGAAAAAATAGAGGCTGCTTAATGGGTGGCGGACTTATTGATTATGATAAGACTTCAGAGCTTATTCTTCGTGAACTTCGCGGTGGTAAACTGGGAAGAATGACATTTGAATCACCGGAGGAATTTGCAGAAGAAGCATAAGAAGGCGTGCGGTTGTACGTCTTTTCTTTTTGAGTGTTTCAAAAAGGAGGGCATAGAGTATGGAAAAATGGACGATTAAAGAAGCAAGTTGTTTATTGCAAGACATTGTAACGGAAGAGGATGAGCGTTTTCAAATATTATTAAAAGATGAGCGTAAAGGAATTCAAAATGCAATTTCCAAATGGCGAAAACAGAAAAAGAAAATGCAAGAAGAGAAAGAACAATTTCTAGAAATGTCTAAATATGAAAATGCATTACGCAAGCAGGGGATTTCCTATATTGCCGGCATAGATGAAGTTGGAAGAGGTCCTTTAGCTGGACCTGTTGTAACGGCTGCTGTCATTCTTCCAGAGGAATTCTATATACCGGGGCTAAATGACTCGAAAAAGCTCAGTGAAGCGAAACGTGAGCTGTTTTATGATGAGATTAAAGAGAAGGCGATTGCAATTGGCATTGGGATTGTCTCGCCTCAAGTGATTGATGAAATTAATATTTATCAAGCGACGAAACAAGCAATGTTAGATGCGGTTGCCAATTTATCTTATGCACCGGAGCATTTATTAATCGATGCGATGAAACTGCCGACATCGATCCCTCAAACATCGATTGTGAAAGGAGATGCGAAAAGTATTTCTATTTCTGCAGCTTCCATTATTGCAAAGGTTACTCGTGATCGAATGATGAAAGAGCTTGGCAAAACATATCCTGAGTATGGTTTCGAAAAACATATGGGTTATGGTACGAAACAACATTTAGAAGCAATTGAGACATACGGAGTGCTAGAAGAGCACCGCAAAACCTTTGCTCCCATTAAAGACATGATAAAAAATAAGCTGTGAATCTACAGCTTATTTTTTTATTTTCGTATATAAACATTACTATTTTTCAAAAAGAATAAAGCGATTTCAGTTTTCTGACACTTTATTGTAGACATGGTGGCAATCATTTTATACAATGGCAATGTAATGTTTTTTAAACATTAAAAAACTTTTTGAGTAAAACAGGAAAACAGGGGAGGATGGGACCATGAATATCCATGAGTACCAAGGTAAGGCAATCCTTAGAAGCTATGGGGTTAGCGTTCCGAACGGGAAGGTTGCATTTACAGTAGAAGAAGCTGTAGAAGCAGCGAAAGAATTAGGCACAGACGTATGTGTAGTAAAAGCGCAAATTCACGCTGGTGGACGCGGCAAAGCCGGCGGTGTAAAAGTTGCGAAAAATTTAGATGAAGTTCGTACATATGCGGAAAATATTTTAGGTAGTACGCTTGTTACGCATCAAACAGGTCCTGAAGGTAAAGAAGTAAAACGCTTACTTATCGAGGAAGGATGCGACATTAAAAAAGAATATTATGTAGGTCTTGTGTTAGATCGTGCAACTTCTCAAGTTGTTTTAATGGCTTCTGAAGAAGGTGGAACAGAAATTGAAGAAGTAGCAGCAAAAACACCAGAAAAAATCTTTAAAGAATATATCGATCCGGCAGTAGGCTTACAAGGCTTCCAAGCGCGCCGAATCGCATTTCATATTAATATCCCAAAAGAGCTTGTTGGACAAGCTGTGAAGTTTATGATGGGCTTATATCGTGTATTTATCGAAAAAGATTGCTCTATTGCGGAAATTAACCCACTTGTTACAACAGGTGACGGTAAAGTTATGGCACTAGATGCGAAATTAAATTTTGATTCGAACGCATTATATCGTCATAAAGACATTTTAGAGCTTCGTGATCTTGATGAAGAAGATCCAAAAGAAATTGAAGCTTCTAAATATGATTTAAACTATATTCCTTTAGATGGAAATATCGGTTGTATGGTTAACGGTGCTGGTTTAGCGATGGCCACAATGGATATTATTAAGCATTATCATGGGGACCCAGCTAACTTCTTAGATGTTGGTGGTGGCGCTACAGCTGAAAAAGTTACAGAAGCATTCAAAATTATTCTTTCTGACAAAAACGTAAAAGGTATTTTTGTTAATATTTTTGGTGGCATTATGAAATGTGATGTAATCGCAGAAGGCGTTGTTGAAGCAACGAAACAAGTAGGATTAGAATTACCACTTGTTGTTCGTCTAGAAGGTACGAATGTAGAATTAGGTAAGAAAATTTTAAATGAATCTGGCTTAAATATTGTTGCAGCAGAATCTATGGCAGACGGTGCGCAAAAAATTGTTTCACTAGTGGGCTAATAGAAAGCGGGGGAGAAAAATGAGCGTATTAGTTAATAAAGATACAAAAGTTATTGTTCAAGGTATTACTGGTTCTCAAGGTCTATTTCATACAAAACAAATGATTGAATATGGTACAAAAATTGTCGGTGGTGTTACACCTGGTAAAGGTGGTACAGAAATCGAAGGTGTACCTGTATTCAATACAGTAGAAGATGCAGTGAAATCGACGGGTGCGAATGCTTCTGTTGTATACGTTCCACCTGCTTTTGCAGCGGATGCAATTATGGAAGCTGTTGATGCAGAACTTGATTTAGTTGTATGTATTACAGAAGGAATTCCTGTATTAGATATGGTAAAAGTGAAGAAATATATGGCAGGTAAACATACGCGTTTACTTGGACCGAACTGTCCTGGTATTATTACGCCAGACGAGTGTAAGATTGGTATTATGCCAGGGTATATTCATAAAAAAGGCCATGTAGGTATTGTGTCTCGCTCTGGTACATTAACATATGAGGCTGTGCATCAATTAACGCAAGCAGGAATTGGTCAATCAACTGCTGTAGGTATTGGAGGAGACCCTGTTAATGGTACTGATTTTATTGATGCATTAAAAGCATTTAATGAAGATGAGGAAACACATGCAGTTATTATGATTGGCGAAATCGGTGGAACAGCAGAAGAAGAAGCTGCTGAATGGGTAAAAGCAAATATGACAAAACCTGTTGTCGGTTTCATTGGCGGTCAAACAGCACCAGCAGGTAAGCGTATGGGTCATGCTGGTGCGATTATTTCTGGCGGTAAAGGAACAGCTGCTGAAAAAATTAAAACAATGGAAGCATGCGGTATTAAAGTTGCTGAAACGCCAGCTGTAATGGGTGAAACATTAATCTCTGTTTTGAAAGAAAAGGGATTATTTGAAACTTGTAAAAACTACTGATCTTTTTGAAAGGCACCTTCTCATTGAGGGTGTCTTTTTACCTATTTTTTGTTTACATAATAAAAATTATGGGTAAGGAGAATGTTTATGAAGCGAGAACGATTACTCCATTTGCACTATTTTTTAGCAGACCATTGGAAAGTATTAAAAAAATTGCTCCAAATGGATCCGCAGTTAAGAGATGTTTATAAATTTAGTCCGGAACAATTTGAACAGTATATAGGATTATCCTCAAAGCTATCATTTGAACTTGTAAATTTCCTTCAAACATCAACACCCCCGCAATGTATGCAGCATTTAGAAAAAAATCAAATGTTTTATGTCACGATATGGGATAAAGATTATCCTCGTTTATTAAGAGAAATACCAGACCCTCCTTTTATTTTGTATGGGAAAGGACGAAGGGAGTATTTAAAGAAAATGAATCCATTCGCAGTAGTTGGGACAAGAAAGCCGTCTTTATATTCAAAAGAAAGCATACAATCTATTTTACAACCACTGATAAATAAAGGGTGGTTAATTGTGAGCGGATTTGCAAGCGGAATTGATACAATGGCTCATAGAATTGCAGTAGAGCAGGAAGGAGCGACTATTGCGGTGTTAGGACATGGATTGCAGTATATGTATCCGAAAGAAAATGATCGTTTGTATACAATGTGGAAAAAACAAATGTTGCTATTAACTGAATATCCGCCACATTATCCGCCGAAAAAATGGTATTTTCCTAAAAGAAATCGCATTATAAGTGGGCTTTGTAAAGGGATTTTAGTTATAGAGGCGAAATCAAGAAGTGGCTCACTTATTACTGCCGACTTTGCTTTAGAGCAAAATAGAGAGGTATTTGCACTGCCAGGCCCTATATTTGTAGAGAGTGCATGTGGAACAAATCAATTAATTCAGCAAGGGGCAAAACTTGTTCAAAACGCAACAGATATACTCGAAGAATTTGTAAATTAACCGTATATTTTTATGTTTTTATTAAACAATTATTGACAAATGATAGATTGGCACTGTATGGTATACTCATTCTTGATTGACAAAAACAAGAGAAATCAATAAGATTAATGAAGACTTGAATCCACCTCTTAAGGAGGCACTAGCATGTCAGATTACCTTGTAATCGTGGAGTCGCCTTCTAAGGCGAAGACCATTGAAAAATATTTAGGAAAAAAATACAAAGTTGTCGCGTCTATGGGACATGTACGCGATTTACCTAAAAGTCAAATGGGGATAGAGGTAAAAAATAACTTTACTCCAAAGTATATTACCATTCGTGGTAAGGGTCCCGTTTTAAAAGAGTTAAAATCAGCGGCAAAAAAAGCAAAGAAAGTCTATCTCGCAGCCGATCCAGATCGCGAGGGAGAAGCGATTGCTTGGCATTTAGCAAACACGTTAAATGTTGACGTTGAGTCCGACTGCCGAGTTGTGTTTAATGAAATTACGAAAGATGCAATAAAAGAGTCCTTTAAACACCCTCGTGCAATCAATATGGATTTAGTAGATGCACAGCAGGCGAGACGAATACTAGATCGTCTTGTTGGCTATAATATTAGTCCTTTATTATGGAAGAAAGTGAAAAAAGGATTAAGTGCAGGGCGCGTACAATCTGTAGCGGTTCGGTTAATCATTGAGCGTGAACGAGAAATTCAAAGTTTCGTTCCTGAAGAGTTCTGGACAATTAAAACAGAATTTGTCAAAGGGAAAGAAACATTTGAAGCAGCTTTTTACGGTGTAAATGGTGAAAAAGTTCAGCTGACGAATGAAGCGCAAGTAAAAGATATAATTGGAAAAATAAAAGATAATGCGTTTTCGGTTGAAGATGTAACAAAAAAAGAGCGAAAACGTAATCCGGCTTTACCGTTTACAACATCTTCATTACAGCAAGAAGCCGCACGCAAGTTAAATATGCGGGCGAAGAAAACAATGATGCTTGCACAGCAGCTGTATGAAGGGATGGACATCGGAAAGCAAGGAACGGTAGGTCTCATCACGTATATGAGAACAGATTCAACACGTATCTCTGAAACTGCGCAAGAAGAAGCACGTTCTTACATCGCTGATGCATTTGGTTCAGAATACATAGGAACAGGGAAGAAGAAGGAAACAAAAAAAGCGAATGCACAAGATGCGCATGAAGCAATTCGTCCAACTTCTGTAATGAGAAAACCGGATGAATTGAAAAGTTTTCTAAGCCGAGATCAATATCGTTTGTATAAATTAATTTGGGAGCGATTTGTTGCAAGTCAAATGGCATCTGCTATAATGGATACTGTTACAGCAAAGCTCATTAATAATGATGTTCAGTTCCGTGCGAGTGGATCTGTAGTGAAATTCCCAGGGTTTATGAAAGTGTATGTGGAATCAAAAGATGATGGTGCGGAAGAAAAAGATAAGATGTTGCCACCTTTAGAAGTAGGAGAAACGGTATTCTCAAAAGATGTAGAACCGAAGCAACATTTTACACAGCCGCCACCGCGTTATACAGAAGCACGTCTCGTTCGCACACTTGAGGAACTTGGAATTGGAAGACCATCAACGTATGTGCCAACGCTTGAAACAATTCAAAAGCGGGGATATGTTGCATTAGACAATAAACGATTTGTTCCTACTGAACTAGGTGAAATTGTAACTGAACTTATGTTAGAGTTTTTCCCAGAAATTATTAATATCGAATTCACTGCCAATATGGAGCAAAATCTCGATGAGATAGAAGAAGGAAAAGCAAATTGGGTAACAATTGTCGATGATTTCTATACAGGCTTTGAGCCGCATTTAGAGAAAGCGGAGAAGGAAATGCGTGAAATAGAGATTAAAGACGAACCAGCTGGGGAAGACTGTGAATTATGCGGTCACCCAATGGTCTTTAAAATGGGTAGATATGGGAAGTTTATGGCTTGTTCGAATTTTCCAGATTGTCGTAATACAAAGCCGATTGTAAAAGAAATCGGTGTAACTTGTCCAAAATGTGAAAAAGGACAAATTATTGAACGTCGAAGCAATAACAAGAAACGACTTTTCTATGGATGTAGTACATATCCAGAATGTGACTTTGTATCCTGGGATAAGCCAATTGGCCGTAAATGTCCAAAATGTGAAGGAATGCTTGTAGAGAAAAAGTTGAAAAAAGGCGTTCAGGTACAATGTATTTCGTGTGATTATGAAGAAGAACAACAAATGTGAGCGTAACTGCTCACATTTTTTTCGGGAAAGAAAAGGAAAGGTGATAGATATATATGACAACACAAGTAGTAAACGTCATTGGAGCGGGTCTTGCGGGAAGTGAAGCAGCTTATCAAATTGCAAAACGTGGTATCCAAGTCCATTTATATGAAATGAGACCTGTAAAGCAAACGCCAGCTCATCATACAGATAAATTCGCTGAATTAGTATGTAGTAATTCACTTCGTGCGAATACATTAACAAACGCAGTGGGAGTTATTAAAGAGGAAATGCGCCGAATGGACTCTGTCATTATTCGCGCAGCTGATGAATGTTCTGTACCAGCAGGAGGAGCATTAGCTGTAGATCGTCACGAGTTTGCAGCAAAGGTAACAGAATATGTGAAGAATCATCCAAACGTAACTGTCATGAATGAAGAGATTACAGAAATACCAGAAGGGCCAACTGTTATTGCGACAGGTCCACTTACATCTCCAGCTCTTGCAGCGCAATTAAAAGAGCTGACGGGTGAAGATTATTTCTATTTTTATGATGCGGCTGCACCAATTATAGAAAAAGATAGTATTGATATGAATAAAGTATATTTAAAATCTCGATACGATAAAGGAGAAGCGGCGTATTTAAACTGTCCAATGACAGAAGACGAATTCAACCGTTTCTATGATGCGTTAATTGCTGCTGAGACAGTACCATTAAAAGAGTTTGAAAAAGAAATTTTCTTTGAAGGATGTATGCCAGTTGAAGTGATGGCAGCAAGAGGCAGACAAACATTATTGTTCGGACCGATGAAACCGGTCGGATTAGAAGATCCAAAGACAGGTAAAACACCTTATGCGGTTGTTCAATTACGTCAAGATGATGCAGCGGGAACACTATATAATATTGTAGGTTTTCAAACACATTTAAAATGGGGACCGCAAAAAGAGGTATTACAGTTAATTCCAGGTCTTGAAAACGCAGAAATTGTACGCTATGGCGTTATGCATCGCAATACATTTATTAATTCGCCAAAGTTACTTCGTCCAACGTATCAATATAAACATCGTGATGATTTATTCTTTGCTGGTCAAATGACTGGGGTAGAGGGATACGTAGAGTCTGCAGCTTCAGGTTTATTAGCGGGTATTAATGCAGCTCGTCTTCTTAAAGGAGAAGAACCTGTTGTATTACCAACTGTGACAGCAATGGGAAGTATGGCGAATTACATTACTTCGACAAACGCGAAAAATTTCCAACCAATGAATGCAAACTTCGGTCTATTTGCACCGCTAGAAAAGAAAATTAAAAAGAAACAAGAGCGCAATGAAGCATACGCAACACGTGCTTTAGAAACAATTCAAAATTTTGTAAATATTTAGTTAAATTTCTTGCAAAGGCTACTGAGTTGTGATACGATTTAGTAGCCTTTATTGGGGTGATTTGTGTGAATGTGAAGAAATTGTTACAATTATTCGTTGGATATTTACAAATTGAAAGAAATTATTCAAAATATACAATTGCAAGTTATCAAAACGATTTAGAACATTTTGTGCAATTTATGGAACGAGAAGGTATATCCTCTTTTTTAGATGTTACATACGTCGATGTTCGGTTGTATTTAACAACATTGCACGATGAAAAATTAGCCCGTAAATCTGTCGCAAGGAAAGTATCAAGCTTACGAAGTTTATATCGTTTTTTGATGCGTGAAGGATACCGAGAAGATAATCCGTTTGCACTTGCGTCGCTCCCAAAAAAAGAATGGTCAATCCCAAAATTTTTATACGCTGAAGAGCTAGAGAACTTATTTGAAGTTTCTGATACGAAGACGCCGCTAGGGCAAAGAAATCAAGCGTTATTAGAACTTATGTATGCAACGGGAATTCGCGTGAGTGAATGTGTGACTTTAAAGCTTACAGATATTGATTTCTCAGTAGGAACAATTTTGGTGATGGGAAAAGGGAAAAAACAAAGATATATTCCGTTCGGAAGTTATGCACAAGATGCTTTAATTACTTATATAGAAAACGGGAGAAAAAAATTAGCTAAAAAAACAGAGGAATACTCTCAAATGGTGTTTTTAAATGCGAAGGGGATGCCGTTAACAGATCGAGGTGTACGCTATATTTTAAATGAGCTAATTAAGAAGACTTCTCTTACAATGCGAATTAGTCCACATATGCTGCGGCATACATTTGCGACGCATATGCTTGATGAAGGTGCGGATTTACGCGCGGTACAAGAGCTATTAGGTCATGAAAATTTATCAACGACACAAATTTATACGCATGTTTCGAAAGAAAGATTACGTTCTGTTTACATGAAGCATCACCCACGAGCATAAATTGCTTGTAAAGCGAGAAAAACATATAAAAGGAGTTTTTTCTATGGGAAATTTCCATGCTACAACGATATTTGCAATTCATCATAATGGAAAGTGCGCCATGGCTGGTGATGGACAGGTGACACTTGGGAACGCCGTTGTAATGAAGCATACTGCTCGCAAAGTTCGAAAATTATTTCAAGGAAAAGTGTTAGCAGGTTTTGCAGGATCCGTTGCAGATGCATTTACTCTTTTTGAAATGTTTGAAGGGAAATTAGAAGAGTATAATGGGAATCTACAACGAGCTGCAGTTGAAATGGCAAAGCAATGGCGGGGTGACAAAATGCTGCGTCAATTAGAAGCGATGCTTATCGTTATGGATGAAACGACTTTACTTCTTGTTTCGGGTACAGGAGAAGTAATAGAACCAGATGATGGTATTTTAGCAATTGGTTCAGGTGGCCATTATGCATTAGCTGCAGGACGCGCATTAAAAAGGCATGCGAGCGAACATTTAACGGCAAAAGAAATCGCGAAAGCTAGTTTAGAGATTGCTGGCGATATTTGTGTATATACAAATCACAACATAATTGTGGAAGAATTGTAGAATCGTAAGGGAGGCATTTTATATGCATTTACATTTTACTCCGCGGGAAATTGTGGAAAAATTAGATCAATATATCATTGGTCAAAAAGACGCGAAAAAAGCGGTTGCGGTTGCGCTTCGAAATCGATATCGTCGCAGTAAGTTACCGGAAGATTTGCGCGATGAAATTGCGCCGAAAAACATCTTAATGATCGGTCCGACAGGTGTCGGGAAAACAGAGGTAGCACGACGTATGGCGAAGCTTGTTGGAGCTCCTTTTATTAAGGTTGAAGCGACAAAATTCACAGAGGTTGGATATGTCGGTCGTGATGTAGAATCTATGGTGCGAGACCTTGTTGAAACGTCTGTTCGTATTGTGAAAGAAGAGATGATGGTAAAGGTGAAAGATAAGGCGGAAGAGCAAGCAAATCAACGCCTTGTTGAAATTTTAGTGCCAAGTCCCCAAAAACAAACAGGATTCAAAAATCCATTAGAAATGTTATTTGGTGGAAATCAAAATGTAAATCAAACATCTGAATCACAAGGTGATACAGAAATCGAAAAGAAACGTCAAGAAGTTGAAAAGCAACTTGCTGCTGGATTACTTGAAGAGGAAATTGTATCCATTGAAGTAACAGAACAACAGTCATCCATGTTTGATATGTTACAAGGAACCGGAATGGAACAAATGGGGATGAATTTCCAAGATGCACTAGGAAGTTTTATGCCGAAAAAAACAAAAAAACGAAAACTTTCTGTAAAAGAAGCAAGAAAAGTCTTGACAAATGAAGAAGCACAGCGCTTAATTGATATGGATGAAGTTACACAAGAGGCTGTTTATCGTGCTGAACAGCTCGGAATTATTTTTATTGATGAAATTGACAAAATTGCTGGTAAGCAGTCGAATAGCGTAGACGTATCACGTGAAGGTGTGCAACGTGACATTTTACCGATTGTAGAGGGGTCAAATGTTGCTACAAAATATGGATCAGTAAAAACAGATTATATTTTATTTGTTGCAGCCGGCGCATTTCATATGTCGAAACCGTCTGATTTGATTCCGGAATTGCAAGGGAGATTTCCGATAAGAGTGGAATTGACAAAATTGTCAGTAGATGATTTTGTGAAAATTCTTATTGAGCCAGACAATGCTTTAGTGAAGCAATATGCAGCACTGTTGGCAACTGAAGGTATAGAAATTGAATTTTCTGACGAAGCTATTCGTAAGATTGCTGAGATTGCTTATCAAGTTAATCAAGATACGGATAACATTGGAGCAAGAAGACTTCATACGATTATGGAGAAACTTCTTGAAGATTTATCATTTGAAGCATCTGAAATTACGTTAGAAAAAGTAACGATAACACCTCAATATGTAGAGGAGAAATTAGCGACAATTGCTAAAAATAAAGATGTGAGCCAGTTTATTTTGTAATAGTATCATCAGGTGACTCGCCCTAGTTTCCAAGTGATGAAAAATATGTGAGTAACATGTAGGAGGAACTTTTGAAATGGAATTATTAGCAAAAACAAGAAAATTAAATGCTTTATTACAAAGCGCAGCAGGAAAACCTGTAAACTTTAGAGAAATGTCTGACACAATGTGTGAAGTAATTGAAGCGAACGTATTCGTTGTGAGCCGTCGCGGTAAATTACTAGGATATGCAATCCATCAACAAATCGAGAATGAGCGTATGAAGCAAATGCTTGCAGAGCGTCAATTCCCAGAGGAATATACACAAAACTTATTCAACATTACTGAAACATCTTCAAACTTAGATGTAAATAGTGAATATACAGCTTTCCCTGTAGAAAACAAAGAATTATTCGGGCAAGGTTTAACGACAATCGTGCCAATCGTGGGCGGCGGTGAGCGTCTAGGTACATTAGTATTAGCTCGTCTAGGTAATGAATTCTTAGATGATGATTTAATTCTTGCTGAGTACAGTGCAACTGTAGTAGGTATGGAAATTTTACGTGAAAAAGCAGAAGAGATTGAAGAAGAAGCTCGTAGTAAAGCTGTTGTTCAAATGGCGATTAGCTCTCTATCTTATAGTGAGTTAGAAGCGATTGAACATATTTTTGAAGAGTTAAACGGAACAGAAGGTTTACTTGTTGCAAGTAAAATTGCTGATCGCGTAGGAATCACTCGTTCTGTAATTGTAAATGCACTTCGTAAATTAGAAAGTGCGGGAGTTATTGAATCACGTTCTTTAGGTATGAAAGGAACATACATTAAAGTATTAAATGATAAATTCTTACACGAACTTGCAAAATTAAAAACAAACTAATGTAAGTAAAAAGCTTTCCTCAAATGAGGAGAGCTTTTTTTGTTTTGCGTGCCTAGCTAAGCTGGGCGCTGCTTGCTGGTGAAAGAGAGCCAAGTCGTCTAGTAGCTGACAGGCAACTGGTGGAGAAATCCTAAGGTGGAAGCCCTGTGACAAGGCAACTACTCTGTTTCAGTTTTCCACTCTACTTCATATAAAGTTTGGAAAAGAAAAAGGGTGGCTGTACTGTAATTACATTGGGGAAAATGGTGAATGAAATCGGAAGTAAAAAGAAAGTTTTACATTGATTGTATTTTCGGCTTGATTGTGATATTTCATTATGATATAGTAATCAGTGGTGTCAGTACAAAGTACACACGTTTGCTGATTTAAGTGTTGGTGCTACTCTTGTAGTTTCACTTAAAGATGAAGCGAACGGAGGATATCAAAAACCATTTAGGAGGAACTAAATTATGTCAGTAATTTCTATGAAGCAATTGCTTGAAGCTGGTGTTCATTTCGGACATCAAACACGTCGTTGGAACCCAAAAATGAAACGTTACATTTTCACAGAGCGTAACGGTATTTACATCATCGACTTACAAAAAACTGTGAAAAAAGTTGAAGAAGCTTTCAACGTAATGCGTAACATCGCTGCTGAAGGTGGCGACATTTTATTCGTAGGTACAAAAAAACAAGCACAAGAAGCTATTAAAGAAGAAGCAACTCGTGCTGGTATGTACTTCGTAAACCAACGTTGGTTAGGTGGAACGTTAACAAACTTCCAAACAATCCAAAAACGTATTAAACGTCTTAAAGACATCGAAAGAATGCAAGAAGATGGTACATTCGATGTACTTCCTAAGAAAGAAGTAGTTCAACTTAAAAAAGAGTTAGAGCGTCTTGAAAAATTCTTAGGCGGTATTAAAGATATGAAAGGTCTTCCAAGTGCATTATTCGTAGTAGACCCTCGTAAAGAGCGTATCGCCGTTGCTGAAGCACGCAAATTAAACATTCCAATCATCGGTATCGTTGATACAAACTGTGATCCAGACGAAATCGATCACGTAATCCCAGCAAACGATGATGCAATTCGTGCTGTAAAACTTCTTACATCTAAAATGGCAGACGCGATCCTTGAAGCAAAACAAGGTGAAGAAACTGTTACTGCGTAACAAATTTGGAAAGGTGATAAGGGGTTCGGCCTTTTATCACCTTTTTTAAGGTATAAATACATATTTTAGGAGGATGAAAAGTATGGCAATTACTGCACAAATGGTAAAAGAACTTCGCGAAAAAACTGGCGCAGGTATGATGGACTGCAAAAAAGCTTTAACAGAAATGAATGGCGATATGGAGAAAGCAATTGATTTCTTACGTGAAAAAGGAATTGCTAAAGCTGCTAAAAAAGCAGACCGCATCGCTGCTGAAGGTTTAACTTATATCGAAACAAAAGGTAACGAAGCTTTAATCTTAGAATTAAACTCTGAAACTGACTTTGTTGCGAAAAACGAAGGTTTCCAAACTTTAACAAAAGAATTAGCAGCTCACTTATTAGCTAACAAGCCTGCAACTGTTGAAGAAGCATTAGCTCAATCATATGAGAACGGTAAAACAGTAGAAGAGCACATCAACGAAGCAATCGCAAAAATTGGTGAAAAACTTACTCTTCGTCGCTTTGAAATTGTATCAAAAACTGATGCGGATGCATTCGGTGCTTACCTACACATGGGCGGACGCATCGGTGTAGTAACAGTTCTTGAAGGTACTACTGATGAAGAAACTGCTAAAGATGTAGCAATGCACGTTGCAGCAGTTAACCCTAAATATATCGACCGCGATGCTGTAACAGCTGAAGAAGTTGAACATGAGCGTCAAGTATTAACGCAACAAGCTCTTAATGAAGGCAAACCAGAAAAAATCGTTGCTAAGATGGTTGAAGGTCGCCTAGGTAAATTCTTCGAAGAGATTTGCTTACTTGACCAAGCATTCGTTAAAAACCCTGATATGAAAGTTCGTCAGTTCGTTGAATCTAAAGGCGGAACAGTAAAAGGATTTGTTCGCTACGCTGTTGGTGAAGGTATTGAGAAGCGTGAAGACAACTTTGCCGAAGAAGTAATGAACCAAGTAAAAGGTAACAACTAATACAGATTAGGGAACACATTGTGTTCCCTTTTTTAAAATAAAGATGTAAGTAATTGGAGGTTCATTATGACGAAACCGAAATATAATCGTGTAGTATTAAAGTTAAGCGGTGAAGCTTTAGCTGGTGAAAAAGGATTTGGAATTAACCCAGCTGTGATTAAGTCAGTTGCGGAGCAAGTAAAAGAAATTGCAGAACTTGATGTTGAAGTTGCTGTTGTTGTTGGTGGCGGTAACATTTGGCGTGGGAAAATCGGAAGTGAAATGGGCATGGACCGCGCAGGCGCAGATTATATGGGCATGTTAGCGACAGTAATGAATTCATTAGCTCTTCAAGATAGTTTAGAGAACATGGGCATTCAAACGCGTGTTCAAACGTCAATTGAAATGCGTCAAGTAGCAGAGCCTTACATTCGTCGTAAAGCAGTTCGTCATCTAGAGAAAAAACGCGTTGTTATTTTTGCAGCAGGTACAGGTAACCCATACTTCTCTACAGATACGACTGCAGCATTGCGCGCAGCAGAAATTGAAGCGGATGTTATTTTAATGGCAAAAAATAATGTGGATGGCGTATATAACGCAGATCCATCTGTTGATCCAACAGCTACAAAATATGAATCACTTACATACTTAGACGTATTAAAAGAAGGTTTAGGTGTAATGGATTCTACAGCTTCTTCATTATGTATGGATAACGACATTCCATTAATTGTATTCTCAATTATGGAAAAAGGAAATATTAAACGCGCTGTTTTAGGCGAAAATATCGGAACAATTGTAAGGGGGAAATAACCATGGGACAACAAGTAATTAAATCGTCAACTGAAAAAATGGAAAAAGCAGTTGCTGCTTATTCTCGTGAATTAGCAACAGTTCGTGCTGGTCGTGCTAGCGCATCTGTATTAGACAAAGTACAAGTAGATTACTACGGTGCACCAACACCAGTTGTGCAATTAGCGAACATCACTGTTCCGGAAGCGCGTCTACTTGTTATTCAACCTTATGACAAAACTTCTATTGGTGATATTGAAAAAGCAATCTTAAAAGCAGATTTAGGCTTAAATCCTTCTAACGATGGATCAGTAATTCGTATTGCATTTCCTGCATTAACAGAAGAGCGCCGTCGTGAACTTGTGAAAGTTGTAAAGAAATATGCTGAAGATGCAAAAGTTGCTGTTCGTAACGTTCGTCGTGACGGTAACGATGAACTTAAAAAGCTTGAAAAAGCTGGTGAAATCACAGAAGATGATTTAAGAGGATATACAGAAGATATCCAAAAAGAAACAGATAAATATATTGCAAAAGTTGACGAAATCGCAAAAAACAAAGAACAAGAAATCATGGAAGTGTAATAGCGATACCTTCGCAAATATGACCCTCTTCTTAAGGGGGTCTTTTTACACTTTTTGGCATACGTCTGCTTGTTGGAGGGTATGAATGATGTTAAAAAAGTTTCCTTTTTTTAAAGGTAAAAAAGTCACATCGTTTGACCATCTCATAGAAGAAGCAAAAAAGGGACATATCCCAGAGCATATTGCAATCATTATGGATGGTAATGGAAGGTGGGCAAAAAAAAGAGCGATGCCTCGTATTGCTGGACATCATGAAGGGATGCAAGTCGTAAAGAAGATTACGAAATTTGCTAGTAAACTTGATGTAAAAGTGTTGACTCTTTATGCTTTTTCTACCGAGAATTGGAAAAGACCAAAAAAGGAAGTTGAGTATTTAATGAAACTTCCGGAAGAATTTCTAGGTACATTTTTGCCAGAACTAATTGAAGAAAATGTACAAGTTCGAGTAATTGGACAAAAAGATCGCCTTCCTACGCATACGCGTAGAGCGATGGAAAAAGCTATGGAAGATACAAAAGAGAATACGGGATTAATTCTTAATTTTGCGTTAAACTATGGAAGTCGCGATGAAATCGTTTCGGCTGTGCAACATATGGTGAAAGATAGCGAAGAAGGAAAAGTACGTTCAGAAGATATCAATGAAGAAATGATTTCTTCCTATTTAATGACAAGTACTTTACCTGACCCAGACTTGCTTATTCGTACAAGTGGGGAAGTGCGTATTAGTAATTTCATGTTATGGCAAATTGCGTATACAGAGCTTTGGTTTACAAATGTGTACTGGCCGGATTTTACCGAGGAACATTTGCTACATGCGATTACTGACTTTCAACAGAGAGGGCGCAGATTCGGAGGCGTTTAGAAAGAGAGGGTTTGGTAGTGAAACAGAGAATTATTACTGGAGTGATTGCTGCCGCGCTATTCATTCCCATCGTATTTTACGGAGGGTTGCCTTTTACAGTTTTAGTGTATGCACTAGCTTCAATTGGATTATATGAATTAATTCGCATGAATAAGCTTTCACTTATTTCAGTGCCAACAGTTTTAGCTGCGGTATTGTTATGGATTATTTTAGTTCCAAGTAATACGATAGGAGCGTTTGATTGGATTGGGTTGGATAAATTAGAAATCACATTTTTGATTGTTTTACTACTTTTATCATATACAGTCCTTTCAAAGAATACATTTACTTTTGATCATGCTGCATTTTTATTAATGGCAACAACGTACGTTGCAATGGGATTCTTATATTTAAATGAAACAAGAATAGCAGGGATCCATTACGTATTTTATGCATTATTTGTTATTTGGGCAACGGATTCAGGAGCATATTTCATAGGGAAAGCGATTGGAAAGAGAAAGTTATGGCCAGAAATTAGTCCAAATAAAACAATAGAAGGCTCACTAGGCGGAATTGTTTGTGGAATTGTTGTTGCATTTGTGTACAATCTATTCTTTCAAGTGCAAGAGAACGTTGGAATGTTAATTATTGTCACAATTGCCATTTCAATATTTGGACAAATTGGTGATCTAGTACAATCAGCATTTAAACGTCATTACGGTGTGAAAGATTCCGGTACAATTTTGCCGGGCCATGGTGGCATTTTAGATCGAACAGATAGTTGGCTATTTGTATTGCCAATTTTACACTTTTTACATTTCATTTCATAAATGAACGAGGGGTTGGAATTATGAAAAACATTAGTTTATTAGGTGCAAGTGGCTCAATCGGAACACAAACATTGGATGTGCTGCGTTCGCACCCAGATCAATTCCGTCTCGTTGCATTTTCTGTAGGGAAAAATATTGACTACGCAGTAAAAGTGGTTCAAGAATTTTCTCCAGAGCTTGTTTCTGTACAAAGAGAAGAAGATGTTATCAAGTTACAAGCTATTGCAGGAAATACAAAGGTTGTACATGGTAATGAAGGTTTGTTAGAGGTAGCGCTTCATCCGCGTGCAGAAGTTGTGATAAATGCTGTTGTAGGTAGTGTTGGGTTATTACCAACACTTCGTGCAATTGAGGCGAAAAAAACAATCGGAATTGCAAACAAAGAAACATTAGTAACTGCGGGACACATTGTCATGGAAGCCGCGCGTAAGCATAACGTATCGCTATTACCAGTTGATAGTGAACATTCAGCTATTTTTCAATGTTTGAATGGGGAAAATGAAAAGCGAATCTCTCGATTAATTATAACTGCTTCAGGCGGAAGTTTTCGTGATAAAACGAGAGATGAGTTACATCATGTGACTGTAGAGGATGCACTTCGTCATCCGAACTGGTCAATGGGTTCGAAAGTTACAATTGATTCTGCTACAATGATGAATAAGGGGCTGGAAGTAATTGAAGCACATTGGCTTTTCGGTATCCCTTATGAGCAAATTGATGTTGTTCTACATAAAGAAAGTATTATACATTCTATGGTTGAATTTGAAGACCGTAGTGTAATGGCTCAGCTTGGCTCACCAGATATGCGTGTACCAATTCAATATGCACTTACATATCCTGATAGATTGCCGCTTGCAGATACGAAACAACTAAATCTATGGGAAATGGGAACATTGCATTTTGAAAAGATGGATCAAAATCGTTTTCGTTGCTTACGATTTGCATATGAAGCTGGAAAGATGGGTGGAAGCATGCCAGCTGTAATGAATGCAGCAAATGAAGTGGCTGTAGCAGCCTTTTTACAAAAGAAAATCGGTTTCTTAACAGTAGAAGACCTCATTGAAAAAGCAATGCACCATCACAATGTCATTGCACGTCCGAGCTTAGAGGAAATTCAAGAAATTGATGCGGCCACAAGACGGTTTGTGATGGAACAAATTTAGCAAAGGTGGTTATGGAATTGAATACAGCGATTGCCTTTATATTAATTTTTGGTGCACTCGTATTTTTCCATGAGCTAGGGCATCTCTATTTTGCAAAAAGAGCAGGGATTTTATGTCGTGAGTTTGCGATTGGTTTTGGACCAAAAATTTTTTCGTTTGAAAAGAATGAAACGGTTTATACAGTTCGATTACTGCCTCTTGGCGGCTATGTTAGAATGGCTGGTGAAGATGCAGAAACAGTTGAATTAAAACCAGGTACAAAGGTTGGACTCGTATTAAATGAAAACGAAGAAGTTGTAAAGTTGGTTTTAGATAATCGAGAAAAATATCCGAATGTCCGCGTCATAGAAGTAGAACAAGTGGACTTAGAACATAACCTTACAATCTCTGGTTACGAAGAATACGAGGAAGAGATTCAAACATTCCATGTGCATGAAAAAGCTCGCATTATTTCAACTGGAGAGGAAATCCAAATTGCGCCATTTCATAGACAATTTGGTTCTAAAACATTAGGACAGCGAGCGTTAACAATCTTTGCAGGGCCAGCTATGAACTTCATTCTTGCATTTGTTGTTTTTGTCATCATTGGATTAGTACAAGGTGTTCCTGCCGATAAGCCGATGATTGGACAGGTAATGAAGGGTAGTATAGCTGAACAAGTGGGCTTGAAACCAAATGATAGGATTCAAGCGATTGATGGGAAAAATACACCGACTTGGAAAGATGTTGTAACCATTGTCCGTGAAAGTCCCGATAAGGAAATTACGCTTCATGTAAAACGTGATCGTGACCAATTTCATGTAAAGGTTACGCCAACAGCTGATCAAGAAGGGAAAGAAAAGGTTGGTAGAATTGGTGTATATTCTTCAGTAGAAAAGTCTATTATCGGTTCTATTAAATCAGGGTTTGAACAGACTTATACATGGACAAAGCTTATCTTTGATTCTCTTGTAAAATTAGTTACTGGTCAATTTTCTATTAATGATTTATCGGGTCCGGTTGGGATTTATAATTTAACAGATCAAGTGGTGAATTATGGTGTTATACGTGTTCTAAGCTTGGCAGCAGTTTTAAGTATAAATCTTGGTTTATTTAACTTATTACCAGTTCCAGCTCTTGATGGAGGACGCTTATTCTTCTTCTTAATCGAAGCGTTGCGAGGTAAGCCAATCGACCGTCAAAAAGAAGGAATGGTTCACTTTATAGGATTTGCTTTATTAATGTTACTTATGTTAGTTGTAACATGGAATGACATTCGAAAGTTTTTCTTGTAAAATAGAATCAAACGAATAGTGAATGTGAATTTCATCATGTCCGCTATGGATTTTGAATGAAATGAATCGAACACTGAGTTGTAATCCCTCGCCGAATTTGAGGTGAGGGTTTGTTATGTATTTGAGTAAAATAAAGAGGTGCGAATAGATGAAACAAAGTATGGTGTTTAGTCCTACATTACGAGAAGTGCCAGCAGATGCTGAAATTAAAAGTCATCAGTTACTGCTTCGTGCAGGTTTTATGCGTCAAAACGCTTCTGGGATTTATAGTTTTCTACCATTAGGATTAAAAGTATTGCATAAAGTAGAACACATTATTCGTGAAGAGATGGAACGTGCGGGAGCAGTAGAATTATTAATGCCTGCATTGCAAGCAGCAGAATTATGGCAAGAATCAGGTCGTTGGTACTCTTACGGTTCTGAGCTGATGCGTATGAAAGATCGTAATGATCGTGAATTTGCATTAGGAGCAACGCATGAAGAAGTGATTACAGATCTTGTCCGTGATGAGATTAAATCGTATAAAAAATTACCTTTAACGTTATATCAAATTCAAACGAAATTCCGTGATGAACAACGCCCACGTTTTGGATTATTACGCGGAAGAGAATTTTTAATGAAAGATGCGTATTCTTTCCATGCAACACAAGAAAGTTTAGATGAAGTGTATGATCGTTTATTCCAAGCGTATTCTAATATTTTTGCTCGCTGTGGTCTGAACTTCCGTGCTGTTATTGCGGATTCTGGTGCTATGGGTGGTAAAGATACTCATGAATTTATGGTATTATCCGATGTAGGAGAGGACACAATCGCGTATTCTGATACATCTGATTATGCAGCCAATATTGAAATGGCTCCTGTTGTTGCTACTTATACAAAGAGCGATGAAGCGGAAAAAGCGCTTGAAAAGGTAGCGACGCCAGATCAAAAAGCAATTGAAGAAGTATCTGCTTTCTTAAACATTGAACCATCTCAGTGTATAAAAACAATGGTATTTAAAGTAGATGAAAAATTTGTTGTTGTACTTGTTCGCGGAGATCATGAAGTAAATGATATAAAAGTGAAAAATGTATATGGCGCTTCAGTTGTCGAACTTGCTTCGCACGAAGAGGTAAGAAGTTTATTGAATTGCGAAGTAGGATCTTTAGGGCCAATTGGGATGGCAGAGGATGTAGAAGTGATTGCTGACCATGCTGTAGCGGCAATTGTAAATGGTTGTTGCGGTGCAAATGAAGAAGGGTTCCATTATGTAAACGTAAATGCAGAGCGTGACTTTAAAGTAAACCAATACGCAGATTTACGATTTATTCAAGAAGGCGACCAGTCTCCAGATGGAAAAGGTACAATTCGTTTTGCTCGCGGAATTGAAGTTGGTCATGTCTTTAAGTTAGGAACGCGCTATAGTGAAGCAATGAATGCAACATTCTTAGACGAAAACGGAAAAACAAAACCACTTATTATGGGTTGTTATGGTATCGGTGTTTCTCGTACAGTAGCAGCGATTGCTGAACAATTTAATGATGAGAATGGATTAGTATGGCCAAAAGCGGTTGCACCGTTCCATGTACATGTTATTCCAGTTAATATGAAGTCTGATGTGCAACGTGAAGTTGCTGAAAATATTTACACTTCCTTACAAGAGCAAGGATATGAAGTGTTATTAGATAATCGTACAGAACGTGCAGGTGTTAAATTTGCTGACGCTGATTTATTTGGCCTACCAGTTCGTGTAACGGTTGGTAAGAAAGCAGACGAAGGAATTGTAGAAGTAAAAGTACGTGCGACAAATGAATCCGCAGAAGTAAAAGTGGAGGAACTTCACACGTATATTGCTGATATTTTAAAATAAAAAGAGGTACCTCGCTATGAGGTACCTTCTCTTTCTTTGAAGGGCATTTCAATTTATAATAGCAGATGGAAGGAGGTTGCTTATGTCATTAACAAATGAACAGCAAGAGCGTTTTCATATTTTGCTTCAGCAATTGCAAATACCAGAAGATCTCGTGAATCGATATTTACAAGGCGGCGGTATTCAAAAGTTAGTTGTTGATAAGGCGAACAAAAGCTGGCATTTTGCTTTACAAGTGCCGCGCATTTTGCCAACAGAACTGTATGAATTGCTTGAAAGACAGCTTAAGCAGTCATTTTCTCATATTGCAAAAACATCATTTGCATTAGAAGCCGAGAGCAAACAGTTTACGGAAGAAGAAGTGAAAGCGTACTGGTCGCTATGTACAGAGAGAATTACAATTTCTCCTATGTTTGCATATTTAAAGAAGCAACTTCCCCATGTAAATGGTGTGAAGTTGTTACTAGATGTAAAGAATGAATTAGAAGCAACAGCATTAAAGAAAAATATAGCTAAGTCTGTTGGTGATCAATATGAAGTGTTTGGATTCCCGCGATTTCAAGTGGATACCAATGTAAAGAAAAATGATGAAGAAGTTCAAAAGTTTAGAGAACAAACTGAGCAAGAAGATCGACAGCGCGTCATACAGGCTATGGAAGAAATGGCGAAGAAACAAGCTGAAGAAAGCGAAGTTGTACATGAAGGTCCTGTTGTACTTGGTTATCTTATTAAACCTGATGAAGAAATTACACCGCTGCGTGAAATTCAAGACGAGGAAAGAAGAAAAACCGTTCAAGGATATGTTTTCCATGTGGAAACGAAAGAACTTCGTAGCGGACGTACATTATTAACGTTAAAAATAACGGATTACACAGACTCCATTATGATAAAAATGTTCTCGCGTGATAAGGAAGATATTCCGGTGTTACAATCGCTGAAAAAAGGAATGTGGATTAAAGCACGAGGATCGGTTCAAAATGATACGTTTGTTCGCGATTTAGTGATGATTGCGAATGATATTAACGAAATAACAGGACCTTCTCGTAAAGATAAAGCGCCAGAAGGTGAAAAGCGAGTAGAGCTGCATTTGCATACACCGATGAGCCAAATGGATGCCGTGACATCAGTATCTAAGCTTGTTGCACAAGCTGGAAAGTGGGGGCATGAAGCGATTGCGATTACCGATCATGCTGTGGCACAATCTTTCCCAGAAGCATATTCAGCAGGGAAAAAAGCAGGGATAAAGGTCATTTATGGTGTAGAAGCTAACTTAGTAAATGATGGAGTTCCAATTGCTTATAATGAAGAGCACAGATTGCTTGAGGATGAAACATACGTTGTTTTTGACGTTGAAACAACAGGATTATCCGCGGTATATGATACGGTGATTGAATTAGCGGCAGTAAAGATAAAAGGCGGAGAAATTATCGATCGGTTTGAATCTTTTGCAAATCCGCATCAACCGCTATCAGCGACAATTATCGAGTTAACAGGCATTACAGATGATATGTTGACAGACGCACCAGAAGTAGGAGAAGTATTTAAAAAGTTTCAAGCGTGGATGGGCGATCATACACTTGTTGCCCATAATGCAAGTTTCGATATGGGATTCTTAAATGTAGGATTTAAAAAATGTGGTTTAGATAAACCAAAGAATCCAGTTATTGATACATTGGAGTTAGCTAGATTCCTATTCCCAGACATGAAGAATCATCGTTTAAATACACTTTGTAAAAAGCTTGATATTGAATTAACGCAGCATCACCGTGCGATTTATGACACGGAAGCAACAGGATATTTACTTGCGAAAATGCTGAAAGAGGTTATTGAAAAAGGATTTGAATATCATGACCAATTAAATGACAGCATGGGACAAGGTGATTCGTATAAACGAGGAAGACCAAGTCACGCTACGTTGCTTGCTACGTCTGATGAAGGGCTAAAAAACTTATATAAACTTATTTCCTATTCGCATGTGAATTATTTTTATCGTGTACCACGAATACCGAGATCGTTATTGAAAAAGCATCGAGAAGGTATATTAGTAGGGACAGCTTGTGATAAAGGTGAAGTATTTGAAGCGATGATGCAAAAAGCACCGGAAGAAGTAGAAGAAATTGCGCAGTTTTATGATTATATTGAAGTAATGCCTCCAGAAGTGTTACGACATTTAGTAGAGCTAGAATTAGTTCGAGATGAAGGACAATTGAAAACGATCATTTCTAATTTAGTAAAATTAGGTGAAACGTTAGATAAACCAGTTGTTGCGACTGGTAATGTCCATTATTTGAATCCAGAAGATGCTATTTATCGTAAAATTTTAGTAAGTTCGCAAGGCGGTGCAAATCCGTTAAATCGTCATTCTTTACCACCGGTATATTTCCGTACAACAGATGAAATGTTAGATTGTTTCTCTTTCTTAGGGGAAGAAAAAGCAAAAGAAATTGTTGTCACAAATACACAAAAAATTGCATCGTTAATCGGTGAGGTTCATCCGGTAAAAGACGATTTGTATACACCGAAAATTGAAGGTGCAGACGATGAGACGCGCGATATGAGTTACAAAATGGCGCGCAGTATTTATGGAGAAGAACTTCCAGAAATTGTAGAAGCTCGTTTGGAAAAAGA
The DNA here is from genome assembly GCF_022663115.1 of Bacillus cereus group sp. BfR-BA-01430. NCBI lineage: Bacteria > Bacillati > Bacillota > Bacilli > Caryophanales > Bacillaceae > Bacillus > Bacillus cereus group sp. BfR-BA-01430. The sequence goes on from NZ_JAKUEW010000007.1 coordinate 116,448, forward strand.
ATTAAAAAGTATTATTGGGCATGGCTTTGCTGTTATTTATTTAATCTCACACAAATTGGTGAAAAAGTCACTTATAGATGGTTACCTTGTAGGTTCACGTGGATCGGTTGGATCATCATTTGTGGCGACAATGATGGAAATTACAGAAGTAAATCCATTGCCCCCGCATTATGTATGTCCAAAGTGTAAGCAATCAGAATTCTTTAATGACGGTTCTGTCGGATCTGGTTTTGACTTACCGGACAAAAATTGTCCAAACTGTAATGTTCCATATAAAAAAGATGGACATGATATTCCGTTCGAAACGTTCCTTGGTTTTAAAGGAGATAAGGTGCCGGATATTGATTTGAGTGTGACACGTTCTTAACTGAAAAGGTTAAGCACTAGCATCTGCTAGTAGAACTGCTATTCTGAAGTATGGAATGATGGAGTAACGTCCTGAAACATCCTCACTGAAGCTACGGCAAGCGATAGCGATATTGCAAACATCAACATCGTTTGAAGCCCGTTAAAGTAGGCTGAAGTTCACCCTAACGTAAAAGACGAGGAAAGGGAGATATAAATCTTCTGTGAATGATAGGTCTGGTGTCTATAAAATCCCTATGGTTAGAATCAGTAGAATGACTGGGACGAACCCTCGACTGACTTTTCGTGAATGTCACGTTATAGAAATATAACGGGGTCCAAAGAGGACTTCCAAGTGTGGATGAGTAAGCGTTTGGTTATGAAAATCCATACTGTGTTACAGGCACAGTCAAGCTTGGCGGAATTTAGGGGGAACCTAAGGGGATTATGTACAGATAAGAATAGTGGAACGTGTGAAGCTTTCGACATAAGAGAAGATTGCACTTCGATGACGATGGTATGTGGAAAGGCAGATGCTATAACACATTTTACGAAAGTGGCAGTAGTGCCGTAGTACCGCTTAATGAAATGCCGAAGATGACTGAATAACCAATAAGTCGGAGGATAAAAACATTTCAGAGGGAAGGGCACAAGTCGTTAACGTTGAAAACAAAACCTACAAAAGTCAGATTCGTGTATGACAAAAGAGAAACGAAAACTTCATAAGGAAGTGATTAGTTGGCTGACTTGATTAAGCTGAGAACGGAAGTAGGGAATCCAAAACTTAGTTTATAAACTTCGACAAAGTTAACGATGGAACGCCGTGTGAGTGTGAAAGCCTCATGCACGGTGTGGAGTGGGGGAAAAGCTGGAGATAATATCAAATGCTTACCTATCACTATATTTTTCCGGAGAATATCAACCGCGTGCACATAACTACACAAAGGTGCTATTTGGTGAAGATTATGTGTATCGTGCTGGAACAATTGGTACAGTTGCAGAGAAAACGGCTTACGGTTATGTAAAAGGGTATGCGTCGGATCATAATTTAACAATCCGAAATGCTGAAGTGGATCGCCTTGTTGCAGGATGTACAGGTGTAAAACGTACAACTGGACAGCATCCAGGTGGTATTATCGTTGTACCAGATTACATGGATATCTTCGATTTCTCACCAATTCAGTATCCTGCTGACTCTGTTGGAGCAGAATGGAGAACGACACACTTTGACTTCCATTCCATCCATGATAATTTATTGAAACTTGACATACTTGGACACGATGATCCAACTGTTATTCGTATGTTACAAGATTTAAGTGGAATTGATCCAAAGACGATACCAACAGATGACCCCGAAGTAATGAAGATTTTTTCTAGTCCAGAATCTTTAGGGGTAACAGAGGAACAAATTAATTGTAAGACAGGTACACTTGGTATACCGGAGTTTGGAACAAAATTTGTAAGACAGATGTTAGAGGAAACAAAACCAACAACATTTTCCGAGCTTGTCCAAATTTCTGGACTATCGCACGGTACAGACGTATGGCTTGGAAATGCCAACGAGTTAATTTATAACGGTACATGTACATTAAGTGAAGTTATCGGTTGTCGTGATGACATCATGGTGTATTTAATTTATCAAGGGCTAGATCCGTCATTGGCCTTTAAAATCATGGAGTCAGTGCGTAAAGGTAAAGGTGTGCCGGAAGAATGGGAAGAGGAAATGCGTAATAACAATGTACCTGGGTGGTATATTGATTCATGTAAGAAGATTAAGTATATGTTCCCTAAGGCGCACGCGGCAGCTTACGTATTAATGGCTGTGCGCATTGCCTATTTCAAAGTGCATTTCCCGCTCTTATTCTATGCAGCATACTTTACAGTACGAGCTGATGATTTTGATGTAGATGTAATGGCAAAAGGATCAGCGTCAATTCGTGCAAAAATTGAGGAAATTGCACAAAAAGGATTGGATGCTTCGCCAAAAGAGAAGAGTTTGTTAACTATATTAGAAATGACATTAGAAATGTGTGAACGTGGTTATTCTTTCCAAAAGGTTGACTTATACCGTTCGCATGCAACAGATTTTATTATCGATGGAGATACATTAATTCCTCCATTTAACGCAGTGTCTGGTCTTGGGACAAATGCAGCAATTAGTATTGTAGAAGCGCGTAAAAATGGCGACTTTTTATCAAAAGAAGATCTGCAACAAAGAAGTAAGCTTTCTAAAACAATTATTGAGTATTTAGATAGTCAAGGTTGTTTAGGGGATTTACCAGATCAAAACCAATTATCACTGTTCTAATGGGTAGGAAAAGTCTTTACAAATCAACATTTTCTATGGTACACTATTAACCGAGATAACCATGTCATGTATATTTTTCGAAAAGAAGAGTGGGGAAACCCACTCTTTCGTGTTACTATCTATGTTTTACCTACAATTGTAGGTGGGACATTTCTGTCGTATATACATATTTTGTTACAAGTTTTACTTCTTAAATTTGGTAATACTAAGACAGATATTCCCTGCTAAGCGGCAGGGGCTTTTGTTAGCTAACAAGAAAGAATAAGACAGGCTGCTTTATGATAAAGCAGGGCTTTTCTTTCAAATGGTACATGGCGGCAGGAAGGAGGCTGTTTATGGATAAGAAAGTCACAGAAGTTGTTGAAGCACTTGCGCAGCCGATTGTTGAAGAGTTAAATCTTGAACTTGTAGATGTAGAATATGTGAAAGAAGGAAAAGACTGGTTCCTACGCGTATTCATCGATTCTGAAACCGGAGTCGACATTGAAGAATGCGGTGCGGTAAGTGAACGTTTAAGTGAAGCTTTAGATAAAGAGGATCCAATTCCTCATCTGTACTTTTTGGATGTATCATCTCCAGGAGCGGAACGCCCATTAAAGAAAGAAAAAGACTTCGAACAAGCTGTAGGAAGTCAAGTAGCCATTAAAACATACGAGCCGATTGATGGTGAAAAGATGTTTGAAGGAAAATTGCTTTCTTATGATGGTACAACAATTACATTATTATTAACGATTAAAACACGTAAAAAAGAAATCCAAATTCCAATGGATAAAGTTGCCAATGCGCGACTTGCAGTTACGTTTTAGTTAGAAGGGGGATCCTCATGAGCACTGAGTTGTTAGATGCTTTGCTCGTATTAGAATCAGAAAAAGGTATTAGCAAAGATATTATTATTGATGCGATTGAAGCAGCTTTAATCTCTGCTTATAAGCGCAATTTTAACCAAGCACAAAATGTTCGAGTTAGCTTTAATCCGGAAGTAGGGACAATTCAAGTTTTAGCACGTAAAGATGTTGTTGATAACGTATTTGACCCACGTCTTGAAATTTCTGTGGAAGAAGCAAGACAAATTAATCCAAACTATCAAAATGGTGATGTACTAGAAATTGAAGTAACGCCAAAAGATTTTGGACGCATTGCGGCGCAAACTGCAAAGCAAGTTGTCACACAACGTGTACGCGAAGCAGAGCGCGGCGTTATTTATTCAGAATTTAGCGATCGTGAAGAAGACATTATGGTCGGTATTGTTCAAAGACAAGATGCTCGCTTTATTTATGTAAGCTTAGGAAAAGTGGAAGCACTTTTACCAGTAAGTGAGCAAATGCCAAATGAACAATATAAACCACATGATCGCATCCGTGTATTCATTACAAAAGTCGAAAAAACGACAAAAGGACCACAGATTTACGTATCACGTACACACCCTGGTCTTCTAAAGCGTTTATTTGAAATGGAAGTTCCAGAGATTTATGATGGAACAGTAGAGATTCGTTCTGTTGCACGTGAAGCAGGCGATCGTTCTAAAATCTCTGTATATGCGGAGAATATTGATGTTGATCCAGTTGGTTCTTGCGTGGGGCCGAAAGGGCAGCGTGTACAACGCATTGTAGATGAACTAAAAGGTGAAAAAATTGACATTGTTCGTTGGTCAAATGATCCAGTAGAATATGTTGCCAATGCATTAAGTCCATCACAGGTCGTATCAGTACTTGTGAATGAAGAAGAAAAAGCAACAACTGTTATCGTTCCAGACCATCAGCTTTCGTTAGCAATTGGTAAGCGTGGACAAAACGCGCGTCTTGCGGCAAAATTAACGGGCTGGAAAATTGATATTAAAAGCGAGTCTGATGCGAAACAACTTGGTATTGTAACAGAAGAAGACAACATGATCGCATTCGATTCAGTTGAAGACGAAATCGAATAGAGGTGATGAGTATGAGCAATCGAAAAGTTCCGTTACGAAAGTGCGTTGTAACGCAGGAAATGAAGCCGAAACGAGAGCTCGTTCGCATTGTTCGTTCCAAAGAAGGTGAAGTGTCTATTGATTTAACTGGAAAAAAATCAGGACGCGGCGCATATTTGTCACTGGACAAAGAATGCATTCTTCAAGCACAAAAGAAGAACATTTTGGAACATCATCTAAAAGCGAAAATCGACAGTTCTCTCTATGAAAAACTTCTTGAACTTGTTGAGAAGGAGTCGAAATAAGTGTCCGATTGGAAATCGTTTTTAGGCCTAGCAAATCGTGCCCGAAAAATTATTTCGGGTGAAGAACTTGTTTTAAAAGAAGTACGAAGTGGCAAGGCGAAGCTTGTATTGCTTTCTGAGGATGCGTCTGCGAACACGACAAAGCGCATCACAGATAAAACCACGTACTACAACATACCAATGAGAAAAGTCGAAAATCGACAACAATTAGGGCATGCGATTGGGAGAGACGAACGAGTCGTTGTAGCTGTGTTAGATGAGGGCTTTGCGAAAAAGCTGCGTAGCATGCTCGATACAACTTACCGGGGGTGAAGGTATGAGTAAGATTCGAGTATATGAATATGCAAAGAAGTACAATATTTCAAGTAAAGATATTATTACAAAACTAAAAGAAATGAATATTGAGGTTTCGAATCATATGACAATGTTAGACGATGAAGTAGTAAACAAATTAGATAATGAGTATAATAATGAAGCGAAAAAACCTTCTGTTGCAGATGAGTTTGAAGTAGAAGAAAAGGTTGTTCGCAGCAAAAAGAACAGCAATAAGAAAAAGAAAAAAGGCAAAGGAAATCAAGATAAACGTCAAGAGAACTTTGCTGGAAAACAGCAAGCGCAAACTGTAGAAACACCAGATAAAATTACTTTCTCTGGAACGCTTACAGTAGGAGAACTTGCGAACAAACTTGGCAAGGAGCCATCTGAAATTATTAAGAAGCTCTTTATGCTAGGAATTATGGCAACGATTAACCAAGATCTTGATAAAGATACAATCGAGTTAATTGCAGGCGACTACGGTATTGAAGTAGAAGAAGAAGTAGTTGTAGATGAAATTGAGTTCGAAACATTTATCGATGAGCAAGATGAAGAAGAAGGGGACTTAAAAGAGCGCCCAGCTGTTGTAACAATTATGGGTCACGTTGACCATGGTAAAACAACATTACTTGACTCGATTCGTAATTCAAAAGTAACTGCTGGTGAAGCAGGTGGAATTACGCAACATATTGGTGCATACCAAGTAGAAGTAAATGATAAGAAAATTACATTCTTAGATACTCCAGGTCACGCGGCGTTTACAACGATGCGTGCTCGCGGTGCACAAGTAACGGATATTACAATTCTTGTTGTAGCAGCTGATGACGGTGTAATGCCACAAACAGTTGAAGCGATTAACCACGCAAAAGCTGCAGGAGTACCAATTATTGTAGCTGTGAATAAAATGGATAAACCAGCAGCAAATCCAGATCGCGTTATGCAAGAATTAACGGAGTATGAATTAGTACCAGAAGCTTGGGGTGGCGATACAATCTTTGTACCAATCTCAGCGATTAAAGGTGAAGGAATTGACAATTTATTAGAAATGATTCTTCTTGTAAGTGAAGTAGAAGAATATAAAGCAAATCCAAATCGCTATGCAACAGGTACTGTAATTGAAGCGCAACTTGACAAAGGAAAAGGTACAATCGCAACATTACTTGTACAAAACGGTACACTTCGCGTTGGTGATCCAATCGTTGTTGGTACAACATACGGTCGCGTTCGTGCAATGGTAAATGATATTGGCCGTCGTGTAAAAGTTGCTGGACCATCTACTCCTGTTGAAATTACAGGTTTAAATGAAGTTCCACAAGCAGGCGATCGCTTTATGGCATTTGCTGACGAGAAAAAAGCACGTCAAATTGGTGAATCACGTGCACAACAAGCATTGCTTGCGCAACGTGGTGAAAAGTCTAAATTAAGCCTAGAAGATTTATTCCAACAAATCCAAGAGGGCGATGTAAAAGAAATTAACTTAATCGTTAAAGCTGATGTACAAGGTTCTGTAGAAGCAATGGCTGCATCACTTCGCAAAATTGATGTAGAAGGCGTTAAAGTGAAAATTATTCATACAGGCGTAGGTGCGATTACAGAATCTGATATTATTTTAGCTTCTGCATCTAATGCAATTGTAATTGGATTTAACGTACGTCCAGATGTGAATGCGAAGCGTACAGCTGAATCTGAAAATGTTGACATTCGCTTGCATCGTATTATCTATAAAGTAATTGAAGAAATTGAAGCAGCAATGCGCGGTATGCTTGATCCAGAATTTGAAGAGAAAGTAATCGGTCAAGCTGAAGTTCGTCAAACGTTTAAAGTAACAAAAGTTGGAACGATTGCTGGATGTTATGTGACAGACGGTAAAATTACGCGTGATAGCGGCGTGCGTATTATTCGCGATGGCGTTGTCATTTATGAAGGACAGCTTGATACATTAAAACGTTTTAAAGATGATGTAAAAGAAGTAGCACAAAACTATGAGTGCGGTATTACAATTGAGAAGTACAATGATATTAAAGAAGGAGACATCATTGAAGCATTCATTATGGAAGAAGTGAAGCGATGATTATCGCTTCACTCTCATTCGAATGCATCATATACGATGTGCATTCTTTAAAAGAGAAACGAGCAATTTTACAACGTGTGCTAACCCGCGTGAAACAGCGATATAATGTCGCTGTTTCTGAAGTGGGGCACCAAGATGTATGGCAACGTACGGAAATTGCAATTGTTTCTGTATCCTCAAATCGCGTTGTCTGCGAGAAAGAAATGAATCGTGTACTGGAGTATATCGACTCGTTTCCGGAGATAGAACGAACGATAACGCACTTGGAATGGTATTGAATGAGGTGAATAGTTATGAAATTACGTGCAAACCGTGTGGGAGAGCAAATGAAAAAAGAATTAGGCGATATTATTAGTCGCAAAATTAAAGACCCACGTGTTGGATTTGTCACAGTAACAGATGTAAAGGTAAGTGGAGATTTACAAATTGCCACAGTATATATTTCTGTTTTAGGAGATGAAGAACAGAAAGAAAATACATTAAAAGGCTTAGCGAAAGCGAAAGGGTTTATTCGTTCAGAAATTGGCCAACGTATTCGTCTTCGTAAAACACCAGAAATCTCCTTTGAATTTGATGAATCTATCGGATATGGTCATCGAATTGATACACTTTTACATGAAATTAATAAAGAAGGTAAACGTGAAGAATAATGGATAGACATTTGTCTATCCATTTTTTCAATAGAAAGTTTGTTTTACATATTAGATATGTAAGTAGACAAGCATAGTGAAACATATTTACTTAACTTTTGCAAAAGGATAACAATGAGGTGAACATATGGAAGGTGTAGTATTATTACATAAACCAAAAGGAATGACTTCGCATGATTGTGTATTTAAGTTGCGAAAAATATTACGTGAAAAGCGAATTGGTCACACAGGTACATTAGATCCAGATGTAACAGGAGTGTTACCGATTTGTGTGGGACGTGCTACAAAGATTGCACAATTTTTGACAAGTGAAACAAAAACTTATGAAGGTGAAGTGACATTAGGATTTTCAACTACTACTGAAGATGCTTCTGGTGAAGTAGTTGAAAAACAAGATGTAAATCGCACAATTACACAAAAGGAGATTGAAACGGTACTAGCAGAATTGACAGGTACGCTTGAACAAGTGCCACCTATGTATTCGGCTGTAAAGGTAAATGGGAAAAAATTATATGAGTATGCGAGAGCAGGGCAAGAAGTGAAGCGCCCAGTTCGTACCATTACAATTCATGAGTTTACACTACTTGACGACCGCGAAACATTTGAAGGTGCAAATATTTCATTCCGTTTCCGTGTTACATGTAGTAAAGGAACGTATGTGAGAACATTGGCAGTTATGATTGGTGAAAAACTAGGATTCCCGGCACATATGTCTGATCTTGTTAGAACGGCTTCAGGAGAATTTCAGCTACATGATTGCGTATCATTTGAAGAAATTGAGGAAAACATGCAAAATGGAACAGTAGAGTCTGTTTTTATTTCAATTGATGAAGCGTTAAGTAAGTTTCCAAAAATAGTGGTAGACGAGAACCAAGCAGAAAAAATAAAAAACGGTATGTTTTTAAAAAATGAACTGCAGGCAGAAGCTCCATTTATTACAGTATTTGACCGTAATAATCATTGTTTAGCGATTTATGAACATCATCCAAAACGTCCAGGCATGTTAAAGCCAATGAAAGTACTTGTGAATAATCAAGAATTAAAGCTATAATGAAGTATTAGAAGGATTATTACAGAAAAAGGTGAACGCAAGCGTGAAACTCATTCATTTAACTCATCCCCATGATTTAAATAAACTAGAATTACCACCTACTGTAATGGCATTAGGATATTTTGATGGCATTCATTTAGGACATCAACGTGTAATTCAAACGGCAAAAAAAATAGCGGATGAAAAAGGATGGAAAAGTGCGGTCATGACATTTCATCCACACCCATCTGTTGTATTAGGGAAAAAAGAAGCACATGTGGCATATATTACACCGCCAAGTTTGAAAGAAAAAGTAATTGCAGATTTAGGTATTGACCTACTATATGTGGTGAAATTTGATGAATCATTCGCCGGATTATTACCACAGCAGTTTGTCGATGAATATGTTATTGGGCTAAATGTTAAGCACGTAGTAGCAGGATTTGATTATTCATATGGACGTTTAGGGAAAGGTACGATGGAGACTTTGCCATTTCATGCAAGAGGGGAGTTTACACAAACCGTGATTGAAAAAGTTGAATTTCAAGAAGAAAAAGTAAGTTCTACAGCGTTACGAAAATTCATTCGTAATGGAGAAATGGAACAAATTCCATCTATTTTAGGTAGACCTTATACGGTAGAAGGAAAAGTTGTTCACGGTGATAAACGTGGGCGTCAAATTGGTTTTCCAACTGCCAATGTTGCTTTAAATGGTGACTATTTATTGCCGCCTGTTGGAGTATACGCAGTGCGATTAAAGGTTCATGATAATTGGCATGATGGTGTATGTAACATTGGATATAAACCAACTTTTAAAGAAAATGAGCGCCAGCTATCGATTGAAGTACATGTATTCCAATTTAGTGAAGATATTTATGATCAGACTGTTACTGTTGAATGGCATATGCGTATTCGAGAAGAAAAGAAATTTCATGGCATCGATGAATTAGTTGCACAAATTGCTGAAGATAAAAATACAGCACAAGAATATTTTAAGACAAAAAAGAATGTGCTTGCTTTTTCCAATGAAAAGTAGTATTCTATGTTATGTACTTTATGACAACCATTGCTTGGCATAGCGACTCACCGACGCATGCTAGGGAATTGGGGGTTTACTTATTAGGAGGTGAAATAGGATGGCTTTAACACAAGAGCGTAAAAATGAAATCATTGCACAATTTAGAACTCATGAGACTGATACTGGTTCTCCAGAGGTTCAAATTGCTGTCCTAACAGAGCAAATTAACACTCTAAACGAGCACTTACGTACTCACAAGAAAGATCATCATTCACGCCGTGGTCTATTAAAGATGGTTGGTAAACGTCGTAACTTACTTACTTACCTTCGTAATAGCGATATCACACGTTACCGTGAATTAATCACAAAGCTTGGCTTACGTCGATAGTCAAAAAAGCGGGAATCTTCCCGCTTTTTTGTTAGGTAAAAATATATCTTCTACTCTTTATAGCTTACTTAATTTTCGGTAATACTAAAGGGAGAATATTTTGATATATAATCCATTTACATAGAAGAAGTGAATATTTTAAATTGAGAGGGGTACTTAAATGAGTCAAGAAAAGCAAGTCTTCTCGATAGATTTAGCTGGTCGCCAGCTAACAATTGAAACAGGTCAGCTTGCAAAACAAGCGAATGGAGCAGTATTAGTAAGATATGGCGATACAGCAGTTCTATCTACAGCAACTGCATCAAAAGAGGCAAAGGATGTAGATTTCTTCCCGCTTACAGTAAACTATGAAGAGCGTTTATATGCAGTCGGAAAAATCCCAGGTGGTTTCATTAAGCGTGAAGGACGTCCAAGTGAAAAAGCAATTTTAGCAAGTCGTTTAATTGACCGACCAATTCGTCCGCTTTTCGCAGATGGTTTCCGTAATGAAGTACAAGTTGTCAGCATTGTAATGAGTGTTGATCAAGATTGTTCTTCTGAGATGGCAGCTATGCTTGGTTCTTCATTGGCATTATCTATTTCAGATATTCCATTTGAAGGTCCAATTGCAGGAGCAACAGTAGGCCGCATTGACGGTAAATTTGTTATTAACCCAACGGTAGAACAACAAGAGAAAAGTGATATTCACCTTGTTGTAGCGGGTACAAAAGACGCGATTAACATGGTAGAAGCAGGAGCTGATCAAGTACCTGAAGAAACAATGTTAGAAGCAATTATGTTTGGTCATGAAGAGATTAAACGTTTAATTGCTTTCCAAGAAGAAATTGTACAAGCTGTCGGGAAAGAAAAAATGGAAGTAAAACTTTATGAAGTGGATGCTGAACTGGAAAAAGCTGTACGTGAAATGGCAGAAAAAGATATGCATACTGCAATTCAAGTACATGAAAAGCATGCGCGTGAAGATGCAATTAACGAAGTAAAACAACGTGTCATTGCTCATTATGAAGAGCAAGAAGTTGAGGCGGAAGTATTAGGACAAGTAAGTGAGATTTTATACAAAATTGTCAAAGAAGAAGTACGTCGTCTTATTACCGTTGAAAAAGTTCGCCCAGATGGACGTAAGAGTGATGAAATTCGTCCTTTAGCGTCAGAGGTTGGCATTTTACCTCGTACACACGGTTCTGGTCTATTTACACGTGGACAAACACAAGCATTAAGTATTTGTACGTTAGGTGCATTAGGCGATGTGCAAATTTTAGATGGTCTTGGTGTAGAAGAATCGAAACGTTTTATGCATCATTACAATTTCCCTTCTTTCAGTGTTGGTGAAACAAGACCGATGCGTGGACCAGGTCGCCGTGAAATCGGTCATGGAGCATTAGGAGAACGTGCTCTTGAACCGGTAATTCCATCTGAAAAAGATTTCCCATATACAGTACGTCTTGTATCTGAAGTTTTAGAATCTAATGGTTCTACTTCACAAGCAAGTATTTGCGGTAGTACGTTAGCAATGATGGATGCGGGTGTACCACTTAAAGCGCCAGTTGCTGGTATCGCAATGGGACTTGTGAAATCTGGTGAGCATTATACAATTTTAACAGATATTCAAGGTATGGAAGACCATTTAGGTGATATGGACTTTAAAGTGGCAGGTACAGCAAAAGGTGTAACTGCTCTGCAAATGGACATTAAAATCGATGGCCTCTCTCGTGAAATCTTAGAAGAAGCATTACAACAAGCTAAGATTGGACGTATGCACATTCTGGATCATATGTTATCTGTTATTGCTGCACCTCGTAAAGAGCTATCTGAATATGCTCCGAAAATTATTACGATGGCAATTAATCCGGATAAAATCCGTGATGTTATCGGGCCAAGCGGTAAACAAATTAACAAAATTATTGAAGAAACAGGCGTGAAGATTGATATTGAACAAGACGGTACAGTCTTTATTTCTTCAATTAACCAACAGATGAATGAGAAAGCGAAGAAAATCATCGAAGATATCGTTCGCGAAGTGCAAGTAGGAGAAATCTACTTAGGAAAAGTAAAACGTATTGAAAAATTCGGTGCATTCGTAGAATTGTTCAGCGGTAAAGATGGTCTTGTTCATATTTCTGAACTGGCTCTTGAGCGTGTAGGTAAAGTGGAAGACGTTGTGAAAATCGGTGATGAAATTTCAGTGAAAGTAATCGAGATTGATAAGCAAGGTCGTGTAAACTTATCTAGAAAAGTATTGCTAAAAGAAGAGCAAGAAAAAGAGGCAGCAAAAGAAGAAGCGACACAAGAATAAAAATGAAGAAAAAAGCCAGATTTCTGGCTTTTTTTGTTATATAAAAAAATATACATAATATAGATTTTTATATGTAGCAAGGTATAGTTTTTATAATAACGCTCAAATTAACAAAGATAAGAAGAGAATATATGGCTCTTTTTGCATAGTTAATGGGAGGGTTTATATGAAAACTCGTATATTTATATATCTAGCAGCATTCTTATTTTGTACCGGGCTATTTTCATCCTCAGTGTTTGCCAATGATGAGTTGTATGCCGAAATTCAAAAGCAAGCTAAACAATATTTTATTGCTCCGCAAAATGCAGTGATTGATAAAATTTGGAAAGCAACACCAGGGTATAATGGCAAAGAAGTGGATGTAGAAGCATCCTATAAGAATATGAAGAAATTGCAAAAATTTAATGAAAAACAACTCGTATTTCGAGAAATATCACCTACTATTCATTTAGAAGACTTAGCCCCTGCTCCTATTTATCGTGGTCATCCACAGAAAAAAATGATTGGGTTAACAATCAATGTAGCTTGGGGAAATGAATATTTACCGCGCATATTAGAAACGTTGAAAAAGCACAATGTTAAGGCAACTTTCTTTTTGGAAGGACGCTGGGTGAAAGAGAATGTAAGGTTTGCGAAAATGATTGTAGATGAAAAGCAAGAGATAGGAAATCATTCGTATACGCATCCTGATATGAAAACGTTGTCCACACCTCAAATAAAAGAACAATTACAAAAAACAAATCAAATTATTGAAGCAACGACCAATCAAAAAGTTCGATGGTTTGCGCCGCCAAGTGGAAGTTTCCGCGATGAAGTTGTAAAGATGGCCGATGATTTAAAGATGGGGACGATTATGTGGACAGTTGATACGATTGATTGGAAACGACCAGAGGCAGATGTACTTTTGCAAAGAGTGATGCGGAAAATACATCCAGGTGCTATCGTGTTAATGCATCCTACATCTTCGACAGCGGAAGCACTTGATTCGATGATTAGACAAATGAAAAACAAGGGATATAAGCTTGGAAATATTTCAGAATTAATGGATGAAAAACGGATTGATTAAATACATTTGCATGACATTCATGTGCAAACTTGTTATCATTAAATAATAGCGATTATTTAGAGAAACTGGCATTAGGAGGAAGTTTTTTTGATTAAAAAATATACTTGTAAGAATGGTGTAAGAATTGTTATGGAGAATATACCTACTGTGCGTTCAGTTGCAATTGGGATATGGATCCATGCAGGTTCTAGAAATGAAAATGAGAAAAATAATGGGGTTTCACACTTTTTGGAGCACATGTTTTTTAAAGGTACAAAGACACGTAGCGCGAAAGAGATTGCGGAATCATTTGACAGTATCGGCGGTCAAGTAAATGCATTTACATCAAAAGAATACACGTGCTATTATGCAAAAGTGCTTGATGAGCACGCAAAATATGCGCTTGATGTGTTAGCGGATATGTTCTTTAACTCAACATTTGATGAGACTGAATTGAAAAAAGAGAAGAAGGTTGTATTTGAAGAAATTAAAATGTACGAAGATACACCAGATGATATTGTACATGACATATTAACGAAAGCAACATACGAAACACATCCACTTGGATATCCAATTTTGGGAACTGAAGAAACGCTTGAAACATTTACAGGAGACACGTTGCGACAATACATTAAAGATCATTACACACCTGAAAATGTTGTTGTATCAATTGCTGGAAATATTGATGAAACGTTTGTACAAACGGTAGAACAATACTTTGGTAATTATGAGGGAACAACAAATCGTGAGCAAGTACATAGCCCAATTTTCCATTTCAATAAAGTCGCTCGCAAGAAGGAAACAGAACAAGCGCATTTATGTTTAGGATTTAAAGGATTACAAATGGGGCATGACGATATTTATAACTTGATCGTACTCAATAATATTTTAGGTGGTAGCATGAGCAGCCGCTTATTCCAAGAAGTACGGGAACAACGCGGTCTAGCGTACTCTGTATTCTCCTATCATTCTTCTTACGAGGATACAGGAATGCTAACGATTTATGGTGGTACAGGAAGTCAACAATTAGATACATTGTATGATACAATACAAGAAACATTAGACACATTGAAAAATACAGGTATTACAGAAAAAGAACTTGTGAATAGTAAAGAGCAGCTAAAAGGGAATTTAATGTTAAGTTTAGAGAGTACGAATAGTCGTATGAGTCGTAATGGTAAAAATGAATTGCTTCTCAGAAAACATCGCTCTCTTGATGAAATTATCGAAAGCATTAACAACGTGACAAAACCAAATGTTGATGCATTGATTCGTGATATATTCACAAATGAATTTTCAGCAGCGCTAATTAGTCCAAATGGTGAGTTACCGAAAAGCATGAAATAAACAAAAAAACTGTATCTCGTGAATGCGAGATACAGTTTTTTGTTTTGCGGCAATCAAATTTCTGTTATTTTTTGTACATATATAGAATAGGGTACTTATTATAGAACGGTATTTTACAGAAATTGAAGGAGGAGAGAATGATGCGGTTAAGTGAATTAAGCGGAAAAGAAATTGTCGACTTAGAACGAGCAGAGAAGATGGGAGTATTAGGGCATGCGGATTTAGAAATTAATGAGAAAGATGGAAAGATTCAAGCTCTCATTATTCCTGTTGGAAAGTGGGGTGGTTTTAAAAGAGAGCAACAGGAAGTTAGAGTAGAATGGAGTAGAATTAAGAAGGTAGGCCACGATATGATTATTTTTGATTTAGCAAATCATCCGAAATCAAAGTAAAAGATAGCCAATTTGGTTATCTTTTTTTATTTCTTCACAATTTAGTAGAAAGATGATAGAAGTTTAGCGATAAAGTGAAATTTTAAACAGTGGGAGAGCTTCATTCCCCACTGATTATGAATCCTCACCAATCGGGCTGTTACTGTCCTAAAATAGCGGGATACAAGTATAGTTGGTGTAAGGGGGTTGTAGATGCACTGTAGAAACTATTCACGGATGCTTTCTGTTTTTCAATCACCTCTAACTCGTACGGTACATATGATGTGGAGAAAAAAGAAAAAATAGGCATTTTTCTTATAAATGAAAGAAAAAGAAGGTGAATTAGAGAATGTTGACTGAGATGCACATTGCTGTCATAGGAGGAGATGCAAGACAGCTAGAGGTAATTCGCAAGTTGGTCGAACTTGATGCGAAACTTTCATTAATAGGATTTGATCAATTAGATCATGGCTTTACTGGGGCAGCAAAAGAGACTATGCAAAATCTAGATTTCACTTCTTTAGATGCGATTATTTTACCGGTAGCAGGAACGAATGCAAAAGGAGAAGTAGATACGATCTTTTCTAATGAAAAAGTTTCAATCACTAAGGAACAGGTTGAAAAAACACCAGAAAATTTTACTATATATTCAGGAATCGGTACGCCGTACTTGGAGAATCTTGTAGCTACTACCAATCGAAAGCTTGTAAAATTATTTGATCGTGATGATGTGGCTATTTATAATTCTATTCCGACAGTAGAAGGTACCTTAATGATGGTTATTCAGCATACAGATTATACGATTCACGGATCGAATGTTATGGTTTTAGGATTTGGTCGAACGGGAATGAGTGTCGCAAGAGCGTTTCAATCATTAGGAGCACATGTCAAAGTTGGTGCAAGGCGTTCAGAACATATTGCTCGCATTACAGAAATGCAGTTTTCTCCTTTTTATATGCAAGATATTGGGAAGGAAGTAAAGAATGTTGACATTGTCATTAATACAGTTCCACATCTTATTGTAACAGCTAGTGTGATTTCCCGTATGCCAGCACATACATTAATTATCGATTTAGCTTCGAAGCCGGGCGGAACGGATTTTCGTTATGCAGAGAAACGAGGTGTGAAGGCATTATTAGCACCTGGTCTTCCAGGAATTGTTGCTCCAAAAACAGCTGGGCAAATTTTGGCGAATGTTCTTTCTCAGTTATTAAAAGCAGATATGATGGCCAGAGAGGAGAATGAAAAATGAACTTGAAAGGAAAACGAATTGGCTTTGGATTCACAGGCTCTCACTGTACGTATGAAGAAGTGATGCCACATTTAGAAAAGTTAGTTGCAGAAGGAGCCGAAGTAAGACCGGTTGTTTCCTATACTGTACAATCAACTAATACTAGATTTGGCGAAGGAGCAGAGTGGATTGATAAAATTGAAGAAATAACAGGACATAAAGTAATCAATACAATTGTTGGAGCGGAACCACTTGGTCCGAAGATTCCACTAGACTGTATGGTAATCGCTCCGTTAACAGGGAACTCAATGAGTAAATTTGCAAATGCGATGACAGATTCACCAGTCTTAATGGCAGCGAAAGCTACTCTTAGAAATGGAAAGCCTGTTGTGTTAGCTGTATCTACAAATGATGCTCTTGGATTAAATGGCGTTAATCTCATGCGCCTAATGGCAACAAAAAATATATACTTCGTACCATTTGGGCAAGATGCGCCAGAGAAAAAACCAAATTCAATGGTAGCTCGGATGGAATTGCTTGAAAATACAGTACTAGAAGCGTTAGAAGGGAAGCAATTACAACCGGTTGTTGTGGAAAAATTCAGATATATGAATTAAAAAACGAAAAAAAACAGACAATTTTTTCGGAAACCATCATTCTTATTGCAGAATATGATAAAATTAACGTTATTAAGATTAGAAGGAGATTATGCTCCTTCTAATTCTAAGTATAGAAGGATTGGTATCTAGAAAGGGGCATAGTGATGGAAAAGCAAAGAACTTTTCATGTCGCTGTAGTTGGAGCAACCGGCGCAGTTGGTGAACAAATGTTAAATACTTTAGAGAAACGAGATTTTCCAATCGGAAAGTTAACGTTACTTTCATCGAAACGATCTGCAGGTAAGAAGCTTGTATTTAAAGGAGAAGAATTCATCGTTCAAGAAGCAACTCCTGAAAGTTTTGAGGGAGTGGATATTGCACTCTTTAGTGCTGGTGGATCTGTATCGAAACAATTTGCACCAGAAGCAGCAAAACGCGGTGCGATCGTTGTTGATAATACAAGTGCATTCCGTATGGCAGAAAATGTGCCGCTTGTTGTACCAGAAGTAAATGAAAATGACTTAAAAGAACATAATGGTATTATTGCAAATCCAAACTGTTCTACAATTCAGATGGTAGTTGCTCTTGAGCCGATTCGTCAGCAGTTTGGATTAAAACGAGTAATCGTTTCCACATACCAAGCTGTATCTGGAGCAGGTGCGGCTGCAATTCAAGAACTTCATGAACAATCACAAGCGATTTTAAATGGTGAAGAAGTAAAAGCGAATGTTTTACCTGTATCAGGTGATAAAAAACATTTCCAAATTGCTTTTAACGCAATCCCACAAATCGACAAGTTTGAAGATAATGGATTTACATTTGAAGAAATGAAAATGATTAATGAAACGAAAAAAATCATGCATATGCCTGAGTTAGAAGTTGCTGCAACATGTGTCCGTTTACCTGTTGTATCAGGTCATTCTGAGTCTGTTTATATAGAAGTAGATCAAGAAGGTGTAACAGTAGAAGACTTGAAGAACCTACTTGCAAGTGCAGAAGGTGTAGTATTACAAGATGATCCAGCAGAACAGCTATATCCAATGCCATCTACTGCAGTTGGTAAAAACGAAGTATTCGTTGGACGCATTCGTAAAGATTTAAATAACGAAAAAGGATTCCATCTTTGGGTCGTATCTGATAACTTATTAAAAGGTGCTGCATGGAACTCTGTTCAAATTGCAGAACGATTAATCAAATTACAATTAGTGTAAACGGCTAAGAGAAGGTGCAAAGATGAAAATTATTGTTCAAAAATTTGGTGGGACATCTGTACGTGATGAAAATGGACGTAAGCATGCGCTTCACCATATTAAAAAATCATTAGATGCTGGCTATAAAGTAGTTACAGTTGTATCAGCAATGGGACGAAAAGGCGAGCCATATGCGACAGATACATTATTAAATCTTGTGAATCAAGAGAAATGTAGTATTTCAAAACGTGAGCAAGATTTATTATTATCATGTGGAGAAGTAATCTCAGCTGTCGTCTTCTCAAATATGCTAAATGAAAACGGAATAAAAGCAGCAGCGCTAAATGGTGCACAAGCTGGTTTTGTAACGAATGATGACTTTACGAATGCAAAAATTATTGAAATGAATTGCGATCGTATACATGAAGAGTTACAAAATGTAGATGTTATTGTCGTTACAGGATTTCAAGGTCAAACGAAAGCTGGAGATACGACAACGCTTGGACGCGGAGGCAGTGATACATCAGCTTCCGCATTAGGTGTTGCACTTCATGCGGAATATATAGATATATTTACAGATGTAGAAGGTGTAATGACGGCAGATCCACGTATTGTAAAAGATGCACGTCATCTTCAAACTGTAACATACAATGAAATTTGTAATATGGCATATCAAGGGGCAAAAGTTGTTCATCCGCGCGCCGTTGAAATTGCCATGCATGCGAAAGTGCCGCTTCGCGTACGTTCTACGTACTCTGATAGCGAAGGTACGCTTATTGCAGCATATGATGGTGCTACGAAAGGGCGCGATGTAGAGGAACGTCCTGTTACTGGGATTGCTCACGTATCGAATGTGACACAAATTAAAGTGCTTGCGAAAGATGGAGCATATGACTTACAGCAACAAGTGTTCAAGGAGATGGCGAGTGAAGGAATTAGTGTTGATTTAATTAATATTTCACCAACAGGTGTGGCGTATACAGTGAGTGATCATGTATCAGGTCGTGCGATTGAAATATTAAGAACACTTGGATATGAACCAATCGTAACGGAACATTGTGCAAAGGTATCCATTGTTGGAGCTGGAATGGCTGGCATTCCAGGGGTTACTGCTAAAATTGTTACTGCATTAGCAGAAAAAGGTATTCAAATTTTACAATCTGCAGATAGCCATACGACGATTTGGGTGCTTGTGAAAGAGACAGATTTAGTAGAGGCTGTAAATGCATTACATAGTGCATTTGAGCTTTCTAAAGAAAAGCAACTGGAACAACAATAAGGAGTGAGACCATGATAGATTTTGGGACAATTGCAACCGCGATGGTAACGCCGTTTGATAAAAACGGAAATATCGATTTTGCAAAGACAACGAAATTGGTAAATTATTTAATAGATAACGGTACAACTACAATCGTGGTAGGAGGAACGACTGGAGAGTCACCTACATTATCATCAGAAGAAAAAGTAGCGTTATATCGCCATGTCGTATCTGTTGTCGATAAAAGGGTACCCGTAATCGCTGGAACAGGTAGCAATAATACACATGCTTCTATTGAGCTAACAAAAAAAGCGACAGAAGTTGGTGTCGATGCAGTGATGTTAGTGGCGCCGTATTATAATAAACCAAGTCAAGAAGGAATGTATCAGCATTTTAAAGCGATTGCTGAGAGCACTGAACTTCCGGTTATGCTATATAATGTTCCGGGGCGATCTATTGTTCAAATTTCTGTTGATACAGTTGTTCGTTTATCAAAAATTCCAAACATCGTTGCAATTAAAGATGCGGGCGGCGATGTATTAACAATGACAGAAATTATTGAAAAAACAGCGGACGATTTTGCTGTATACAGCG
The DNA here is from genome assembly GCF_022663115.1 of Bacillus cereus group sp. BfR-BA-01430. Taxonomy (NCBI): domain Bacteria; kingdom Bacillati; phylum Bacillota; class Bacilli; order Caryophanales; family Bacillaceae; genus Bacillus; species Bacillus cereus group sp. BfR-BA-01430. The sequence continues at coordinate 136,709 of NZ_JAKUEW010000007.1, forward strand.
GTGATGACGGTTTAACGTTACCAGCTATGGCAGTTGGAGCGAAAGGTATTGTATCTGTTGCTTCTCATGTGATTGGAAAAGAAATGCAAGAAATGATTTCAGCATTCCAATCAGGAGATTTTAAAAAAGCACAAACATTACATCAATTACTTGTAAGAGTAACGGATTCATTATTTATGGCACCGAGCCCAACACCAGTAAAAACAGCGTTACAAATGGTTGGCTTAGATGTAGGCTCTGTGCGTTTACCACTTCTTCCACTAACAGAAGAAGAACGAGTAACTTTACAAGAAGTGATACAATCAATCCCGCGTTAATAAAAATGACCTAGTTTTCAGCTAGGTCATTTTTATTTTGAGGAAAAATTACACTTATAATAAAAGTTTCTGAAGCATAATTTTCGGTTCCCCTGTCTCATCGGTATATGTCCCTATAATATCAAAGCCACTTTTAATATTGAGAATGAGCATATTACGCCATTTATTTTTCGTTTTCGTCTGAACGATAGAATACCTCTTTTCTTTTAATAACTGATGTTGAGCTTTCATTAACTGAGAGCCAATCCCTTGATTTCTATAATGATTAGCAACGCCACCTAACCAACTATAAAACGTTTCGTCATTTAGCTCATATTCGATTTTATAACCGAACACTTGTTGATTGTGCATAGCTAAATTAATGAGTAACTTTGGTTTATTTTGCATTTGTTTTATTAAGTCATTGGAATGGTTAAAAATTGTTTCGTGTAATTGAAGAATTCCATCTCGTATCTTTTTATTTGGAGATGATTTAAAAATGAGATAATCCATGTAAACGCTCCCTTTCTTTTTTATTCTCTTTATCCCGCTATTTTAGGGCAGTAAGACTCCCACCTCAAGATGCAGAGAAAAGCAAGGAAGATAGGTGGGAGTAGGGCTGCCCGTAACAGCCCGATTGGTGTGGGCTCATAATCCGTGGGGGATGAAGAAAACCCCACGGATTAAAGTTTCACTTTATATGCTTTCTTCTCTTTCTCACGATTTAACTTGTGTTCCAATTCTTATATCAGTTATAATATGGCTAAGTAGCTTAGTACGGGTATGCTTAGCAAAAGTGGAAAAAAATACAATTTAACGGCATTTTTATATGATATTGCATAAGATATTTGATTTATATAAATGAAAGAGAGGTGAAACCTGGTTTAAAAAATGAAAGAGAACATGATATCGCATAACGGTAAGGACATTCGTCTTGGACGGTGAATATATGGTGGTTGTAGAGTTTCCCTGGTGTCTCTACAATTTTAGTGAAATCAGTGTTTACAAGATTTTTAAACCAGGCAACAACATGAAGAGAAAAGAGATTGATTCTGTAAAGGTATTTGCTCTTGGTGGAGTAGGTGAAATCGGAAAAAATATGTACTGCGTCGAAATTGATTCCGAAATTTTTATCGTTGATGCAGGCTTAATGTTTCCAGGAGATGAGATGTTTGGAATTGATATCGTAATCCCTGATATTACATATTTAATAGAAAATCAAGAGCGAGTAAAAGGTTTATTTATTACACACGGTCATGAAGACCATATTGGTGGAATTGTTTATGTAATGCGTAAGCTCTCCATTCCGGTATATGCAACAAAGTTAACGGTAGGATTAATTCAAGAAAAGTTGAATGAAGCAGGAATGCTTGGTCGTGTAGATTTAAAAACAATTGATTCAAATTCGGAAGTTGAATTTAATACGACAACGGTTTCGTTCTTTGGAACAACGCACAGTATTCCTGATTCTGTTGGTGTATGCTTCCATACATCAAAAGGTGCAATTGTATATACAGGAGATTTTAAGTTTGATCAAACACCGATTGGTAATAGCGGAGCAGATCTTGGAAAGATGGCGAAAATCGGAAATGAAGGTGTACTCTGCTTATTATCTGATAGTACGAATGCGGAACGTCCTGGTTACACAGGTTCTGAAAAAGAAGTTGGTATCGAAATATCAAAAGTTTTTTATGGCGCAGAAGGACGCATCATTGTTGCTTCTTTTGCATCCAATGTTCACCGTATTCAGCAAGTTTTTGATGCAGCAGCTGAAACAGGACGTAAAGTAGCGGTTGTTGGCCGTAGCATGGTGAAAGTAGTAGATATTGCAAGACGTCTTGGGTATTTAGATGTGCCGGATGGCATGGTTATTTCATTGCAAGAAATAGATAACTTCCCAGAGAAGAAGGTGGCAATTTTAACAACAGGTAGTCAAGGTGAACCGATGGCAGCCCTTTCAAGAATGGCAAAGCAATCTCATAAACAAATTTCCATTCGCAAGGGAGATACAGTTATTATCGCAGCATCTCCAATTCCCGGTAATGAAGTATCGGTATCCAAAATTATCGATTTATTATTTAGAGCTGGTGCAGAAGTTGTCTATTATGGCGAAAGAAAAGTACACGTTTCCGGTCATGGTAGTCAAGAAGAATTAAAATTAATGTTAAATTTAATGAAACCGCAATATTTTATACCCGTACATGGTGAATTCCGTATGCAAAAAGCGCATGCATATTTAGCTGAAGATGTAGGTATTGCAAGAGAAAATATTTTCATCGTCGATAAAGGTGATGTAATTGTTTTTGAAGATGAGGAGGCAAAACCAGCTGGCAAAGTACAAGCAGGTAATGTTCTTATTGATGGATTAGGCGTAGGAGATGTTGGGAATATCGTTCTGCGCGATCGAAAAATGTTATCACAAGATGGGATTTTAGTTGTTGTAGTAACGCTTGGAAAAGAAGAGAAAAAAATAATCTCTGGCCCAGAAATTATTTCACGCGGATTTGTCTATGTTCGTGAATCAGAGGCATTAATTGAAAGATCTACAGACATTGTACGTACAATTGTAGAACAGTCTATTAAAGAATATTCGATTGAATGGTCTATGTTGAAGCAAAATATTCGCGAACTATTAGGGCAATTCTTATATGAAGAAACGAAAAGAAAGCCAATGATTTTACCGATTATTATGGAAGTGTAAAAGGTCACCTTTACTGGTGACTTTTTTCTTTTTCATCCCTTTCGAATGAAATTTACAACTTAAGAAATAATAGGTATATACGAGTGAAAGGGGATGCGATATGACAGAGCGTGAACGTTATACAAATGAAGAAACAGAAGCTGAACCAAAAGGAGATGCAAAAGAAGCATCAGTAATAGAGAAGATTCAACAGCTAGGTCAAACGAACGTGCCGCAAATGAATGAGTCTAAAATTCATTGTTTGACAATTGTAGGGCAAGTAGAAGGGCATGTTCAATTGCCACCACAAAATAAGACGACGAAATATGAACATATCATTCCGCAAATCGTCGCAATCGAACAAAATCCGAAAATCGAAGGGTTATTATTAATACTGAACACAGTCGGTGGAGACGTTGAAGCGGGACTAGCTATTTCTGAAATGGTAGCGTCGCTTTCAAAACCGACAGTATCTCTTGTATTAGGTGGCGGCCATTCCATTGGCGTCCCAATTGCTGTGTCGACAGATTATTCGTATATTGCGGAAACAGCAACGATGACGATTCATCCAATTCGTTTAACAGGGCTTGTCATTGGTGTACCGCAAACATTTGAGTATTTGGATAAAATGCAAGAACGTGTCATTCGATTTGTAACAAAGCATTCTAAAGTGACAGAAGATCGTTTTAAGGAGCTTATGTTTGCAAAAGGAAATTTAACACGTGACATCGGAACGAATGTAATTGGTGGCGATGCGGTGAAATACGGCTTAATCGATGATGTGGGAGGAATAGGAGATGCGATTCAAAAATTGAATGAATTGATCGATATGAGAGCGACAGGAAAAAATCAAGATGGGAAGTTGTTACAATGATTTTATACACAATGATGCCGGAACATCTCATTTATCCATCAGATTATTCGCAAAATGAAGGGCAAAAAGTTATTCATGTAAGTGGTGTAGAAATGGTAGTGAACTTAGAAAAAGATCAATCGTATTCGATTGTGCGCCTGCTAAGCACAAATCCAGATCACTACTTACAATATGAGCCAGGACAGAGAATATCCATTTCGTAAAAAGCAGGATTTTGTCTAAAAGCTATGGTATAATATAAAAAACAAGACGGTTGAGCAGCCATGAATAGGCTGCTTTCTTCTGTTTATGTAGCATTTTACAAGAAGTGTAAAAAATAGAAGAGAAAAAGACCTAAATAAAAGAGAAACTTTCTCTATTTTTCGTTTACTATTGGTTGAACAAGTCGTGCTTTTACGGAAGGTAACAGTTTGTACCTATCTTCTTTATTTTTATAAAAGTGTTATTGTTACAAAATAGCAGACGAACAGTTACATTTAATTTTTAGAACACGGGGTGAAAAAATGGCAAAACAAAAGCAAAGAGGGACGAAATCAAAGGCAAGACGTACGATAAAACCAACTTTGTATTACGAAATCGTCGGATTGACTCTTTTTGCACTTTCAATCATTACAATTTTACAACTAGGTATTGTAGGGAAATCGTTTGTGTTATTTTTTCGCTTTTTCTTTGGTGAATGGTACATAATTGGTGTATTAGGAGTGATTGCGTTATCCATTGCGTTTGTCATTAGGCGTGGATGGCCCAACCTTCTTCATAAACGACTAATCGGTGTTTATTTAATTGTATTAGCGATATTAATGTTTAGTCACATTACATTATTTAATCTGCTTACAAAAGACGGAGCGGTAGAAAATACATCTGTCATTGTTAGTACAAAAGACTTGTTCTTTCTTGAGATGAAAAAGAGTCCAGGCACAATTCATTTAGGTGGCGGTATGTTCGGGGCTCTAATGTTTGCAACATGCTATTTCTTATTTGATGAAGTAGGAGCTTATCTCATTGGAATTATTCTTGTCATTCTTGGTATACTCTGCATTACAAATAAGCATATTGGTGAAATATTAGCTCCGGTAGGGAGAATGGTAAGAAGTCAATTTCAGGTGATGCAAGGAGATTATAAAGATTGGAGATCGAAGCGTGTAGCTGAACAAACCGAAAAGAAAAAGAGAGAAAGACGTACGAGAAATGAGAGTTCTGAATCCCAAGAAGAGATTGCGGAGCCTATAGAAGAAATTAGTATTGACCCGCCAATTATTTCGAATTTCTCAGAGAATTATCCGATTCATGAAGAACAGGATTTGCCGAAAGAAGTAGGAATGGATCATCCTATTCCAGATGTTGAGGAAGTGCAAAATACACCCGAAGAAAAACCGAAAAAGAAACGCGGCGAGAAGATTGTTGAATCGTTAGAAGGAGATGCAAAAGCGCCGCCGATGCAATTTTCAAATGTAGAAAATAAAGATTATGAACTTCCTGCTATCGATATATTGAAGTTTCCAAAGAATAAGCAAGTGACAAATGAAAATGAAAAAATCTATGAGAATGCTCGTAAGCTTGAACGAACTTTCCAAAGTTTTGGAGTGAAAGCAAAAGTAACGAAAGTACATAAAGGGCCCGCAGTTACAAAGTATGAAGTGTATCCTGATATGGGTGTGAAAGTGAGTAAAATTGTTAGTTTAAGTGATGATTTAGCGCTTGCTTTAGCAGCGAAAGATATTCGAATTGAAGCGCCGATTCCCGGGAAATCAGCCGTAGGAATTGAGGTTCCAAATTCAGAAGTTTCGGTAGTTACACTTAGAGAGGTGCTAGATTCAAAGGCGAATAATCATCCAGAGGAAAAATTATTAATCGGTCTTGGGCGTGATATTACAGGTGAAGCTGTCTTAGCCCGTTTAAATAAGATGCCGCATTTATTGGTGGCTGGAGCGACTGGTAGCGGAAAAAGTGTATGTATTAATGGGATTATCGTTAGTATTTTAATGCGTGCTAAACCGCACGAAGTAAAGTTAATGATGATTGATCCAAAGATGGTAGAGTTAAATGTATACAATGGTGTTCCGCATTTATTAACACCTGTAGTGACAGATCCGAAGAAAGCTTCACAAGCTTTGAAAAAAGTTGTTAGTGAGATGGAACGTCGCTATGAATTGTTTGCACATAGTGGAACGCGTAATATCGAAGGCTATAATGAGTATATTAGACATCATAATGAGCAATCAGAAGCGAAGCAACAAGAACTTCCATATATCGTTGTAATTGTGGACGAGTTGGCTGATTTAATGATGGTCGCGTCTTCGGATGTCGAAGATGCAATTATGCGGTTAGCACAGATGGCTCGTGCTGCGGGCATTCATTTAATCATTGCAACGCAGCGTCCATCGGTTGATGTTATCACCGGGGTTATTAAAGCGAATATTCCATCACGTATTGCTTTCGCTGTGTCTTCTCAAACAGATTCCCGTACGATTCTTGATAGCGGCGGCGCAGAGAAATTGTTAGGAAGAGGAGATATGCTCTTTATACCGATTGGTGCGTCAAAACCAGTGCGTGTACAAGGCGCGTTTTTATCAGATGATGAAGTGGAAAGAGTTGTAGAGTATGTGATTGGACAACAAAAAGCGCAATATCAAGAAGATATGATTCCGCAAGATGTACCAGAAACAAAACAAGAAGTGGAAGATGAATTATATGACGAAGCAGTACAGCTTGTTGTCGAAATGCAAACAGCTTCTGTTTCGATGTTACAACGACGATTTAGAGTGGGATACACGCGTGCAGCACGTCTGATTGATGCGATGGAAATGAATGGTGTTGTTGGACCGTATGAAGGAAGCAAACCGCGTGAAGTGTTAATTAAAGATATACAAGAACAGAGTTCTTAATAAAAAAAGCCTAATTGTTTACAATTAGGCTTTTTTATATAGTGTTTTTGTTATATACTATACATAGCGAAAAAGAAAAGGCTTACATTTTGGTAGGTTCTCTAGAATACGAATGCTTTTAATTTCGCTTTGTTAAATGTTCGATATTTACTGTGGAAAAATGTTGAATTTTGTTGACACATATGAGGGCAAGTGGTAAGATTACTTCGAAAAGAATCACCGCCTCATATAATCTTGGAAATAAGGTCCATAAGTTTCTACCTAGCAACCATAAATTGCTAGACTATGAGGGGAAAAGTGTGTAACAAAGGATGTAAGAGGAATCTTTGTGCCGAACTTTTTCTCTAGCTGAGGAATGTTTATGGTACAAAGTTTTTTTTATATAATAAAGATGGAAAATTTCGTCTTAAAAAACTATTAATATTTATTCGACAAATTATAGCATCGGAAGAAAAAAGAGAAAAGAAGTCTTACATCAGAGGTCGAATAATTGAATGGGGGGGAGTCTTATGTCGGTTAAATCTGATAGTCGACATTTATATTTGCGAGTGATCGATCATATTAAAGAGAAAATCAAAAGTGGCGCATATAAAGAAAAGCAAAAGTTACCTTCTGAGTTTGATTTAGCAAAGGAACTAGGTGTAAGTAGAGCAACTTTGCGTGAAGCGCTCCGTATTTTGGAAGAAGAAAATGTTGTCATTCGTAGACATGGCGTAGGAACGTTTGTGAATGCAAAGCCGTTGTTCTCTTCTGGAATCGAACAACTTTCCAGTATTACCGATATGATTGCTAGCGTTGGAAAAACACCGGGGACTATTTTTTTATCATCATCTACTACAAGTTTAACAGAAGAAGAAAAAGAAAAGTTTCATAATGAAGAAGGTTTTGAAGCAGTCATGATTGAGCGTGTTCGTACAGCAGATGGGGAACCTGTTGTATACTGTGTTGATAAATTATCAAAAGAAATATTGCCGGATTTATCAGATTATAATGAAGAGTCGTTGCTTACTGTTATACATAATAACACGCATAAGCGCGTCACATATGCAGTTGCTCATATTGAACCGATGGGATATCATCCGAAAATATCACCAATCTTACAGTGTGAACCAGAAACAGCATTACTGATTTTAAAACAAATGCATTACGATCAAAATGATGAACCAATTTTGTATTCTATTAATTATTTTAGAGCAGATAAATTTAGCTTCCATGTATTACGAAAACGTATGTAAATCGGCTTCTTTTTAGGGAGGTGACAGCAAAAAGGAAGGGACAGCAGCATAAATAATAAATAGAGATATACATCATTTTAGGAGGGGTTTCTAGTATGAAGAAAAAAGCAGGTCTTTTATTATCATTAACGTTAGCAGCAAGTACAGTGTTGGGGGCATGTGGTAACTCAGACAAAGCAAGTAGTGACAAGAAAGATAGTAAAGGTTTTAAAGTGGGTATGGTTACCGATGTTGGTGGGGTTGATGATAAATCGTTTAACCAATCAGCGTGGGAAGGGTTAACAAAGTTCGGTAAAGATAATGATTTGAAAAAGAATGAAGGCTATCGTTACCTTCAATCAAGTAAAGACTCAGACTATATTCCAAACTTAACAAAGTTTGCGAAAGGAAATTATAATGTAACATTTGGTATTGGATATTTAATGGAAGACTCTATTGAAAAAGTAGCAGATCAATATCCGAAACAACAATTTGCAATTGTAGACACTGTTGTGGAAAAACCAAATGTAACAAGTATTACATTTAAAGACCATGAAGGATCTTTCCTTGTTGGGGTTGCGGCGGCAATGACGACAAAATCTAATAAAGTGGGCTTTGTCGGCGGAGTAAAGAGTCCATTAATTAACAAGTTTGAATCAGGATTTAAAGCTGGAGCGAAAGCAGTAAATCCAAACATTGAAATCGTTTCACAATATGCAGATGCATTTGATAAACCAGAAAAAGGATCTGTATTAGCATCAGCAATGTATGGTCAAGGTGTTGACGTAATTTATCACGCATCTGGTGCAACTGGTAATGGCGTATTTACAGAAGCGAAAAACCGTAAGAAAAAAGGTGAAAATGTTTGGGTAATTGGTGTTGACCGTGACCAAAATCAAGAAGGTATGCCTGAAAATGTAACGTTAACATCTATGGTAAAACGTGTTGACGTTGCAGTAGCAAAAGTAGCACAAGAAGCAAAAGATGGAAAATTAAAAGGCGGTAAAACAGAAGAATTCGGCTTGAAAGATGATGGTATTGGTATTGCGAAAACAACTGACAATGTGAAAAAAGTAAATCCAGAAATCTTAACAAAAATAGAAGAGTTTGAGAAGAAAATTACAGCTGGTGAAATTAAAGTACCTGCAACTGATGATGAGTACAAAGAATATGAGGCTTCTCTAACGAAATAATGATAGAGAAATAACAAAGGTTAGTTCTTAGAACTAACCTTTGTATCTATCAAATCATTTTTCATAGAGTGTAATTGGGGGATTGTTCCCTGCTAAAAGGAGGAACACAATGGAATACGTAATTGAGATGAACAATATTACAAAAGTATTCCCAGGCATTGTGGCGAACGATGATATTACGCTGCAAGTAAAACAGGGAGAAATACACGCTTTGCTCGGAGAAAATGGAGCAGGGAAATCAACGCTAATGAATGTTCTTTTTGGACTGTATCAACCAGAGCAAGGAGAAATTAAAATTAAAGGGAAGCCTGTAAAAATTACAAACCCTAATGTTGCGAATGATTTTGGAATTGGCATGGTTCACCAACATTTTATGCTTGTTCACAATTTTACCGTTACAGAGAATATTATTCTTGGAAATGAACCGAAGAAAAAGGGGAAAATTGCAGTTGATGAAGCGGCACAAGAAATTAAAAAGCTATCTGAACAATACGGTCTAGCGGTAGACCCGTATGCGAAAATTGAAGATATTTCAGTTGGAATGCAGCAGCGGGTTGAAATTTTAAAAACGCTTTATCGAGGAGCTGAAATTTTAATATTTGATGAACCAACAGCAGTATTAACTCCTCAAGAAATTCATGAACTGATTCAAATTATGAAAAAACTTGTACAAGAAGGAAAATCTATTATTCTAATTACTCATAAATTAAAAGAAATTATGGAAGTTTGTGATCGTTGTACGATTATTCGAAAAGGAAAAGGAATCGGTACAGTTGACGTTGCAAATACAGATGAACATAAACTTGCGGAACGAATGGTTGGACGTCAAGTGAATTTTAAAACAGAAAAATTAGACGCAAAACCTAAGGAAGATGTACTTTCGATTGCGAATCTTGTTGTTCGTGATGCACGTCAATTACCTGCTGTAAAAGGCCTTGACTTAACTGTTCGTGCAGGAGAAATTGTTGGTATTGCAGGAATTGATGGGAATGGACAAAGTGAATTAATAGAGGCAATTACTGGTTTACGAAAAGTTGAGTCAGGTTCTATTGCAATGAATGGGAAAGAGATAACGAATTGGCCTGTGAGACGGATTACAGAAGAAGGAATTGGTCATATTCCAGAAGACCGTCATAAACATGGACTCGTCCTTGATTTTTCCGTAAGAGATAATATTGTTTTACAAACATATTATAAAAATCCGTTTTCGAAAAAAGGAATTTTAAATTTTAATACTATTACGAAAAAGGCGAAAGAGCTTATTGCACAGTTTGATGTGCGTACACCGAGTGAATATACATTGGTTCGGGCGCTATCTGGTGGGAATCAACAAAAAGCCATTATTGCTCGTGAGGTAGATCGCAATCCGGACTTATTAATTGCAGCACAGCCAACCCGTGGCCTTGATGTAGGGGCAATTGAATTTATTCATAAAAAATTAATTGAGCAAAGGGATAAAGGGAAAGCGGTACTCCTTGTATCTTTAGAGCTTGATGAAATTTTAAATGTAAGTGACCGTGTGGCTGTTATTTATGAAGGAAGAATTGTTGCAATTGTTGATGCAAAAGCAACGAATGAACAAGAGTTAGGTCTTTTAATGGCTGGTGGAACAGGGGAAGAGAAGGTGAGTACAAATGGCTAAAAAATTTTTAACGGAGCGAACGATTCATATTTTAGTACCTGTATTATCTGTTCTTTTTGGTTTGCTTGTAGGAGCCATTGTTATGCTAGTGAGCGGATATGATCCGATTGTTGGATATGCAGCATTGTGGGAAGGAATGGTTGGAAATCCGCAAGCTATAGGTGAAACACTTCGTACGATGATTCCTCTTGTGTTAGCTGGTCTTTCCGTTGCCTTTGCATTCCGTACAGGACTATTTAATATCGGAGTAGAGGGTCAATTGTTAGTCGGATGGCTTGCAGCAGTTTGGTTCGGCTATGCAGTGTCATTACCAGCGTTCTTACATATTCCGCTATCTATTTTAATTGCAGCAATCGTTGGTGGTTTATGGGGCTTTATTCCAGGGTACTTAAAAGGGAAATTTAAAGTAAATGAAGTTATTGTAACCATTATGATGAACTATATTGCACTGTATGTGACATATGACCTCATTAAACGTTTTTTACATGAAGCGAATGAAAAATCATATGATATTCAGCCAAGTGCATCGTTAGCATCTGAATGGCTCTCTTCTTTAACAGAAGGATCACGTCTGCACTGGGGGATTCTTGTTGCGATTCTCATTGCGATTCTCATGTGGTTCTTATTAGATCGAACAACGTTAGGTTATGAATTAAAATCAGTTGGATTTAATCAACATGCTTCGCGATATGCTGGTATGAAAGTCTCTCGTAATGTCATCTTATCGATGACAATTGCAGGTGCATTTGCAGGTATTGGTGGAGCGATGGAAGGGCTTGGAACCTTTCAAAATATGACAGCGATGTCCTCATTTACTGGAATTGGATTTGACGGAATTGCAGTCGCTCTTCTTGGCGGAAATAACCCATTTGGTATCTTGCTTGCTGCTTTATTATTTGGTGGTTTAAAAAGTGCAGCACCGCAAATGAACTTTGAAGCAGATGTGCCATCTGAATTAATAAATGTCATTATTGCATGTATTATTTTCTTTGTTGCTTGTAGCTATGTTTTACGCTGGGCACTTACACGCATGAGCAAGGAGGGGAAATAAATGAACTTCTTAGATATTTTAGCCATTCTTGTGACAGGTACATTATATACAGCGGCCCCACTTATTTTTACGGCGCTTGGTGGAGTGTTCAGTGAACGTTCTGGAGTTGTAAACATCGCATTAGAAGGGTTAATGTTATTTGGTGCATTTATTGGTGTTGTGACAACTTTATTAATGGGAGATACGTGGGGGGCGATGACCCCTTGGATCGCACTTGTTTTTGCAGCAATTGGTGGTGGGATGTTTGCACTTCTTCACGCTGTTGCTTCCATTACATTTCGTGCGGACCAAGTTGTTAGTGGAGTAGCGATCAACTTTTTAGCGCTTGGTTTGACTGTTTTTGCGATTAAGAAAATTTTCGGTAAAGGTCAGACTGATTTTATTCAATATCGTATTGAAAAAATCGACGTTCCAGGGCTTTCGGATCTTCCTGTTATCGGAAAATTATTTTTCACCAGTGTACCTTTAACGTCGTATATTGCTATTATTTTAGCTTTTGTTGTTTGGTATATTATTTATAAAACGCCGTTTGGTCTTCGTCTTCGCGCAGTTGGTGAACATCCTATGGCAGCTGATACGATGGGAATTCATGTATATAAAATGCGTTACATTGCCGTTTGTATTTCAGGTATGTTTGCTGGCGTTGGCGGTGCCATCTTTGCCATGTCTATCTCAAATAACTTTTCAGGCGCAACGATTACAGGGCAAGGTTTTTTAGCGCTAGCTGCTATGATTTTCGGGAAATGGAATCCGCTTGGGGCGTTAGGAGCTGCCTTGTTCTTCGGGTTTGCACAATCACTTGGAGTAACGGGAGGAACCATTCCTGTACTGAAAGAAATACCAAGTGTTTTCTTAACAATCTTGCCATATGTGTTTACGATTTTAGCACTAGTTGGTTTTGTCGGACGTTCAGAAGCACCAAAAGCGCTTGGAACACCATATGAAAAAGGAAAGAGATAATCTTTTCAAAGTTTGAAAAAGCTCGCACATTAGTGCGGGCTTTTTGACATAGAATATGTTTAATATCGAAATGCATATAAGAATTTAAAAGTGAAAAAGGAAGAAAAGTTGATTTTTGATTTCTAAAAACTGTATATTGAAGAGGAATATTCCTACATAGGTAAAGGAGGGCTATAAATGAAATTGATGGAACAGCAAATGCATGAGTTAGGTGGTTTACGAGTACATATCATTCCAACAGATAAGTATAAAACAAATACATTTGTATTTCGCTTTAAGGCGCCTTTAAATGAAGAAACTGTGACAGAGCGTGCTATTTTGCCTTATGTTTTACAAAGCGCTACCGAGAAATTGCCATCTGTCATTCGTCTTCGCCAATATTTAGAGGAATTATACGGTTCTTCTTTAGCGGTAGATGTAAGTAAAAAAGGTGAGGATCATATCATATCTATTTACATGGATGTCGCCAATGAGAAATATTTACAAGATGCTTCGCCTCTGTTTGAAAAAGCGCTTTCTATGTTATCTGATATTGTGTTACATCCAGCAACTGAAGAAAAGGGTTTTTTACAGTCTATTGTAGAGAGTGAGAAGCGAGCGCTTCTGCAACGAATTGAAGCGACATATGATGATAAAATGCGTTACGCAAATGAACGTCTCATTGAAGAAATGTGTAAAGTCGAACCATATCGATTAAGTGCCAACGGAAAAAAAGAAGATGTTCCGTTAATTACAAGTGAAACATTATATCAATATTATCAAAAAGTGCTAGCAGAAGATGAAATGGATCTTTACATTATTGGCGATATTTCAGACAATGCAGCTGAACTCGTTCGTAAATATTTTTCCATTTCACCACGCGTACCGAAAGAAAAAAATGTAGTACTTCATAAACGAAATAACGAAGAAAAAGAGATTGTTGAGAAACAAGAGTTAAAACAAAGTAAATTAAATATCGGTTATCGCACATATGTGACCTATCGTGATGAAGATTACTTTGCATTACAATTATTTAACGGTTTATTTGGTGGGTTTTCGCATTCCAAATTGTTTGTGAATGTTCGGGAAAAAAATAGTTTAGCGTATTATGCAGCTTCACGCTTTGAAAGTCATAAAGGTTTGCTCTTCGTTATGTCTGGAATTGAAGGGAAGAATTATGAAAAAGCGGTTGCGATTATTAAAGAGCAGATGAAGGCGATGAAGAATGGTGATTTCTCAGAGGAAGAAATTCAGCAAACAAAAAGTGTAATTCGCAATCAAGTTTTAGAAGCGATTGATACACCACGTGGTTTCGTTGAATTATTATACCATGGTATTATTGCGGAACATACACGTCCAGTAGAAGAATGGATTACTGGAATAGAAGCTGTTACGAAAGAAGAAATTGTAAAGGTCGCAAATCAAATTGAGTTAGATACGATTTACTTTTTACATGGAACGGAGGGAGAATAGATGGAGAAAATCTCTTATGATCAATTAAAAGAAACGCTTTATTATGAAAAGCTTCCAAATGGGTTAGATGTATATATTTTACCGAAGCAAGGATTCAATAAAACATTTGCGACGTTTACAACAAAATATGGCTCTATCGATAATACATTCGTTCCTCTTGGAAAAGAAGAGATGGTTCGGGTGCCAGATGGAATCGCTCATTTCCTTGAACATAAATTATTTGAAAAAGAGGATCATGACGCATTTCAGTTGTTTAGTAAGCAAGGAGCATCTGCAAATGCATTTACATCCTTTACAAGAACGGCGTATCTTTTTTCATGTACATCCAATGTAGAACAAAATTTAAATACATTATTAAATTTTGTTCAAGAGCCATACTTTTCGGAAAAAACAGTGGAAAAAGAGAAAGGCATTATTGGTCAAGAAATTCAAATGTATCAAGATAATCCTGATTGGCGTTTATACTTTGGGTTAATTGATAGTTTATTTGTGAAACATCCGATTAAAATTGATATCGCTGGGACAATTGAATCGATAAGTAAAATTACGAAAGATTTATTGTATGAGTGCTATGAAACATTTTATCATCCAAGTAATATGCTTTTATTTGTTGTTGGAGCTGTTGATCCAGAAAAGACAATGGCATTAGTACGAGAAAATCAAGCGAAAAAAGATTATCAAAATCAGCCAGAAATTATTCGTTCATTTGAAAGTGAACCAGAAGAAGTAAATGAGAAAAAGAAAGTGATTTCGATGTCTGTTCAAACGCCAAAATGTTTAGTAGGAATTAAAGCAGTAGGGCTAAAAGAAAAAGGTGAGGTGCTTTTAAAACAAGAAATTGCACTGACGTTACTTTTAGATTATTTATTTGGAAAAGGGTCAACTCATTATGAGTCCTTATATAATGAAGGGCTCATTGATGAAACATTCTCTTATGATTATACAGAAGAGAGTAGCTTTGGGTTTGCGATGGTTGGGGGCGATACAAAACAGCCAGATGAATTAGCAGATCGATTGAAAGCAATTTTGTTGCAAATAGATTATAATAAACTTGATACAAATACATTAGAGCGTGTAAAGAAAAAGAAAATTGGAGGATTTTTACGCTCTCTTAATTCACCAGAATACATTGCAAATCAATTTACAAGATATGCATTTAATGAAACGAGTTTATTTGATGCATTATCTACTTTAGAAAGCATAACAGTTCAAGATTTACAAAGTGCAGCAAAAGAATTTTTAGTTGAAGACAGAATGAGTATTTGCCAAGTCTTACCGAAGAAATAACATACAAACATGAGGAATCTGTTGTCTGTTATATAAAAATGAACCCCTCTTTACTTTTTAGTCATGCTTAAAAAGTAAAGAGGGGTATTTATAATGAAGAGTATGAATAGATGTCTTCGAAGAAAGGATTAAGAGATGAAGAAATATGCGTTAGTGACTGGAGGAAGCGGAGGAATTGGCTTTGCAATTTCAAGGCAGTTAATAGAAGATGGGTATATAGTATATATGCACTACAATAAAAATGAAGACAAAGTAAAGGAGTTAGCAAAACAAATTGGAGAAGTTATTCCTGTTCAAGCTAACTTAGCCTGTGCAGATGGAGTAGAGAAATTGTGGGAACAGATTGATCATCCCATTGAAACGATTGTATACGCAGCTGGAAAAAGTATATTTGGCTTAGTTACTGATGTGACCAATGAACAACTTGATGAAATGATTGCATTACAAGTGAAGAGTGTGTATAAACTTATGTCGTTTGCACTGCCACCAATGATACAACGGAGAAAGGGTAATGTTGTCATTATTTCGTCAATTTGGGGGCAAATAGGAGCTTCTTGCGAAGTGTTATATTCCATGGTAAAAGGTGCGCAAAATGCATATACAAAAGCTTTAGCGAAAGAAGTGGCTTTAAGTGGAATTCGTGTCAATGCAGTGGCGCCAGGTGCAATTGAGACAGAAATGTTAAGTGTATTCTCAGAAGAAGATAAAAATGGAATTGCAGAGGAAATTCCGGTGGGACGAATTGGTTCCCCGGAAGAGGTGGCAAAAACAGTCTCCTTTTTAATATCACCAGGAGCTTCTTATATAACAGGACAAATTATTGGAGTAAATGGTGGCTGGCATTGTTAAAAAACATACATAAAAGATAAAAAACTGTGCAAATTAAGTATGATTGTAATACTCAATAGTAGTGAGGTGCTTAATATGTCAGTATTAGATAACTTTGATCAATGGAAAAGCTTTTTAGGAGAGCGTTTAGAGCAGGCGCAAGGAAAAGGTCTAGAGGGCGGTGTTGTTTCAGATATGGCATACCGTGTTGGGGATTATCTTGCAAATGAAGTAGAAGCGCGCAATGATCAAGAAAAACTATTAGCAGAGCTGTGGAAAGTGGCAGATGAACAAGAACAACATACAATTGCAAATCTAATGGTAAAGTTGGTACAAAAAAAATAAAAAAAGAGAGGAGATTCTCCTCTCTTTTTTTTATGTGGAAAATCCATTGATTTCATTGTACTTTTAACTTCCCTATTGGGATGAAATCATATAATATAGTACGTAGGTGTAAAGTAAGCAAGGGGGGAGTGATCTTGGATGATTGAATGGTATTTTGAATATGAAATACATAAAAACCGACCTGGCTTGCTTGGTGACGTTTCTTCGTTAATCGGTATGCTTGGTATTAATATCGTCACAATTAATGGTGTGGATAATGCAAGGCGCGGTCTTTTGCTTATGTGTGATAATCAAGAGCAAATTTCGAGGCTTGAATCAATTTTAAATACGATGGATAATATAACGGTAACGAAATATCGTCCGCCAAAACTCAGGGACAGGCTAGCGATCAGGCATGGCAGGTACATACAACGAGATGCTGATGATAAGAAAACATTTCGATTTGTACGGGATGAATTAGGGCTACTTGTTGATTTTATGGCAGAATTAATGAAAAAAGAGGGCCATAAACTTATCGGAATAAGAGGAATGCCTCGCGTTGGGAAAACGGAATCTATTGTTGCTGCAAGTGTTTGTGCGAATAAGCGTTGGCTGTTTGTTTCGTCTACCCTTATTAAACAAACGGTACGTAGTCAATTGATTGAAGATGAGTATAGCGACGATAATATTTTTATATTAGATGGGATTGTTTCAACAAAGCGCGCGAATGAAAGACATTGGCAGCTTGTACGTGAAATTATGAGGTTGCCCGCAACAAAAGTTGTAGAACATCCAGATGTATTTGTGAGTCAATCAGAATACACACTTGATGATTTTGATTATATTATTGAATTGCGTAACGATTATGATGAAGAAATTCAATATAATTTAGTAGATGAAATTGAGCAGGGAACGCAAAATAATTTCTCTATGTTTGACTTTTAAAGAAATATTGAGGTGTTAGCAGTGACGGAATTAGGACAAAAGCTGAAGGAAGCAAGAGAAGCAAAAGGCTTGTCTATTGATCAGCTACATGAGATTACAAAAATTCAAAAGCGTTATTTAGTAACAATTGAAGAGGGCGACTACAGCATATTACCGGGAGCTTTTTATGCGCGTGCATTTATTAAACAATATGCGGATGCTGTTGGGTTAAACGGAGAGGAATTGCTTGTAGAATATCAAAGTACAATACCACAATCTGAATCTCATGATGTACCACAAGTATCAACTGGTCAAAAAACACAGGAGACAATCCAAAAGGCAACATCGCTTCCAATTGCAGATCATATGCCGAAAATCTTAATTGCACTATTGGTAATTGCGTTAGGAGTAGTGATTTGGCTTGTTTTCCAATGGGTAACTGCAAAAGATGATGGTGCAGTAGCACAAAACAAAAGTGAACAAATTGAAGTGAAAAAAGCAAAGGATTCTCCATTAGATGAGAAAAAAGATGAAAAAGCGGAAGAACTGAAACAAGAAAAAGCAAAACAGGATGAAACAAAAAAAGAAGAGCAAAAGAAGGCTGAGCAACAAGCGCAGCAACCACCGACAAGGCAAGATGAGATAAAGCTAGTTGGCACAAAAGAGAAAGTATCTACGTATGAAATTAATAATAAGGAACTACAACTAGAAGTCTCTGCTAAGGGAACGACTTACGTAGATATTAAAGATGAAAATGGTAATGAAATTTATAAAGGGACATTAGAAGCAGGTCAAACTGTTCCACAAAATTTAACAGAGAAAAAAGAAGTGCGATTAAATATCGGTAATGCACTGAATACAGAAGTTAAAGTAAATGGAAAAGTTGTGAATTACGGTTTAAATGCTGAAGAGGCATTGCACCAAAGAATGGTGATTAAAAACTTAGGGGGAGAACAACCTGCACAATAATAGTCATCGCTTCGATGACTTTTTTCAATAGAACAAATGTTTGTGACATGATGGAGGAATAGTTGTGAACTTACCAAATAAAATTACGATATCTCGAATCTGCTTAATTCCAATTTTTTTAGTCATTATGATTGCGCCTTTTGACTGGGGTTCATATACAATTGGAAACGTAGATTTACCAATTCAACATTTAATCGGGGCGCTTATTTTTATTATTGCATCAGCTACTGACTGGATTGATGGGCATTTAGCAAGAAAATATAATCTTGTTACAAATTTAGGGAAATTCCTGGATCCATTAGCTGATAAATTGCTTGTTTCAGCGGCGCTTATTACATTAGTTGAAATGCAATATGTACCAGCGTGGATTGTAATTGTTATTATTAGTCGTGAATTTGCAGTTACAGGCTTACGACTTGTATTAGCTGGCACTGGAGAAGTTGTTGCAGCTAATATGTTAGGGAAAATCAAGACGTGGACACAAATTATTGCAATTTCAGCATATTTATTACATGATGTGCCATTAAATTTAATCTATATTCCAGTTGCTGATATTTTTATATGGATTGCATTGATCTTTACAGTTATTTCTGGGTTTGATTACTTTTGGAAAAATAGAGCTGTGTTTGTCAATTCAAAATAGCAGTTTATGGGGGAATCGGAATGAATGCCGAAATTATTGCAGTTGGAACAGAATTATTACTGGGGCAAATTACAAATACAAATGCAAAGTTTTTATCTGAAAAATTAGCTTCTATTGGAATAAATGTTTATTATCATACTGTAGTAGGTGATAATACAAGGCGGCTACAAGAGGCTATTCGCACAGCTGAAAAACGTGCAAATATATTGATTTTTACTGGCGGACTCGGACCGACAAAAGATGATTTAACGAAAGAAACAATTGCGTCTATTGTTAAGGAAGACCTTGTTTATGATGAAGCGGCATTAACATCGATTCGTGAATATTTTAATCGAACGGGTCGTGAGTTCACAGAGAATAATAAGAAACAAGCACTCGTTTTAAAGGGTTCAACTGTATTTGCAAATGATCACGGTATGGCGCCGGGTATGGGATTACATAAAAATGAAAAAGTGTATATTTTATTGCCAGGTCCACCGAAAGAAATGCAACCAATGTATAATAGCTATGTAGATCCGTTCTTACGTAATGTAACAACTGGTGAACGTATTTATTCTCGCGTCCTTCGTTTTTTCGGTATTGGTGAATCTCAGTTAGAAGTAAAAGTACAAGATTTAATTGACAACCAAACGAATCCGACAATTGCACCGCTAGCTTCTGATGGAGAGGTAACGTTGCGGTTAACTGCAAAACATCAGAATGTAGAGCAAGCGAAGGTATTACTTCAGCAAGTAGAACATGTAATCTTAGAAAGAGTAGGCGAGTTTTTTTACGGCTATAATCAAGATTTCCTTCACCATAAGGCAATTGAGTTATTGAAGAAAAAAGGTTTCACTCTAGCCTGTGCTGAAAGTTTAACAGGTGGCCTTTTTGGTAATCAAGTAACGGAAAATGCTGGTGTGTCTTCTATTTTTAAAGGTGGCATAATTTGCTATCACAATGATGTAAAACAGCATATTTTGCACGTTCCTGAAGAAACTTTACAAACGGCAGGTGCGGTGAGTGAAGAATGTGCGCGTGATCTTGCTGAAAATGTAAAATTACTTTTAAAATCGGATATTGGCATTAGTTTTACGGGAGTCGCAGGGCCGGCTGCTTCAGAAAATAAAGAACCTGGAACTGTATTTATCGGTTTAGCAATAAAAGATGAACCGACAATAGTTTTTCCGCTTCATTTAAGTGGGAGCCGTCAGCAAATTCGTGAACGTACTGTGAAATATGGATTTTATCATTTATACAAAAAGCTAGAAGAGATGTAAGTTTCTTCTAGCTTTTTTATGGTAAAAATGCGTTTTTATAAACTGGAAATAAAAAAATCGAATAAATGTTCGATTTTTGTTGGCAAATTAAAATAAAAATAGGTATAATAAGATTAGCAATTGAGTTAAGGAGGAATTTGAATGAGTGATCGTCAAGCAGCGTTAGATATGGCGTTAAAACAAATAGAGAAGCAATTCGGTAAAGGTTCCATTATGAAATTGGGAGAGCAAGCTGAACGCAAGGTTTCAACAGTACCAAGCGGTTCGTTAGCGCTTGATGTAGCGCTAGGGGTTGGTGGTTATCCACGCGGTCGTATTATTGAAATTTACGGGCCTGAAAGCTCAGGGAAAACGACAGTTTCATTACACGCGATTGCAGAAGTGCAACGTCAAGGTGGACAAGCGGCATTTATTGATGCGGAGCATGCGATGGATCCTGTATATGCACAGAAATTAGGGGTTAACATCGACGAATTACTATTATCACAGCCTGATACAGGGGAGCAAGGATTAGAAATTGCCGAAGCATTAGTACGAAGCGGTGCAATTGATATTATCGTAATCGACTCTGTAGCTGCCCTTGTACCAAAAGCGGAGATTGAAGGAGAAATGGGTGACTCTCACGTCGGTTTACAAGCACGTTTAATGTCACAAGCACTTCGTAAACTTTCAGGTGCAATTAATAAGTCAAAAACAATTGCAATCTTTATTAACCAAATTCGTGAAAAAGTTGGGGTTATGTTCGGGAACCCAGAGACAACTCCAGGTGGTCGTGCATTGAAATTCTATTCAACAGTACGTCTTGAAGTACGCCGTGCCGAACAATTAAAGCAAGGTAATGAAATTGTTGGTAATAAAACGAAAGTAAAAGTAGTGAAAAATAAAGTAGCACCGCCATTCCGCGTAGCAGAAGTGGACATTATGTACGGAGAAGGTATTTCAAGAGAAGGCGAAATTTTAGATATGGCTTCTGAACTGGATATCGTTCAGAAAAGTGGTGCTTGGTATGCCTATAATGAAGAGCGTTTAGGACAAGGACGCGAAAATGCAAAACAATTCTTAAAAGAAAATCCAGATATAAGAGACGAAATTGCATTCTTTATTCGTGAGCATCATGGAATTGGTGAAGATTCTGCTCCTGAAAATATGGAAGAAAGCACAATTCTTGATTAAAAAGACACGATTTCGTGTCTTTTTTTTATAAATGTATCCGGTATTTTCGAAGTGCCCGCAAAAGCACAACATAATGAGTGGAAGATGGGGAAACGCCACTGAGTAAAATTTTATTTTGTAAGCAGCGCTTTCAGCAGGTGGTGTTTCACTATTTTTTATACATATTAGGTGTATATATAGATTATTTATAAAGATAGTGCTACATTTTCTTTTTGTTTACGGAACATTTGAATGTTAAAGGTAAAGAAAGTAAAAGTAGACAACGCTTGACAACGAAAAATGCGATAGATACAATGAGAATGTATATTTTTTCTTATATACGATACACTCTTCTCAAGAAGAGAAGTAATATTCGGAGTAAGATCTCAATCTTGCCGAAATAATAATATGACATTTTAATTGTGAAATGAAGAAAGTCCCTTAAAAAAGTGGGACGACAGTCTTTGCTGTACGTTGCAATTCGATGTACATGCCGACAGTCTTTTTTCATTCATAGCAAGAGGAGGTGAAATCATGAGTAATACAGTTTGGATACTCATCTCCATTTTGCTTGCAACAGTCGGTGCAGTTGTTGGCTTTTTTGTTCGAAAGTCTATTGCAGAAGCGAAGATTAATGGTGCAGCTAATGAAGCGAAGCGTATTTTAGACGATGCGAATCGCGAAGCAGAGGCACTTAAAAAAGAAGCGCTTTTAGAAGCAAAGGATGAAATTCATACACTTCGTACAGAAGCTGAATTAGAAATTCGTGACCGTAGAAGCGAATTACAAAAACAAGAAAATCGTTTAATGCAAAAAGAAGAGAACCTTGATCGTAAAGACGAAACGCTCGATAAACGTGAGCAGATGTTAGAAAAGAAAGAGGAATCTCTTGTAGCGAGACAACAGCAGATTGAAGAGTTGGAAAGCAAAGTGGGAGAGTTAGTTCAAAAGCAACAAACGGAATTAGAGCGCATTTCCAATCTGACACGCGAACAGGCGAAATCGATCATTTTAGGGAAAGTGGAAAACGAACTTTCTCATGAAATTGCCGCGATGGTAAAAGAGAGTGAAGTTCGTGCGAAAGAAGAAGCTGATAAGAAAGCAAAAGAGATTTTATCTTTAGCAATGCAAAGATGTGCAGCTGATCATGTTGCTGAAACAACCGTTTCGGTTGTAAATCTTCCAAATGACGAAATGAAGGGACGTATTATTGGGCGTGAAGGTCGTAATATTCGTACGTTAGAAACCTTAACAGGTATCGACCTTATTATTGATGATACACCTGAGGCAGTAATTTTATCAGGATTTGACCCAATTCGTCGTGAAACAGCTCGTATCGCTCTTGATAAGCTCGTACAGGATGGACGTATTCACCCAGCTCGTATTGAAGAAATGGTTGAAAAATCAAGACGTGAAGTGGATGAATATATTCGTGAAGTAGGAGAACAAACAACATTTGAAGTTGGTATCCACGGATTACACCCAGATTTAATTAAAATTTTGGGTCGCTTGAAATACCGTACAAGTTATGGACAAAACGTGCTGAAGCACTCTATGGAAGTAGCTTACTTAACAGGACTTATGGCAGCAGAACTGGGCGAGGATGAAAAACTAGCAAGACGTGCTGGTTTACTTCATGATATCGGTAAAGCAATCGATCATGAAGTGGAAGGCAGTCACGTTGAAATTGGTGTTGAACTCGCAACGAAATATAAAGAGCACCCTGTTGTTATAAACAGTATCGCCTCTCACCATGGTGATACAGAGCCAACTTCTATCATTGCAGTTTTAGTTGCAGCAGCCGATGCATTATCAGCTGCAAGACCAGGAGCTCGTAGTGAAACACTTGAAAACTACATTCGTCGACTTGAGAAGCTAGAGGAAATTTCTGAGTCTTATGAAGGCGTAGAGAAATCTTTTGCAATTCAAGCAGGTCGCGAAGTTCGTATTCTGGTAAAACCAGATACAATCGATGATTTAGAATCTCATCGTTTAGCGCGTGATATTCGAAAACGTATTGAAAATGAACTAGATTATCCAGGTCATATTAAAGTAACAGTTATTCGTGAAACACGTGCAGTGGAATATGCAAAATAAAGTGGTGAAACACCACTTTATTTTTTTGGTTTGGAATTGGGTAAGATAAAGTAAAACTTCCAGTAGCAAGAGGGTATCGCTTACAATGTATCGGTAGAACTGCCTATAAAGTGAAACTTTAATCAGTGGGGGTTTTCTTCATCCCCCACTGATTATGAGCCCTCACCAATCGGGCTGTTACGGGCAGCCCTACTCCCACCTATCTTCCTTGCTTCTTTCTGAATCTTGAGATGGGAGTCTTACTGCCCTAAAATAGCGGGATAAAAGCCCGATTGATAGGGGCATATGGAGTAAAACTCCATGTAAAGTGAGCGAAATGGTTCGATTACAAGAGGTAATAAAAAGTAGTACATAGAAAGGGTAGTAGACATGAGAATATTATTTGTAGGAGATGTAGTAGGTTCTCCTGGTAGAGGTATGATTCAACAATATGTACCAGCATTAAAGAAAAAGTATACACCGACAGTAACGATTATTAATGGAGAAAACGCAGCAGGTGGTCGCGGTATTACAGAAAAAATATATCGAAACTTTCTAGAGTGTGGTGCGCAAGCTGTTACGCTTGGAAATCATGCTTGGGATAATCGTGAGATATTTGAATTTATTGATAAAGCCAAGTATTTAGTGAGACCAGCTAACTTTCCAGAAGGAACGCCTGGAAATGGTTTGATTTTTGTCAACTGCAATGGAACAGAAGTAGCGATTATTAATTTACAAGGGCGCACGTTTTTACCGCCAATTGATTGTCCATTCCGAAAAGTAGATGAATTGATTGCAATTGCGAAAAAACGTACCAATATTATCTTTATTGATTTCCATGCTGAAACAACAAGTGAAAAACAAGCGCTTGGTTGGTACGTTGACGGCCGTGCAACAGCCGTAGTAGGAACACATACACATGTTCCAACAGCCGATAACCGTATTTTGCCAAGTGGAACAGCGTATATTACGGATGTTGGTATGACAGGTCCGTATGATGGCATTTTAGGTATGGATCGCGAAGCAGTCTTGAAAAAATTCTTAACGAACTTACCTGTTCGCTTTGAAGTAACAAAAGGGAGAACACAACTAAGCGCGGTATTAATTGATGTCGATCCAAATACAGGGAAGGCCAAAAAGATTGAACGTATATTAATTAATGATGATCAGCCGTTTTTTGAATAATCCTCTTAAAAAAATTAGAAAAAACATTATATTTTAATTTTTTAGAAAAATTATAAGAATTTAGCAGGAATACGCCTCATTCCTCGTGAATATAAGTTAAAGTGAAATAATCGCTAATACTTTTATAAGAAACGAGGAGGAAACGAGGAATGGAAATATTAAAAGTTAAAGCAACTTCGGTCCCTAACTCTGTAGCCGGTGCACTTGCTGGGGTGATTCGCGAACGCGGAACAGCAGAAATCCAAGCTATTGGTGCAGGTGCATTGAATCAAGCCGTAAAGGCAGTAGCAATTGCAAGAGGATTTGTAGCGCCTAGTGGCTTAGATTTAATTTGCATTCCAGCTTTTACAGATATTATGATTGATGGTGAAGAACGTACAGCGATAAAATTAATTGTAGAACCTCGTTAAGTTTGAACAACCTGTTTGCATGTGTGCAAACAGGTTGTTTTTATGAAAAGGGGGGCGCGAATTGAAAATTTTTGACGCGCATTGTGATGTTTTATTTAAATTGTGGAAAGCAAAAGGCGAAAAGGATTTTCAAAATGACCCGAAGTTACATATTACTTTTGAACAGTTACAACAGAGAAAAGGGAGCATACAATGTTTTGCAATATATGTACCGGAAACTGTACTATATGAAGAACGTTTTCAAGTCGCCTTAACGATGGTAGATTTATTTTATAATGAAATTTTATCCATGCCAGGTATAAAGTTTATACAAACAAAAGGGGATATCGACCGGCTGTTAAAACATGAAATTGGAGCTATATTAACATTAGAAGGATGTGAAGTGATCGGGAATGACATGATGAAATTACGTTTATTTCATCACTTAGGAGTGCGTTCTGCCAGTTTGACATGGAACTATGCCAATTTATTAGCTGATGGAGCGTTAGAAACAAGAAGAGCCGGATTAACTTCGTTTGGGAAAAGAGTTGTACAAGAGCTTAATACATTCCGGTTGTGGACAGATGTTTCTCATTTAAATGAAGAGGGATTTTGGGATGTGATGGAAATCGCTGAGTATCCGATTGCATCACATTCGAATTGCTATAAATTTTGTCAGCACCCACGCAATTTAAAAGATGAACAAATACGTGCGCTCATTCAAAAGAACGCTGTTATTGGTATCAATTTTGTTCCGGAATTTTTAGTGAATCATCGGCCTGCATATATAGACGATATACTGCGTCATATCGAACATATATGTTCGATCGGGGGAGAGAAAAATATCGGGTTCGGTTCAGACTTTGATGGAATTACAAACATGGTCGTAGGAATAGAAGCATATCGAAGTTATGAACACGTAATAAATGAACTTTGTAAACGATATAGTGAAACAGATGTAGAAAGATTTTTATATGAGAATTTTGTTGAGCGTATTTCATTTTAAAGGATAAAAAACACTTTTGTTCTGAAAAGTCTGAATATTTATGTAAACTGAAAACAAATGATTGATTTTTTTGTATAGTAGGGCTAGAATGGTAGACGAATTAAGATTATGCGAAAGATTCAGGGAAATCAGAAGAGGTATAATTTGTGTACATTGTAGTTTATTTGTATAAAAAGTGCTAAACTAATACTGTAAAAAAATACACTACAATGAATGCAGCCAAAAGGGGTGTAGGAGATGATTAGTCAACTTTCATGGAAAGTTGGAGGACAACAAGGTGAAGGAATTGAAAGTACAGGAGAAATCTTCTGTATTGCATTAAACCGATTAGGATATTATCTATACGGTTACCGCCACTTCTCATCACGAATTAAAGGCGGTCATACAAATAATAAAATTCGCGTAAGTACAACGGAAGTACGCGCGATATCAGATGACTTAGATATTTTAATTGCATTTGACCAGGAGACAATTGATTTTAATTTCCATGAGCTACGTCCAGGTGGAATTGTTGTTGCAGATGCGAAGTTTAATCCAACTATCCCTGAAAATGCAGATGTAAATCTATATGTGATACCGTTTACAGATATTGCTTCAGAATTAGGTACATCATTGATGAAAAACATGGTTGCTGTCGGAGCATCTAGTGCGATATTGGGATTAGATGAAACAGTTTATTTAGAGGTTGTTGATGAAATCTTCGGCCGCAAAGGAGAGCAAGTTGTTCAAAAGAACATGGAGGCAATTAAGCGCGGCTCTCAATATATGAAAGAATTACTTGGTGAAAAAGTAAACATGATGCAGCTTGAAAAAGCTGATGGAAAAAAACGTATGTTTATGATTGGAAATGATGCAATCGCGTTTGGAGCATTAGCTGGTGGTGCCCGCTTTATGTCTGCCTATCCAATTACACCTGCTTCTGAAATTATGGAATACTTAATTAAAAAGCTTCCAAAAGTAGGAGGAACGGTTATTCAAACTGAGGATGAAATCGCTGCTTGTACGATGGCGATTGGTGCCAACTATGCTGGTGTACGTACGCTAACTGCATCTGCGGGTCCAGGTCTATCTCTTATGATGGAAGCAATTGGTTTAGCAGGTATTACAGAAACACCTCTTGTTATTGTAGATACACAGCGCGGTGGTCCAAGTACAGGATTACCAACAAAACAAGAACAATCAGATTTAATGGCAATGATTTACGGAACACATGGTGAAATTCCGAAAATTGTAATGGCACCAAGTACGGTAGAAGAAGCGTTTTATGATATTGTAGAGGCATTTAACCTAGCTGAGGAATATCAAGTTCCAGTTATTTTCTTAACAGATTTACAACTTTCTTTAGGAAAACAAACGGTGGAACCACTGCAATTAGAGAAAGTAGAAATTCGCCGCGGTAAGCTTGATTTACAAGCTGAATTACCAGAGCGTGAAAATAAAGCGTATTTCAAGCGCTACGAAGTAACAGAAGATGGTATTTCGCCACGTGTTCTACCAGGTATGAAAAATGGTGTTCACCATGTAACAGGTGTAGAACATGATGAAACTGGTAAGCCATCTGAATCAGCTTTAAATCGTAAGGAACAAATGGACAAACGTCTTCGTAAAATGAAGAACTTGAAGTTCAAGACCCCTGTTTATAAAAATGTTAAGCACGATGATGCAGATGTGTTATTAGTTGGTTTTAACTCAACTCGTGGTGCAATTGAAGAAGCGATGGAGCGTTTAGAACAAGAGGGCTTAAAAGTAAACCATGCTCACGTTCGTTTAATTCATCCGTTCCCAACAGATGAAATGCTTCCATTAGTGAAACATGCAAAACGTGTTGTAGTGGTAGAAAACAATGCAACTGCTCAGCTTGCTAACATTATGAAAATGAACCTTGGCAATGGTGAGAAGATTTCTAGTCTATTAAAGTATGATGGAAATCCATTCTTACCAAAAGAAATTTACAACGAATGCAAAAAAGGGGTTGTATTAAATGGCAACATTTAAGGATTTTCGTAACAGTGTCAAACCAAACTGGTGTCCAGGTTGCGGAGACTTCTCGGTGCAAGCTGCGATTCAACGTGCAGCAGCAAACGTTGGCTTAAATCCAGATGAATTAGCCGTAATCTCTGGTATTGGCTGTTCTGGCCGTATTTCCGGTTATATTAATTCTTATGGTGTCCACAGTATTCATGGGCGTGCGCTTCCAATTGCGCAAGGAGTGAAAATGGCAAACCGTGATTTAACTGTTATCGCATCTGGTGGTGATGGTGATGGTTTTGCGATTGGAATGGGGCATACAATCCATTCTATTCGTCGTAATATTGACATTACGTATATTGTCATGGATAACCAAATTTATGGATTAACAAAAGGGCAAACTTCACCACGCAGTGAGGCCGGCTTTAAAACGAAAAGTACACCACAAGGTTCAATCGAGCCGGCATTATCTGTTATGGAAATGGCATTAACAGCTGGTGCAACTTTTGTGGCACAAAGCTTTTCCAGTGATTTAAAAGAATTAACACAGCTCATTGAAGCTGGTATTAAGCATAAAGGTTTTTCTTTAATTAATGTATTTAGTCCATGTGTAACGTATAATAAAGTAAATACGTATGATTGGTTTAAAGAAAATTTAACAAAACTAAGTACTGTAGAAGGATATGATCCATCAAATCGCATGATAGCAATGCAAACATTGATGGAAAACAAAGGTTTAGTAACGGGACTTATTTATCAAAATACAGAACAACCTTCTTATCAAGATCTTGTACAAGGATATGGTGAACAGCCGTTAGTGCAAGCTGATTTGCAAATGGATCAAAAAATGTTCGATGAGCTTGTTGCTGAATTTATGTGATAAAAAAGAAGCTGCCGATTGGTAGCTTCTTTTGCTTCATTTTAAAAGAGGTTTACTTAGAAAATTCTGAATGATAAAATAATTATCAAATCGTTGTATAAAAAAATCACGTTCGCTCATGATATAATCTGCTTTAGGAGTGCAGCCTCTTTGTTGTTAAATTTGGCTAAACACTTTATACTATGGTAGTGTGTGTAGAAATAAAGCAATCTGCTTTTTAGGACAAGGTGAAAACAACAAAAATGGAAGTCTATTGATAGGAACAAAGATTCCAACGTTATAGGTTAGTGATATAGATAGTTCAAGTTTCAAAGGGGGAGCTATTTACTATATATCCTAGTCTTTAAGATGAATCTAGAATAGACTACAAAGTGTGTAGAGTTTTAAGGTTGAAAGGAGATTACCCATGAACGAGCAACAACGATTAGCAAGTCAACAAGCAAATGCTTCTACGAAAAAGGAAGAAAAAGATTATAGTAAGTACTTTGAACATGTTTATCAGCCACCTTCATTAAAAGATGCGAAAAAACGTGGAAAAGTACAAGTGAAAATCGAGCGTGATTTTGGTCTTCCAGAAGAGTTTCGTAATTTTGGGAAAGGAAGAAAGTTTTATATCCGTACGTATGGATGTCAAATGAACGAGCATGATACAGAAGTCATGGCTGGTATTTTTACAACGCTTGGATATGAACCAACATTCACAACAGAAGATGCAGATGTCATTTTATTAAATACTTGTGCGATTCGTGAGAACGCTGAAAATAAGGTGTTTGGAGAACTAGGTCACTTAAAACCATTGAAACAAAAGAATCCAGATCTGTTAATTGGTGTATGTGGTTGTATGTCCCAAGAGGAATCTGTTGTAAACAAAATTATGCAAAAGAATCAACATGTAGATATGGTATTTGGTACACATAATATTCATCGATTACCGTATATTTTGAAAGATGCAATGTTCTCTAAAGCGACAGTTGTTGAAGTTTGGTCTAAAGAAGGAGATGTAATCGAAAATCTTCCAAAAGTACGTCGCGGTGATATTAAAGCTTGGGTCAACATTATGTATGGATGTGACAAATTCTGTACATATTGTATCGTACCGTATACACGCGGGAAAGAGCGAAGCCGTCGCCCAGAGGATATTATTAAAGAAGTTCGCCATTTAGCAGCAAATGGCTATAAAGAAATTACATTGCTTGGTCAAAACGTAAATGCATACGGAAAAGACTTTGATGATTTAGAATATGGTCTTGGTGATTTAATGGATGAACTTCGTAAGATTGATATTGCACGCATTCGTTTTACAACAAGCCATCCACGTGACTTTGACGATCACTTAATCGAAGTGCTTGGAAAAGGTGGTAACTTAGTAGAGCATATTCACTTACCAGTACAATCTGGTAGCACAGATATGTTGAAGATTATGGCGCGTAAATATACACGTGAGCAGTACTTAGAACTTGTACGTAAAATTAAAAAGACAATTCCTAATGTAGTATTAACAACGGATATTATCGTTGGCTTCCCAAATGAAACAGACGAACAATTTGAAGAAACATTATCTTTATATCGTGAAGTAGAATTTGATAGTGCGTTCACATTTATTTACTCTCCACGTGAAGGTACGCCAGCTGCAAAAATGAAAGACAATGTACCAATGGAAGTGAAAAAAGAACGTCTACAGCGTTTAAATGAACTCGTAAATGAATTTTCTGCGAAGAAAAATAAGAAATATGAAGGACAAATTGTTGAAGTATTAGTTGATGGAGAAAGTAAAAATAATCCAGACGTACTTGCAGGCTACACGCGTACGAATAAACTTGTAAACTTCGTTGCACCAAAATCTGTAATCGGTCAGCTTGTAAAAGTAAAAATTACTGAAACGAAAACTTGGTCTCTAAACGGGGAATTAGTTGAGGAGCCGATTGAGGTGAAATAATGAAAGTCTATACAAAAGATGAAATTGTTGAGCAGGCGAAAGAGTTAGCAAAAATGATTTCTGAAACAGAAGAAGTAGATTTCTTCAAGCGCGCAGAAGCGCAAATTCATAAAAATGAAAATGTAAAACGCACAATTGATGAAATAAAAGCATTGCAAAAACAAGCTGTAAACTTGCAACATTATGGAAAATGGGAAGCTTTGAAAAAAGTAGAAGCAGAGATTGATGCTCTTCAAGATCGGCTAGATGGTATCCCTGTTGTACAGGAATTCAAATCTTCACAAACATATGTAAATGATTTACTACAGCTTGTAGCGAGCACAATTTCTAATAAAGTAACAGATGAAATTTTAATTTCAACGGGCGGTGATGTACTGAAAGGTGAAACCGGTGCAGAAATAGAAAGTAAAAAAGGAAATTGCGGTTGTTAAAAGAGATGTCCGAGTGGCATCTCTTTTTATTTGCAGAAAGTTGGAGGGAATGAAGGTAGTGAAAAGGTAACGAATAAGACTAGCACAAGTTATAGTAGCAGATTCAAAAAAAGAATGACACATTCCGCGATTGTCCCGCATATGATTAAATGAATAGCGATTGAGGAGGGTTCCGAATGTCCGAATTCAGAGAGATCATTACAAAGGCGGTAGTTGGAAAAGGACGTAAGTATACAAAATCGACTCATACATGTGAATCGAATCATGAACCGACAAGTATTCTCGGATGTTGGGTAATAAATCACACATATGAAGCGAGAAAAAATGGGAAAATCGTAGAAATTGAAGGGTATTATGATGTGAATACATGGTACTCATTTGCTGAAAATACGAAAACAGAAGTGGTAACAGAACGAATCAATTACACAGATGAAGTAAATGTTGGGTATCGAGATAAAAACTTTTCTGGGGAAGATTCCGAAATTATTGCTCGTGTCATTCAACATCCAAATTGTTTAGAAGCAATCATTTCGCCAAATGGTAACAAAATTGTTGTAACGGTAGAACGTGAATTTGTTACAGAAGTAGTCGGGGAGACTAAAGTTTGTGTGAGTATAAATCCAAATGGATGTCAAGAAGATGATAGTGAATTTGAGGTTAGTGATGATGAATTTGAAGAATTAGATCCAAATTTTATTGTTGACGCAGAGGAAGAATAATGGAAAGCTAGGGAGAATGTTCTTCCTAGCTTTTTACGTATGAAAGCTATAGGGACATGATTCCTCATTAAAATATGCTATAATGAAGAAAGACTCCTAAAAGAGGAGATAACATTGTCCGTGAAGTGCGGCATATAGAGATATAGCACATTTTTAATAAAGTATGGAGGAAACAAATGGCGCAGTATACCCCAATGATACAGCAATATTTAAAGGTCAAGGCAGACTATAAAGATGCCTTTTTATTTTTTAGATTAGGTGATTTTTATGAAATGTTCTTTGAAGATGCGGTTAAAGCAGCTCATGAACTAGAAATTACTTTGACAAGTCGTGATGGCGGCAGCAGTGAGCGGATTCCAATGTGTGGTGTCCCGTACCATGCAGCGCAAAATTATATTGAGCAGCTCATTGAAAAAGGATACAAAGTTGCAATTTGCGAGCAGGTAGAAGATCCAAAAACAGCAAAAGGTGTCGTTCGACGTGAAGTTGTCCAATTAATTACGCCAGGGACGATGATGGAAGGGCGTACAATTGACGAAAAAGAAAATAACTTTTTAGCGGCATTGACGCATTTTGAGGATGGCTCATATGCATTAGCTTGTAATGATTTAACAACTGGACAAAATACAGTAACTTTATTAACAGGTTCTGTAGAAGATGTTTTATTAGAAGTGTATGCAACGGGTTCAAAAGAAATTGTTGTAGATTCAACATTTTCAAAAGATGAATTAAATAAGTTGACCGACACGTTAAAGATGACAGTTTCATATGAAGAGGAAACGAAAATTCCAGAAGGATTAGAACCTCTTGTTAAAAAAGTAACGCAAGCAAAGTTAGTAACAGCAGTCGGACGGTTATTCAACTATGTACTTCGAACACAAAAACGATCATTAGATCATTTGCAGCCGGTAGAGATTTATTATACAAATCAGTTTATGAAAATTGATGTGCATTCCAAACGTAATTTAGAGTTAACAGAAACATTGCGAACGAAAGAGAAGACAGGTTCTTTACTATGGCTGTTGGATAAAACAAAAACAGCTATGGGTGGTCGTATGTTGAAACAGTGGATGGAGCGTCCGCTTATTCAAAAAGAAAAAATTGAAGAGCGTTTAGAAATGGTTGAAACATTTGTAAATGACTATTTCTTACGTGAAGATTTAAAAGAAAAATTAAAAGAAGTATATGACTTAGAGCGTTTAGCAGGTAAAGTTGCCTACGGTAGTGTAAACGCACGGGATTTACTCCAATTAAAACGTTCATTACAACAAGTACCAGCTATTTTAGAAGCGATTAGCTTATTGGACAACTCTTATGCTGCAAAGCTAATTGAAGGGGCAGATCCTTGCGAAGCCCTAACAGAGCTACTAGGTAGAAGTATTCAAGAAAATCCACCTTTGTCTGTGAAAGATGGAGATATCATTAAGGATGGCTATAACGAGAAGCTTGATGAATACCGTTATATAAGTAAAAACGGTAAGACGTGGATTGCAGAGCTTGAAAAACGCGAACGTGAAATAACAGGAATCAAATCGTTGAAAATTGGTTACAACCGTATTTTTGGCTATTATATTGAAGTCACAAAAGCAAATCTTTCTTTCCTTCCAGAAGGACGTTATGAGCGAAAGCAAACATTAGCGAATGCAGAACGTTTTATTACAGATGAATTAAAAGAAAAAGAAACATTAATTTTAGAAGCGGAAGAAAAAATTGTTCAGTTAGAATATGATCTATTTACTGCGCTTCGCGAAGAAGTGAAAGTATTTATTCCAAAATTACAGCATCTAGCAAAAGTAATTAGTGAATTAGATGTATTACAAAGCTTTGCGACAGTGAGCGAAGAAGAACAATTTGTAAAACCTGTATTAACAAATAAACGTGAAATCTTTATAAAAGATGGGCGTCATCCTGTTGTTGAAAAAGTATTAAATGGCAAGCTGTATGTTCCAAATGATTGTATGATGCCAGAAGATATGGATGTCTTTTTAATTACAGGTCCAAACATGTCAGGGAAAAGTACGTATATGCGTCAATTGGCTCTTGTTACGATTATGGCGCAAATCGGTTGTTTTGTACCGG
This sequence comes from Bacillus cereus group sp. BfR-BA-01430, assembly GCF_022663115.1. Lineage (NCBI taxonomy): Bacteria > Bacillati > Bacillota > Bacilli > Caryophanales > Bacillaceae > Bacillus > Bacillus cereus group sp. BfR-BA-01430. The sequence goes on from NZ_JAKUEW010000007.1 coordinate 171,011, forward strand.
CAACAGAAGCTGTATTACCAGTCTTTGATCAAATCTTTACAAGAATTGGTGCAGCGGACGATTTAATTTCCGGTCAAAGTACATTTATGGTTGAAATGTTAGAAGCAAAAAATGCGATTGCAAATGCATCGGAAAGAAGTTTAATTTTATTTGATGAAATTGGTCGCGGTACTTCCACATATGATGGTATGGCGCTTGCACAAGCAATCATCGAACATATTCATGACCAAATTGGTGCAAAAACATTATTCTCTACGCACTATCATGAATTAACAGTGTTAGAAGAAAGTTTGCCTCATTTAAAAAATGTACATGTTTCCGCTATTGAAGAAGACGGAAAAGTTGTCTTCTTGCATAAAATTCAAGAAGGTGCAGCGGATAAAAGTTACGGGATTCATGTTGCACAACTTGCAGAACTTCCAGATAGTTTAATCGCTCGCGCGAAAGAAGTGTTAGCTCAGCTAGAAGGACAAGAAGAAATTACAATTCCAAAACGCGCGGAAATAAAAGAACAGCCGGAACGTATGCAACAACCAGTTATAAAAGAAGAAGTAGAAATGCAACAAGAGAGCGAAGAAATCGTAGAAGAATCGCAGCTTTCATTCTTTGCAGCTGAAGAACGAAAGGAAAAACAAGAGAAACCTGTACTTGATTCTAAGGAAACCGCTGTGTTAGCACAAATTAAAAAAATTGATTTACTTGATATGACACCTTTAGAAGCATTAAATGAACTGTATCGTTTACAGAAGAAATTAAAGAAAGGATGAGTAAGTAGATGGGGAAAATTCGCAAACTCGATGAACAACTCTCTAACTTAATTGCCGCTGGGGAAGTAGTAGAACGTCCTGCTTCTGTCGTGAAAGAACTTGTGGAAAATTCCATCGATGCGAATAGTACATCTATTGAAATCCACTTGGAAGAAGCTGGGTTATCAAAAATTCGCATTATTGATAATGGAGACGGTATTGCTGAAGAAGATTGCATTGTCGCATTTGAACGCCATGCGACAAGTAAAATAAAAGATGAAAATGATTTGTTTCGCATAAGAACGCTCGGTTTCCGAGGAGAGGCATTACCGAGTATTGCATCTGTCAGTGAATTAGAGTTAGTTACAAGTACAGGAGACGCACCTGGTACACATCTTATTATTAAAGGTGGAGAGATTATAAAACAGGAGAAAACGGCGAGCCGTAAAGGAACGGATATTACGGTTCAAAACTTGTTTTTTAACACACCAGCACGCCTTAAATATATGAAAACCATTCATACAGAGCTCGGAAATATTACAGATATTGTGTACCGCATTGCCATGTCTCATCCAGAAGTGTCGTTGAAATTATTCCATAATGCGAAAAAATTACTTCACACATCTGGGAATGGTGATGTAAGACAAGTACTAGCAGCGATTTACAGTATTCAAGTTGCGAAAAAGTTGATTCCAATTGAAGCGGAGTCATTAGATTTTACCATTCGCGGATATGTAACTTTGCCAGAGGTAACGAGAGCTTCTCGCAATTACATGTCAACAATTGTAAATGGTCGTTACGTGCGAAACTATGTATTAATGAAGGCGATCCAGCAAGGATATCATACATTGCTTCCAGTCGGTCGCTATCCGATTGGTTTCTTGTCCATTGAGATGGATCCAATGTTAGTGGATGTTAACGTTCATCCGGCAAAATTGGAAGTGCGTTTCAGTAAAGAACAAGAACTTCTGCAATTAATTGAACAAACATTGCAAGATGCCTTTAAAAAAGTTCAGCTCATTCCAGATGCCGGCGTAACAACGAAGAAAAAAACAAAAGATGAGAGTGTTCAAGAACAATTTCATTTTGAACATACAAAACAAAAAGAACCATCTATGCCTAATATCGTCTTACCGACTGGAATGGATGAAAAGCAAGAAGAGGAAAGCGCAGAAAAACAAACAGTAGCGCCGCAATTATGGCAACAGCCAAAACAAGAATGGCAACCGCCACAATCCCTTGTAAGAGAAGAAGAAAATTGGCAACTAACTTCGAAACCGCTTATCGAAGAAAAGACGGCTCATAACGAACAAGAATGGGACCATCATGAAGAAGAATTTGAATTAGAAGAATTGGCCGACGTGCAGAATATCGAAGAAATTGAAATGAACGGGAATGATTTACCGCCTCTTTATCCAATTGGACAGATGCATGGAACGTATATCTTTGCTCAAAATGATAAAGGGTTATATATGATTGACCAACATGCGGCACAAGAACGAATTAACTATGAATATTTCCGTGATAAAGTAGGACGAGTAACGCAAGAAGTTCAAGAATTACTTGTCCCATATCGTATTGATTTATCATTAAACGAATTTTTACGCGTTGAAGAACAACTAGAAGAATTGAAAAAGGTAGGATTATTCCTAGAGCAATTCGGCCATCAATCTTTTATCGTTCGCTCGCATCCAATATGGTTTCCAAAAGGGCAAGAAACGGAAATCATTGATGAAATGATGCAACAAGTTGTGAAATTGAAAAAAGTAGACATTAAAAAATTGCGTGAAGAAGCAGCCATTATGATGAGCTGTAAAGCGTCTATTAAAGCAAATCAATATTTAACGAACGATCAAATCTTCGCACTTCTAGAAGAACTACGCACAACAAGCAACCCTTACACATGCCCGCACGGTAGACCGATTATTGTGCATCATTCGACCTATGAACTGGAGAAAATGTTTAAGCGGGTGATGTAGGTGGGTTGTACAGGAGTTAAAATTGCTTTTGCTGTGATAAAAAATCAATATCATATCATAAAATATTAAATTATAGAAACTTAATGTTAATTTATAAAAAATAAGGTGTTTGTTTTTTGTTTGATGACATCTTAATTTTTAGCATGGAACGAAAATAGAAGGGAATGTCAATACGTATTCTTTTCCAAAACAGCTTGTTTGAGGAAGATAATCTAAAAATAACGAAACCCCAAGGAAAAAATGTATTTTCTCCTTGGGGTTTCGTTATTAAAAGGAGCTGCGGGGACAACGCCTAATGAACTTACATTTGTTCAGTTCTTTTTCCTACTTTCCATGCAAGGAATAAAATTGCCCCTGTTACGAAAACAGCTGTAAAAACACCCATTAGTGTTCATCACCTTCATTAAACTTACATTTATAAGTAGGACAGACTATGATTGTGTTCTGTCCTACTAATCTTAGTATGTTTTTGATTTTATGATTGCTAAGACGAATGTCATAATAGAAATTATGATGCATGAGAGCGATAAATAGAAAGAAATGGGGTTACCTTTAAGGTTAAATTCATCTATCATTGCTCCCTCAATAATAGTTAAAAGTCCACTGAAGTATAGAGCGATAATAGAAAAAATGATGCAAGAAATCTTTGTGCTTTTTTCGAAGTTTTTTTTGAAAAGTAAAAATAAGAATAAACAAACTAGTAAAACTACAATTGAGGCTAGTACTGGTTGGAAATATACAAAGGTTAAATTTTTCAAATTCATCCCCCACATTTACATATATAATTAACCACTTTCAATACTGCTCTTTATTTTAGATAACTAACATAAATACAAGGTTTAAAGGTTCCGAATTTCTAATGACACTTTCTAGTTTCTTGATATACGGATTCCTAACTAAAAAATAATTGTATTTTTCAGATAAATAACTTATTATAAAATAAGTATTTTAGAAAAAGAAGATAAGGGATTAAATTTCTGATTATTTAAATTATTGAGTTGTTTGTTGAAAAAGAGAGAAGATGACGCTTGTTTTATTTTTTGTTATACCATATTTTGCTTATAAATGATAGGTGAGGAGGAAAGAAAGTGGCAAATACAGAACTGAAAAGAGGATTGGAAGCGCGTCATATTCAGATGATTGCTTTAGGAGGTACGATTGGCGTTGGTCTATTTATGGGATCAGCCAGCACGATTCAATGGACGGGCCCATCAGTCATGCTTGCTTATGGAATTGCCGGAATTTTTATATTTTTTATTATGCGTGCGATGGGAGAAATGTTATATGTAGAGCCTGGAACAGGTTCGTTTGCGACATTTGGTCATAAGTATATCCATCCATTAGCTGGTTATATGACAGCATGGAGTAACTGGTTTCAATGGGTTATTGTCGGAATGTCAGAAATTATAGCTGTTGGAGCATATATGCAGTATTGGTTTCCCAATCTTCCAGCGTGGATACCAGGTGTGGTCGCAATGGTCATTCTTGGATCTGCAAACTTAATTTCAGTGAAATCATTTGGTGAATTTGAATTTTGGTTTGCGATGATTAAAATTGTAACGATTGTATTAATGATTGTTGCAGGATTTGGGCTTATTTTCTTTGGGCTTGGTAACGGTGGGAGTGCCATTGGATTATCGAATCTTTGGGAACACGGTGGCTTCTTTACAGGTGGCCTGTCAGGATTTTTCTTTGCTTTATCGCTTGTTGTTGGTGCCTATCAAGGTGTTGAATTAATAGGGATTACTGCTGGAGAAGCAAAAAATCCACAGAAAACATTAACAAAAGCAATTCAAAGTACCATTTGGCGCATTTTAATCTTTTATATTGGTGCTATTTTCGTTATTGTAACGGTTTATCCTTGGGACCAATTAAATACAATTGGAAGCCCATTTGTTGCAACATTTGCCAAAGTTGGAATTACAGCAGCTGCGGGACTGATTAACTTTGTTGTTATTACAGCTGCAATGTCTGGTTGTAATAGTGGCATTTACAGTGCAGGCCGAATGCTTTATACGTTAGGAAGGAACGGACAAGCACCAAAATATTTTACAAAGATTTCTCGTAATGGTGTTCCTTTATTCGGTACAATAGGCGTGTTAATTGGATTAGCAATTGGCGTTCTATTAAGTTACATTGCACCGAAAAACTTATTTGTATATGTCTATAGTGCAAGTGTACTTCCTGGTATGATTCCATGGTTTGTTATTTTAATAAGTCAAATTCGGTTTAGAAAAGTAAAAGGGCATGAAATAGAGAATCATCCATTTAAAATGCCATTTGCACCTGTATCAAATTATGTCACAATTGCCTTTTTAATTATGGTATTAATTGGAATGTGGTTTAATGACGATACAAGAGTCTCACTCATTGTAGGAGTAATTTTCTTAGCGATTGTTGTCATTAGTTTTTACGCTTTTGGAATAGGAAAACGGATTGCAATAGAAGAGGAAGATGGAATGATGAATCAATAATATGGTTTGCGTCTAATAATGTTTAGATTGAGAAAAAGAGAGTGAAACATCATGTTTGATTTTCGCTTTATAGCATTTGGTAACGGTGCAAATGTGGTATCTATGATTTTACGTGCGAAAGAAGGCATTTGTATCGGGAATCATAAAATATTGCGATCAATTGCAACTGAGTCTCTACATGCTGATGAACAGTACATTGTGAATAAAATGATCGTGTTATCGAAAAAGTATGAGAATTTACAGATAAAATAATAAAGAGAGCAATATGTTTACAGCGATTTTTTAAGCATGGCGTATCACTGCCATGCTTTTTAAGCGTATTAAATGTATGTTGCTATTTGCAGGCGATACTATGTTTGTTTCCCCCTTTCATGTCATTCCTATAGAAAATGATCTTAAAATAGAATATACAATGGACATAAGTTTATTCACGCAGCCATTGATAACATTTCCAAATGAGAAAAAAGAACAGCATATATCCAAAAAGAGAATACGAATGATGCCAGTTTTCATTATGAGTAAACAATCCCAAATGTTCAGCTATTCGTTCAGAGAGACTGGCACAAATACCAATAAACATAATGAAGAGACTTCTTGAAAGAGTTGATAGATTGGTGGATATATATAGGAAGATGACAGTAAAGGTTGGTAAGAGAAAACATGTAAAAGCGATATTCATTGTAAAGAGGGTGGGGAAAGGTCTTATCGGAAAATGATACATTTGTTTTTGCACGAAGAAAAAATCTAAATACGTTCCAATGAAACAAGAGAGGATGACTGTAGCGATAAGCGCTAGATGATTATGCTTCTGATTCTTCCTCTTCTCTAAGAAAAATATTTTTCTTTGCCATAATAGCCAATTCAATTTTTTTAAGTGTTTTACAATAGTCATCCATAATTTCCCCATTGTTAGGTTCTCCTTTATCTATTAAGTAGTTCACAATTCTCCAATCTGTAAACCAATCGCCTTTTTCAGCTTCTGTATGTGTAACGTTTTGCCAAGCATATAGTAATTCCGGACTATATACACGATGTGCCCCTTTCCGTAATTGACATTTTTTTATGCGACGTCGATAAAGTTTCCGATAAAAAGACTCATTTACATTAGAAAATAAATGTGGCCAGTAATCTTTTCGAGATCCTGTATGTGGATGATTGTGTGCCCAAGTTATAATTTTGGCTAAGCGTTGTTTATTATGAAATAGCAATGTATATAGCCGTTTACCGAGCATAATTCTCTCATGTAAAGAGGTAAAATGTTTCATCGTGTCACCAAGAAGCAATGTCTTTTTGTGAGTAGCATCTTCATAGTATGGGAAAAGAATATGATTAAAACGGAAGAAATCAAAAAGCTTAAATGCAACGCTATTTAAGACAATCTTTTTAAAATGAGCATTTTGTATGACTCGTCTTTCTAAGTAACTTTGTTCATTAATAATGGTTGCTATGGCTAATGTATAGCGGTTACCTGTTTTCCAAAAATGGTTCCACATTGTTTCCATAAACGTTGAAACATTTAAATAAGGCAGGAGATAAAAGAGAGCTTTCGACCGTTTCAAGCTTTGTTCGTACAATAAAAATTGTGGATATACATCTTGGAAGATGAACCAGTTTCCTCGCTCTAAGAAAGAGAAGAAGACAAATTGATCCTTTTCCGATAATAGCCTTGTATATAAATCCCCCTTTAAATCTGTCATATTCCAGCCGCCATTGCGCGAGACCATATGTCCAAGTAAAGCCCATTGTATTTCAGGGTACTTTACATAAAATTGGTAATAAGCCCGTGTTCTCGTTACATTGTTTTTATTTAAATGTTTTGTTTGCTCTTGAATATAATGAATCATCCATTTTTCCTCTTGGGTTAACTTTGATACAGGAGGTAAAGGTGCTTTTATTTGGCTTTTTTTCTGCAATTCATTTTTGATTGCGATAAGGGAGAGTGGAATTGTTTTGGAAGGTCGATTCCAGTCGAAATTATATTTGTTCTGATTCATTCTAATCCCCCGTTCATATCCAGGTATTATTATGCTATTACATATAGAAAGAATAAATGAGAAGTGTTTTTCAAAGGGAGTGAATCGTTCACACTCTTTTGTACGATCTTTTCATCATAAGAATGAAGGATTTCATCTATGTAGTAGCATATTTGTATAGGGATGGATAGAAGCGTTATAAAATTTGCATGAAGGGGAAGAGATAATGAAGAATTGGGTTCAATTTAGAATTGCATGTCCAACTGATAAGTTTGAAGAGGTAATTACATTTTATCAACTATTGTTAGAATGTTAAATTAATAATTAATTATGCGGTATATGAATAATTGTTACTTATTTTTTGGGGAGAAAAAACTTTTAAATTTGACAAAATTCCAAACGATGGATTTATATACAAATATAAAAAATAGTGTAGAAACCTGTCATATAATAGACGTTTACATTGGAGCGGATTCTGTATAGTCTTTGTGGTGTAAGGGCGTCTATCCCTTATATAAAAATGATAAGGAGGTTATAAAAATGAAAAAAATGAAAAAATTTGCTGGGGTGGCTTTAGCAGGAATAATTGGGTTAAGTGGATTACTTTTTTTAGAACCGAATGTGAGTGCTGCAAAAATACCGGAGCTTGAGGATGAAAACTTTAACGCAATTACAGTCTCTTTGAAGCAAAATGAGAAGTATATACTGAGTGGGAGAAGTATTGATATTCTTTCAGGTGATGTTGAAGCAGTTATGTTAAATAAATATACCATCCAATTTGAAAAGCCTGGCCAATACATTGTTCGAGTGAATGGCTGTATTTATAATGATGTTTATACTTTTCTAGTTGAAGAGTAGAAGGACATATGATGGAATGGTTTGCATGAATCAGCAGTAGCGAAGAATCCACTTTTATTTTAGAAAGTGGATTCTTCTACTTTTTAAAATAAAAGTTGCATATGTGTGGAAAAATGAGATAAATACAGTCAAAAAAGTTAAAAAATTTAGTTTTAAGGATTATAATAGAAGGAGATGGAGAAAAAAGGGAGTGATGATAGATGAGACAAGAATTAATAGAAAGATTTACACGATATGTAAAAATTGATACACAATCGAATGAAGAAAGTCATACAGTACCATCCACACCAGGGCAAATTGAGTTTGGAAAACAATTAGTTGAAGAACTAAAACAAATTGGTTTGACTGAAGTAACGATGGATGAAAATGGATATGTCATGGCAACACTTCCTGCAAATACAGATAAAGCTGTTCCTGTAATTGGATTTTTAGCCCATTTAGATACAGCAACTGATTTTACAGGGAAGAATGTAAAGCCGCAAATTCATGAAAATTTTGATGGGAAAGCTATTACATTAAACGAAGAATTAAATGTCGTGTTAACACCAGAGCAGTTTCCAGAGTTGCCGTCTTATAAAGGACATACCCTTATTACAACTGATGGAACGACACTTCTTGGTGCGGATGATAAAGCTGGTTTAACAGAAATTATAACTGCAATGAATTATTTGATACATAATCCACAAATTAAGCACGGAAAGATTAGAGTGGCATTTACACCGGATGAAGAGATTGGGCGCGGACCTTCTCATTTTGATGTGAAAGCGTTTGGAGCATCTTTTGCTTATACAATGGATGGAGGCCCACTTGGAGGATTAGAATATGAGAGTTTCAATGCTGCAAGTGCTAAGCTCACCTTTAAAGGGAATAATACGCATCCAGGTACAGCAAAAAATAAAATGTTAAACGCTAGTAAGGTAGCGATGGAATTCCACAGTCAGTTACCGGCCGAAGAAGCACCTGAGTATACAGAGGGGTATGAGGGATTTTATCATCTTCTTTCTTTAAATGGAGATGTAGAGCAAAGTAAAGCATATTACATCATTCGCGATTTTGATCGTGTTAATTTTGAAGCTCGAAAAAATAAAATCAAGCAAATTGCAGAGAAAATGCAAGAAAAATATGGCGAAGAAAATATTATTCTTGAGATGAAAGATCAATATTATAATATGCTTGAGAAGATCGAACCAGTAAAAGAGATTGTGGATATTGCTTATGATGCGATGAAAAATTTAAATATCGAGCCAAATATTCAGCCGATTCGCGGGGGAACAGACGGTTCTCAATTATCATATATGGGATTACCGACTCCAAATATTTTTACAGGGGGAGAAAATTACCACGGGAAATTTGAGTACGTTTCTGTAGATAATATGGAAAAAGCTACTCATGTCATTATAGAAATAGCACGATTGTTTGAAGAACGAGCGTAAGAAAGGAATCCAGGTAGTAAAATAAAATTTGCTATCTGGATTTTTTACCATATACAGAGGGGATAGGGACCATGAATCAAGACGAGTTAATTGGATTTATTGGTACGTATACAAAGGGAGAGAGCGAAGGGATTTATCGGTTTATTTTAGATGTGAAATCAAAGGAAATAAGAGATGTAGAAGTGGTAGTACATATAGAAGATCCGACTTATTTTGCGATTCGTCATGATAATCAATATTTATATTCTGTTGCAAAGAACAATGAATTAGGCGGAGTGGTTAGTTTTTTGATTGACACGAACACAAAACAACTGACCGAATTAAATAGACAAATGGTTGAAGGAGCATCGCCGTGTCATGTGAGTATAAATTCAAAGGGTAATAGAGTGATGGCTGCAAATTACCATAAAGGGACACTCCAATCTTATGTGGTGAATCGAGAAAATGGAATAGTAGAAGAAGCATCGATTATTTACCATAGTGGTTCTGGTCCAAATAAGGAGAGGCAAGAAAAACCACATGTTCATTATGCTGGATTTTCCCCTAACGAAGCATATGTCGTAGCAGTTGATTTAGGCAGCGATCAGTTCATTACTTATAAAGAAAAAGAGGGAAGGTTAACAGAGGTACAGAGCTTATCGGTCCATCCAGGAAGTGGTCCAAGGCATCTTGTGTTTCATCCAAATGGTAACTATGCATATGTATTAACTGAACTGAGTTCAGAAGTCATCGTATTGACATATGATAAACAAAGTGGAAAATTTCAACAAATCCAATCTATTTCAGCTTTGCCTGAAGCGTATGGCGGAAGTAACTACGGAAGTGCGATTCAAATTTCTTCTGATGGGGCATTTGTATATGCAGCAAACCGTGGGCATAATAGTATTGCAATTTTTCGAGTCAATCAATATTCTGGAAAATTGACATTTTTAGAGGCTATATCAACGGAAGGGAATTGGCCACGAGATTTTACACTTGATCCTACAGAACATTTTGTTATTGTTGCGAATGAAAGCTCTAACAATCTTATTTTATTTTCTCGCAATAAGAATACTGGACAATTAACACTTGTACAATCGAATGTAATTGTACCTAGTCCAGTATGTGTGAAGTTTTTACATAAAGAATAAAAAGAAACCTATTTATCTGAAAAGAAAGATAAATAGGTTTCTTTTTGTGTGTTTTATTAAAATATTTCAAATCATTCTTGAAATATTTTTGTATTGAATATATACTTAATAACGATAATCATTATCATTATCAATTAGAATAAAAGATTACGGAATAGAGGAAGTGGGATACATGCAGTTTATTGTATGGTAGGGGATGTGTGATTAGAAAAAAGATATAGAATGCAAAGTATATCAATTTTTTGTGATATTTAATATTTGGGAGGAGAAGTATTCAAATGAACAAGAAATTATTTACACTAGGAATGGTGACAGTATTAAGTATTGGTCTTGCTGCCTGTAACAGTGCAGACAAAAGTTCAGGGGAACAGAAGCAAACATCGAAAGCAACAGAAACAAAAAAAGATGAGAAACGAAAAATTACATATTTAGGGAAAGAATATACGGTGCCTGCGAAAGTGACAAATATCGTAACATCTAGCTTAGAGTCAATGGAAGATGCAGCTGTTCTTGGTATTAAGCCAGTAGGTGCAATAACAGTAGGCGGGAAATTGCCTGAGTATTTAGAAAAAGATTTAGAAGGTGCGAAGTCTGTTGGGGAGAAAATGCAACCGAATTTCGAAACGTTACTTCAACTAAAACCAGATGTAATTACGTCTAGTTCAAAATTCCCGCCGGAAACAGCTGAGAAGTTTACAAAGATTGCTCCAACATTCCCAGTGTCACATATTTCAACAAATTGGGAAGAAAACTTGAAATTAATGGGAGATTTATCTGGTAAAAAAGATAAAGCGGAAAAAATTATTAAAGATTACAAAGCTGATGCCGCAAAAGCGAAAGAACAAATTGGTGATACATTAAAAGATAAAAAGATTCTTGTTATTAGACTAAGAGCTGGTAACTTATATCTTTATCCAGAAAGTGTATACTTCAATCCTGTTATTTATAAAGATTTAGGATTAACTGTTCCAGAAGAAATTCAGTCTGTAAAAGCACAAGAAGCAATCTCTTTAGAAAAATTAGCTCAGAGCAATCCAGATTATATCTTCTTACAATTTGAAAAGAGCGAGAATAAAGATAAACCACAAGTATTAGAAGACTTACAAAGTAATCCAATTTGGCAAAGTATCAATGCTGTAAAAGATAAAAAGGTATTTATAAATGCTGTTGATCCAATGGCACAAGGTGGTACTGCTTGGAGTAAAACAACGTTTTTAAAAGAAGCTGTCAAAAATTTATCTAAATAATTCAATAAGTAAGGTGCGTTGAATGATATGCGGAAAATAAATTCAGTACCAATGATAATTTTATGTTTCGCACCCATATTTATTTTATTTACAATGATGCTTTCTATTTTTTATGGGGCGAAAAATATTGATTTTGAAACAACTTGGAATGCATTATTTCATTTCGATTCAAGCAATGTAAACCATAATATTATTATTACTTCTCGTTTACCAAGAGTAGTTGCAGCTCTTTTAGTAGGAGCATTTTTAGCCATATCAGGAGCACTTATGCAGGGGATGACAAGGAACTATCTTGCATCCCCTTCTATTATGGGTGTAACAGATGGTTCTGCATTTGTCATTACCATTTGTATGGTGTTTTTACCAGGAATGTCTTCTGTTCAAATGATTTTATGTTCTATGCTTGGTTCGGCGCTGGGAGCAGGAATGGTTTTCGGCTTTGGTTCATTATTGCGAAATGGTTTATCACCAGTTCGATTAGCGATTATCGGAACTGTTATAGGCACCTTTTTAAGTAGTGCTTCGGCTGCAATTGCATCATATTTTCAAATTTCCCAAAATATTAGTATGTGGTATAACGCGAAGTTGCATCAAGTAGATCCAAATGTAATCAAATTAGCAATTCCTTTCGGGATAGTTGGGATTATGTTAGCGCTCATCATTTCAAAATCTATTACGATTCTTTCATTAGGAGAAGAGGTTTCTATTAATTTAGGACAACGAACAAACTTTGTAAAAATAACTGCAATTATAGCAGTTGTATTATTGACAGGGACAGCTGTTGCACTGGTTGGAAAAATCGGATTTGTAGGATTAATTATTCCACATATGACCCGTTTTTTAATCGGAGTGGATTATAAATGGATTATTCCTTGTGCAGGAGTCATTGGTGGTGTTTTTCTCGCTTTATGCGATGTAGTAAGTAGATTTGTAAATTACCCATTTGAAACACCAATCGGAGTTGTTACCTCTCTAATTGGAATTCCTTTCTTCCTTTATTTAATTCATACAAGAGGAGGAGAGAAACATGCTTAGAGGATTACATAAGCGTTATGTCATGACAATGGGGATTACGATATTTTTTATTTTGAGTGCCATTTATATGAGTGTAACGAATGGAACTTTTGATATTTCCATTATAGATGTATTCCGAACAATATTTCGGATTAATCCTGTACCTGAACATGACTTAGTTATATTTGATTTTCGGCTTCCGCGAATTATAATTGCGGCATTCGTAGGACTAGGTCTTGGGATTGCCGGCGCAGTGATTCAAGGGATTACAAGAAATGGATTAGCTGACCCTGGTATTTTAGGAGTTAATGCTGGAGCAGGAACGGCAATCGTTATTTTTATGTTTTTCTTTCAAGGACAAATGAAGAGTACAGATTGGGTTTCTATTATGATGATGCCATTGTTTGGATTAGTTGGCGGCTTAGGAGCAGCTATATTAATCTATATGTTTTCTTGGCGAAATGGAAGATTGGATTCACAGCGTCTGTTATTAACAGGAATTGCGATCGGATCAGGATTTGGAGCTTTCTCTACGTATGTATCGTTAAAAATGAAAGCAACGGACTTTGAAATGGCTGCTGTTTGGGTTTCTGGAAGTATATATAATTCAAACTGGCAATATATTGTTGCGATGTTGCCGTGGCTAATTATCTTAATTCCAATTGTGAAAAGAAAAGCGTACTTGCTTGACCTATTTCAATTAGAAGAAACAAGTATAACGAGTTTAGGAGTTTCGGTAGAGAGAGAAAAATCAATTTTACTATTAAGTAGTATTGGCTTAGTAAGCGCTTGTGTTTCTGTTGCAGGAAGTATTGGATTTGTAGGATTAATGGCACCGCATATTGCAAAACGTTTAGTCGGCATTCAACATAAGCATGTCATTCCTACATGCGGTGCAATTGGCATGTTACTTGTCATTGTTTCAGACTTTATTGCCAAAACAATTTTTACACCTGTAGAGTTACCAGTTGGAATTGTCATTTCCATTATTGGTGTACCATATTTTCTCTATTTGTTATACAAAGCAAAAGCGTAAGAGGAGGGAGAAATTGTGAAAGTATTACGTACAGAACGTTTAGAAACAAGTTATGAGAAATTGATAGTATTTCGTGATTTAAACGTAGAAATACAAAAAGGAAAGGTAACAACCATTATAGGACCGAATGGCTGTGGGAAATCTACTTTATTAAAAACAATGGGACGTATTGTAAAACAAAAAAGCGGTAAAGTATATTTGCAAGATCAAGATTTACATACGATTCCAACGAAAGAAATCGCAAAGCAACTCGCTTTACTTCCGCAAAATCCGATTGCGCCAGGAGAGCTGAAAGTAGAGGAGTTGATTTCTTATGGTCGTTATCCACACCGAAACAATGTGAATAAACGATCATCCAAGGATACAGAAATGATTGAATGGGCTTTGGAAATTACAAAAACAGCAGCATTTCGCAATCGTCAAATTGCAAATTTATCAGGCGGTCAAAGACAAAAAGTATGGTTAGCGATGGCGTTAGCACAGGAGACAGAAATTCTTTTATTAGATGAACCAACAACTTATCTTGATATGTCTCATCAATTAGAAGTGCTACAAATTGTGGAACGATTAAATAAAGAGCATCATTGTACGGTTATAATGGTTTTACATGATATTAATCATGCGGCGCGGTTTTCAGATGAGATTATTGCGATGAAAGATGGGAAAATCATGAAGACGGGAAGCCCTGTAGAAATCATTACAAACGACGTATTAAGAAGTGTGTTTCATATTGATGCACGCGTTATGATAGATCCTTACAATGGCGCCCCTGTATGTTTTGGGTATGATAGTGTTACGAAAGAAGAAGATACAGACTTATATGCGACAAGTTAAGAAAAGAAAAAAGAGAGGCGATAATCGTATGAATACACATATAGAAAGAGAAGATGTTATCGTTTCTGGAGCAGAGCAATGGGAGATGTATTCGGATATTGGGAAGCGTAAATATCGAATTTATATTTCAAAGCCTAAGCAGCCAGCTCCAGACAATGGATATCCTGTCATTTATGTATTAGATGGGAATGCATACTTTCAAACATTTCAAGAGGCGATGAAAGTTCAGTCAGGAAGGGCTGAAAAAACAGGAGTTCCCGCTTCTATTATTGTTGGGATTGGCTATCCAATTGAAGGGGTGTTTGCGGGTGCAGAAAGGTGTTACGATTTTACTCCTTATCCACTCTCAGTAGATGCACCGCCGAAGCCTGATGGGAAACCGTGGCCGAAGTCGGGAGGAGCAAGTAAGTTCTTAGCATTTATTCAAGAGGAATTGAAACCACAAATTGAGAAAAACTTTACTATTAATCAAAAAAAACAGACGATATTTGGACATTCATTTGGTGGATTATTTGCACTGCATATTCTGTTTACAAAAACCAGTGCGTTCCAAAATTATTTCATCAGCAGTCCCTCCATTTGGTGGAACAATCAATTGATTCTTGAAAATGAATTGAAATTTATAGATAAATGGAATCAAATGAGTGATGAGGTTCGAGTTTTTCTTACAGTCGGCGGAGCGGAAAGAGGCCATATGCTTCAAGATGCAAATGCATTATCAGAACGTTTATCCAAACTGGACAATCATAAGCTTCAATTTGCTTTTTATGAAGCAGAAGGAGAGAATCATGCATCAGTAGTCCCAGCGGTTTTAAGTAAAGGATTGCGCTTTGTAAGTAATATCCTTTAGTTATTCCTTTAAATAACTAAGAGATGTGTGAGTTATATATAATCATTATACCTTTCGTGCTATAAATCTATTAACTAGAAACTTTGAAACAAGCGAGTCGATTTTCTTATTTGAATCGTTTTATCTTCCACTTTTAAAAGAAGTAAGGGGAAGATGAAGCGTTTTTTCTTTTTGAGGAAAAATATCGTTCCCGTTTCTTCCGCTATTTGTGAGAAGTTATATTCCCATCTCAAGCAAAGAAACGAAATAGAAGTAAGTAGGGCTTCCCGTAAAAGCCCAATTGATGAAGGGTTTTATGGAATAGTAAGTGAAGGAATGAAATGATTCTTTTGACAAGGATCATAAGTTCTTGCTCTCCACCAATATGAATCATACAACTATTTTTGAAAACGTGGATGTATATAATAGAAGGAAACTTGTATGAAGAGTCTTATTAAGGTTTAATAATAGGAATGAAGTATTGAATTGAAGATGTTTATTAGAGTATATCTGTATGTATATTTTATACTAGAAATGTTATACTCCGAGTAGATGATATTACAATATAGATGGATTGGAAAATAAATGTATGAATGAATATCTATTTGTTAATACAATTGAAACTTTAAGAAGGTGATAAAATGAGCCATAATGAACAGAAAGCAGCTACTACGCATAGATCGGATAAAGAAAAAGAACAAATTATGAATCGATTAAAGAGAATTGAAGGACAAGTTCGAGGTATTCAAAATATGATTGAAAATGATCGATATTGCGTGGATATTTTAGTGCAAATTTCCGCCATTAATGCAGCGATGAAGAAAGTCGGAATGAGTATTCTCAAAAATCATACGCATCATTGTGTTTCTCATGCAATTCAAGATGGCAATGGGGATGAGGCAATAGAAGAGCTAATGAGAGTGTTTGAAAGGTTTTCGAAAGCGTAAAAAAAGCGAGCTAGTTCTTTACTAGCTCGTTTTTTTACTGATTATTTTACAGCTTCTTTTAATTCTTTTCCAGCTTTAAATGCAGGTACTTTAGAAGCTGCAATTTGCATTTCTTCACCTGTTTGTGGGTTACGACCTGTGCGAGCAGCTCTTTCACGTACTTCGAATGTACCAAAGCCGATAAGTTGTACTTTTTCGCCAGCAGCTAAAGTATTTGTAATAGATTCTACTACAGATTGTACAACGACAGTAGCTTCTTTTTGAGAGATTTCTGCTTTTTGTGCTACGTTTTTAATTAATTCTGTTTTATTCATTTTTTTCACCTCGTATGTAATACTATTTGTATTTGAGTTGTTATTATAACGCATAAAAGTGTGGAGAACAAGTGTACGCTGATAGATTCACAAAAAATACATTGTTTGTATTGAAAACAGCACTATTTTCCCCATTCATAAAGAGAATTATACCATTTGATCCAATATTTTATAAGTATGATATACGATTTACCATACGATAGTTTATGTCCATGATGTAAAATTGCTGTTTATAAAGCATAGATGATTGTATTTAAACAGATACCGATTTTTTTTCAGTAGATGCCGTTGTTATTTTCGATTGTTGTTTATAAGCTAGGAAATAAGGAAGAGCTACAAATAGCATACCTCCTACTAAATTCCCAAAAAAGACAACAATAAAGTTTGGAAAATAGTCTGCCCAAGTAAAATGACCAGCGAAGATCGCAGCTGGAATGACAAACATATTTGCAACAACGTGCTGAAAGCCTATTGCGACAAAGGTCATAACAGGAAACCAAATGCCGATAATTTTCCCACTAAACTCTTTACTTCCCATACTGAGCCAAACAGCTAAACAAACGAGCCAGTTACATCCAATAGCAGAAAAAAATGCTTGTATAGCTGTATCATGAAGTTTTGATTGTGCGATAGATACCGTTTTTGCTAAAAATTGTCCTTCAGTTAGTCCAACGATATGTCCAAAGAAATAAGCAACAAAGACAGCGCCAATAAAGTTACAGATTGTAATAATAAATAAGTTCTTTACAACGTTAAAAAAAGTAATCTGCTTTTGAAACCAAGCCATTGATATAGTCATCATATTACCTGTCACTAATTCGCCACCAGCAAGAATAACAAGAATAAGACCAACTGGGAAAACAGCTGCCCCTAGAAAAGTAGAAAATGACCCTAACGCTTTTGGCATTGTCCCAATCACACGAATATCAAGCAAATACCCTAACGCTATGAAAGCGCCACCAAAAAAGCCGAGAATAAGCATTGGAAATAGAGGTAGTAATGCTTTCTTCTTACCTGAATCAGCAGCTAAATTGGCAATTTCATGAGGTGCATAAACAGACATAAAAAATCCCTCCGTTGTTTCGCATAATCATCATGAATTATTAGAAGATATGAAAAAGGATTGTAAATAACAATGATGTCTTTTCAATTATTCTATATAAAATTTGTATCTATGCTATAAGTTAGCGAGATGAATAATGTATTTGTTCATAATGATTATACGTTATGATATAGAACAAATTATTGAATAAGAAAGACATCATTCAATATGTTATAAAATATGTATAAATTTGTCAATCTTGTTAGGTCGGTAAAAAATGAGGAGAGAATACTGTTTTATGCAATTTTTCTATAACATCATGCAAGTGAAACTTTAATCAGCGGGGGCTTTCTCCCCCACCGATTATGAGTCTGCCTTAAAATATCGGATAAAATCTACTAAACTGAGTTTTACTTGTAGCGAGACAATATGTTGTAGCAAACTTTAACATGCTGAGATATAAAGAAAGTATGTTATGAATATAAATAGAGAAAAGTTTCTAGAGTTGTAACTCACATTATTTTAGATTATGAAGTGTATCAAAGTATGTTCTATAAGTATTGGAAAATTCATAGTTATTTTTTGCATCCCAATTGATTGACCAGGCCATTAATCCGCGGAAAGCAGGATATCCTTCAGGATTAGATAATGTATATTTCCCACCAAAAGAGGTGCCTTTTATAATATAATCCAGCGCTTTCTTCATTTCGTTAGGTGAAATATATCCTCCGCTTGGAGCTGCTGCAGGAGCTGCAGGAAGACCAATCATCACTTGATCTGTTCGGAGAGCCGGGAAAAAGTTATTTGGGTTACCTGCTACCGGGAATCCGTGTAATAGCATGTCTGCCATTGCAACTTCATAATCGGCAGTTCCTTGTGTATAATGATTTCCGTCCATTCCTATTCCACTGCCAGCATTATAATGTTGAACATGAATGTAAGTTAATTTATCTTTAACACCATAAATAATTGGTAAATATGCGCCCCAAATATTTCCGTAGGCGCTAAAACCTCCTTGTACGTAAGCTGTTTCTGGCGCCATGCTTAGTAGAAAATCAGGACCATAATGTTCAGAAATGGACCGAATCGCTGATATGAGGTGAATAATTTGAGGTGTTTTTGGGTTTTTAAAGTCATAATCATCTCCATTTAATACAATTCCTGATTCTAAATCAATATCGATACCATCAAATCCATATTTATCAATAATTTTTTGTACTGAGTCGATAAAACGCTGTTTAGCAGCGACATCAGGTAGTAAAACGACTCCGTTTTGTCCCCCGATAGAAAGGACGATTTTTTTCCCTTTACTTTTCAAATAAGCGATATCAGCTATAAATTCAGATTCACTGCCATATGCTGGTGTAAATTCAATCGTCGCACGATCACTTCCCGTCTCCCCGAAGGAAACATTGATAACATCCCATTTCGAGGAAACATCTCTTAACTTAATGATGCCCGTTCCATTGTCGAAATTGTGCCAGTATCCAACAAGTAATTTAGAAGATAAAGTAGATGCTGTAGGTTGTAAAGGGATAGTCGTGAGGCTGAGTATAAACAGTACAGTACATAAGAAAAACTTCAAAGTCTTCAATGCAAATCACACTCCTCTAAAAAAAGTTGTCTAGATGTATTATCTTTATGTTTTGTATAGTGTATCTTAAAATTCTATTTCATGTAAGGTGGAACGAAATTTTATCAAGAATTGTTTTTAATTGAAGACAATAGAGAGTAAAGATAGAGCTCATGGACTTTTCTACTAACGAATTTGATAAAAGTGACTATGCTATTAACCCATGCATGGCTAGAAAAAATACATATGTTAGTAGCATAGCCAGTCTTATGGTTAAAAAGATACAAAGGAGAGAATCAGTATGAATAATTTCCAAAATGAAGACCCATGTCCAATTGAAGTACCTTGCGAAGTGACAGGGCAAAATAGAGTTCCACTGTCAGATTCCGAAGCAACGCCTATTCTTACTCCAGGAACACCGATTGTAAAAGTTCCAGTTGTATTAGCGGAAAGAACACTTCAAATTGTTGTTGAAGCGAATGTTCCATTAGATCCAGCAGCATCGGAGATTAAGCGTGTGTTAAAAAATGCATTTTTAACACAATGTAAATTAGTACCAGTAGCCTTTACTCCTATTCCTGGTACGAATTTTCGTCAAGTGACAAGAGCGAAACTATTTGTAGAAGGTTACATTCGAAAAAATATTGAATATGCTTCTGGTGATTGTAATGCGGCGCTACTTGATAGAATTGCACATATTCCGTTTTCTGGTTTTGCTGATTTAACAGAAGCAGACTTTTCGACACTGCCAATTATCGCATCTTCGTCTGAAGCTACTTCTCGCTTTATCAACCCTCATAATGGAGATTTGTCGCGACTTGACAAATACTACTTCGAAAATACTGTTTTTTATAATGAACAGCCATATTGTGAATTAATTAGTGCGGCTTTCTTTGAATTAGATTATTCACCTTGCCCAACTAATTTGAATGAGACGTTCACAGAGCTTCGAGAAAAAATCGTTTTAGACCTTACTGTAAAAGTATTACAAACACAGCAAGTACAAGTAACAGGGTTATAATGAAAAAGGACATTCTCTTTTTGTGAAAAGAGAATGTCCTTTTTTGCAGAGAGGGCATATATAACGTTGACAATAAATATATACATAATGATAAAGATGCGATTTCATTCATCAGTTAGGAAGTGATACATGATGAATAAACCATGGATGAATTATGAAGAGATGAGCAACATCATTTCTAAGCAAGCTGCTGTATGTAAAGTTGTACAATTCGCAGACAAAAAAATGTATCCAGGATGTGAGGGGTACTCTAAATTTGTTAAAACTCCTTTTTCGATTATGAGGGATATAAAAGATTTTCTTATGCCTCCCATTATAAATTGGATTGATGAAGAAATGTTTGTATATAAAAATCAAATATCCAATGAAATAGATTCACGGTTGGTAATTACGATTCAACAATATTTTGAACAGCCGCATTGCTATTTGAAATCTACAAAAATTGTGGAAGACCGATCTCTTATAGAAGTTGCAAATGATTGTACTACAAACAATATAAATACAGAAAAAGTGCAACAATCGTCTTTAACTTCTCTACATCAGATTGTTCCGCCAAAAGAAAATGAAGAAAAAAATCTTTATTTTCTCGCAACAAGGCTTCCAGTTCTGTTAGGAGATTATAAAATAGAGTTAGCCTTAGAAGAAACGGTAACATTTCCTGGAAAGGTAGAAATAAGAGGGATCTCAAAGAATATTGTTGTAACGAGCAGTGAATTTATTCCAAAAGAAAAACTTAGGTCACATAAATATGTAAATAAAATGAAAGCAGGTAAGCTTTGGATTGAAGGATATGTGTTGCAACAGATTGATTACAAAATGCATTCAAAATATGCTCAAAGGTATCAAATGAAACAAAAGATGTTTGTAGAGCTAAGAGTGCAATTGTTACAAAAACAAGAGGTGCAGTTGGAGGATATAAAAACAATATTTTCATAGTGGATATAAGGCAATTTTCTTGACTTTTTATGTAGATATGAGGAAAATAGTTGAAAAGAAGGGGGGATGATGATGGAAGAGTGCGTATTAGAGCTCTATAACATGTTATATACGACAGATTGGCAAGATGTTATTTCCTTTCTGGGAATATTGTTTTGTATGAAGATTGTTCTTTTATATATGGAAGAGCATAATATGTTCTATTCTTTCTCATCCCTGTCGGATTTACAGCAGGAGCCGATTTTCAAGTATGTCAATATACGTAATCGGGAACAGCCGTTTATCCTATTCTTTATGATTCGCTTTATCACAGCAATTGTAAAGAAAAAGGAAAGCGAAGAAGAAGACTGTGATTATCCGCCTTGTAATATAGCGCATGCTTTATAAGCTTAAATATGAGGAGGAGATTTACATGTGGTTTCGATTTCTTATGATTGGTTTCTTTTCAGCAACAGCCATTTTATTAATGGGATATCAAGTGTCTGAAATTTTTCAAGCGTATAGCGATATGTTTTTTAATAAAAACTAATCGCATTGCTATTTCAGCTCATAAGCGATAAAATCCTTCTTAAGAAAGAGAGTTAAGAAGGATTTTTTTCTTTCTTGAACTTGTTTGTGTCAAAGTATTGTCACATTTTCACTGTGCATAATATGTTAAAATAGTGAAGTTCATGATACATATGGAAAAGAAGAGGGAGTGAACAAATTGGCGGATCATTCAACAAATCAGAAAAGCTATGCTTCTATTGTGATAACGCTTTCTATAGTTGTTAATGCGATTATTTTATTTTTATTTTTTGGACCTGTAGGTTATAAAGGAGAAGTCCATTTTGATGTAACGATTTTACCGATGTTAAATGCCATTTTTAACAGTTTTACATTTGTTTTTTTATTAGCAGGATTATTCTCCATTATTAAGAAAAATGTAAAAATGCATCGCGGCTTTATTCTTGCGGCATTTACGACAACTTTGCTATTTTGTGTATCGTATTTAACGTATCATTACTTAGCGCCAGCAACACATTTTGGAGGAGAAGGTGTCATTAAATATGTATATTTCTTTATTTTAATTACACATATTTTTCTGGCGGCCATTATCGTACCACTCGCTTTATTCTCACTTGTGTTCGGGTTTACAAACCAATTAACACGCCATCGTAAAATTGTACGTTGGACGATGCCAATCTGGTTATATGTAAGTCTTTCGGGTGTTATTGTGTACTTAATGATTTCACCTTATTATTAATAAAAAATCTCAGCTATTGAAAAGGCTGAGATTTTTTTGTGGAAAGAGAATATTCTGAACGATAAGAAAAAAGGGGATATGCAAAAGTATAGCTGTTTTTAATAAAGAAGAAGGTTCATTTGTTATTATGTTCATGAATAAACTGCCGTTATATATTCTTTCTAGCATAATGGAATCTATAATTTCCGCTCTTATGATAGGAAGAGAGAAAAAGAAAATATAATAAAAATACAAAGAACGGCTATTTAGTAAAGTAGCTGTTCTTTTTGTAACTGCATATGTAATATTTTCCTTTTGGTTTGTAATAAAAAGGTAATAATGTTTTGTTTCATGTAAAAAAATATGTAAAAAAATAGGATGGAAATCTATTAAAAGTGATGTGAAACAAGGTAGAAAGGTAATTTTTTATATTCAAATGTATATTACAGACTATTAATAGTTTGTTACGAATCGTTTGTAATTGTGTGATTTTCTCCATTAAAAAAAATCTGTTGTTATAATGAGGACACAAAAACAAAGCGAATGGAGGCTATTCATGAAAAAATTAGTTGGTATAGCAATAGCGGCGTTTTTTGGTTTTGGAATTTATGATTCTTCTGCTAAGGCGGAAACGGTTGTAACAACAGATGTACTCAATGTACGAGAAAACCCAACCACGGAATCAAAAGTTGTAGGAAAAGTATTAAAAGGTCATGAACTACATGTTGCAAATACAGAAAACGGATGGTCACAAATTAAATGGAATGGGAAGGATGTATTCGTAAGCGCAGCGTTTACGAAAAATATTTATTATGTAACTGCAAATGCATTGAACGTACGTGCAGGAATGAGCGCAAGTTCAGACATTCTCGGTACGTTAAAGAAAGATGATTTGATTGAAACAACGAATCAAATACAAAATGGTTGGCTACAATTTAATTATAATGGAAAAACAGCTTATGTTTATGCTCCTTTCTTAACAGGGAAAGCGCCTGTAAAAGTTGTAACACCTGTAAAGGAAAAAGCGCCAGTAAAACAAGTGCAAACAAAGACGCAAGTAGTACAATCAAAACCAGTAGTACAAGAAAAAGAACAGACACAAGTAGCACAATCAAAACCGGTGGTACAAGAAAAAGAACAGACGCAGGTAGCGCAATCAAAACCGAAAGCTACAAGTACACCTTCAGGTGGACGTGAACTAACGGTTGAAGCTACAGCATATACAGCTCATCCAAGTGAAAATGGTACATATGGCGGTCGAGTATTAACAGCAATGGGTCATGATTTAACAGCCAACCCGAATATGAAGGTGATTGCTGTTGATCCGAATGTAATTCCGTTAGGATCAAAAGTATGGGTAGAAGGGTATGGAGAAGCGATTGCTGGTGATACTGGCGGTGCAATTAAAGGCAACCGTATTGATGTGTTAGTTGGCTCTGATGGAACTGCTGATCAATGGGGACGTAAACATGTGAAAGTGAAAATTATAAAATAATATATAATGAAAAAATCTGTCAGAAATTTTCTGACAGATTTTTTGGTATATTAAAAGGGATATATAGTTCGACCGGTAATAATTTTATACATGCTACAAAATTGATTTTGTATATATTGTAGTGAATGGGGGGATAATGAATCTTCATCAATTACTGTATGAAAGGAACGAAGCAGACAGTTTAACGCAAAATATAATTCTTCCTTGGTGCAATCTTTTTCTTTTGTTGATGTAGCAAGAATAAGTTCGTTTGTTAATTTTGCAAAATCAATAGGGGCTTGTCTTACATTCATACTATCCTCTCCGATCATATTTTTTATCATATATATGAAGAAGTGGAGAAATTATGTCTATTGTAAGAGTTTTATTAATGTAATTTCATTTACCGTAGTGAAAGACCTTGCATTTTAGCAGTTAAAATTGGTAAGATTGGATATAATGACGAAATGGAGTATATTACATAAAGAGAGTTGAAATATATGGGAGAAAAGCAACGTGAGAAAGTTGTTGTCATCATTGGCCCGACAGCTGTAGGAAAGACGAAGCTTAGTATTGAACTTGCAAAAGCATTGAATGGTGAAATTATTAGCGGAGACTCTATGCAAATTTATCGTACGATGGATATTGGGACCGCTAAAGTAACAGCTGATGAAATGGAAGGGATTCCGCATTATATGGTTGATATTAAGGATCCGGAAGATTCGTTTTCTGTAGCGGAATTTCAAGAGCTTGTTCGCGGACATATTCGAGAAATTACAAAACGTGGGAAATTGCCGATTATTGTTGGCGGAACGGGCCTTTATATCCAATCTGTTCTATATGATTATCAATTTACAGATGAAGCAGGAGATGCTGCGTACAGAGAGAAAATGGAAAAGTTAGCTGAAGAACAAGGTGCAGAATTTGTACATAAAAAGTTAGAAGAAGTAGATCCAGAAAGTGCAAAGCGTATTCATGCTAACAATGTAAGGCGCGTGATTCGAGCGCTGGAAATTTTCCATACAACCGGGCAAAAAATGAGTGAGCAACTTGAAAAACAAAAACATGAATTATTATATGATGTTGTCTTAATTGGCTTGACAATGGATCGTACAATGCTATATGATCGCATCAACTTACGTGTTGATCTTATGATGGGACAAGGGTTAGAGCAAGAAGTGAAACGCTTATATCAAAATGGTGTACGAGATTGTCAATCGATTCAAGCAATTGGTTATAAAGAGCTATATCGTTATTTTGCAGGAGCTGTCTCGTTAGAAGAGGCGATATCACAACTGAAAACAAATTCACGTCGATATGCGAAACGTCAATTAACTTGGTTTCGTAATAAAATGGATGTGGCATGGTTTGATGTTACAGATGGTGAAAAAACAGCAGAAATTTTGCGATATGTAGAAGGAAAGCACCAACTAAAGTCGAATAATAATTAAGTAGAGAAAAAGAGGAGGATTCGACATGAAGCAATCAATCAATATTCAAGATCAATTTTTAAATCAACTACGTAAAGAAAATACGTTTGTGACGCTGTACTTATTAAATGGTTTCCAGCTTCGTGGATTAATTAAAGGATTTGATAACTTTACAGTTTTATTGGAAACAGAAGGTAAGCAACAGCTTATTTATAAACATGCCATTTCTACATTTATGCCTCAAAAGAATGTTTCAATTGAATTAGAATAGTAAATAAATGTACATAACAAAAAAAGAGCGAGAGTTGAAGTGACCCCTAAAAGTTAGACACGGTTATTTCATTAGGCAGCTTGATAAAAATGAGTTCGGTATTGTACCGGACTCATTTTTAATTTTGCCTTAATCCGTTTCGTATTATAATAATCTATATATTTTTCTAATTCTATTTTAAAATGCTCTACACTTTCAAATTCTTTTATGTAGAGGAACTCCGACTTCATAATCCCAAAGAAATTCTCTATTACTGCGTTGTCGTAACAGTTTCCTTTTCGAGACATACTCTGTACGATACCCCTTGATTCAAGTGTACGGACGTATTGTCTTATTTGATAATGCCATCCTTGATCCGAATGCATTAGTAGCTGGTGGTTTTCAGGTAAACGTTCTAATGCTTTCTCTAACATCTCTGAAACAAGTGAATACGTCGGTCTAGAACCAATTGTATAGGTAATAATTTCACCATTATACAAGTCTAATACAGGTGATACATACAGTTTCTCTCCAAACAATTTAAACTCTGTGATGTCCGTTACCCATTTTTGATTCGGGGCATCTGTATAAAAATTACGCTCTAAAATATTAGGTGCAATTTTACCGACTTTCCCTTTATAGGATTTATATTTCTTCATACGCACAACACACTTTAATCCAAGCTCTTTCATAATGCGCTGAACCTTCTTGTGATTCACTTTTTGACCACGATTCGTTAACTCATCACGAATGCGACGGTAGCCATAACGACCTTCATTTTCCTCATAAATCGCTTTAATTTCAGCTTTCAAATCGGCATCTTGATCCGGACGATTCATTTTCTTTACTAAATCA
>NZ_JAKUEW010000008.1:0-177754 GCF_022663115.1 Bacillus cereus group sp. BfR-BA-01430
ATCAATGGACACTCAAAAAAATGGCTCCGGTACAATACCGGAACCATCTTTTAAGTGCTTGATTTTTAAAGGTCTTTTTATTAAACTGTCCATTTTATAGGGTACAGTTCAATATTTGATGAGACCTTTTTTCTATTGACCTGTAAATGTTTGATACAGTAAGAAAATATTTAAGGCGATAACGAGAGCGGCAATAATCCAAGCCATTACAGTCGTTATTGGATGGTTGGAAAGTGCTCCCATAATTTTTTTACTGCTTGTAAATATAATAAGTGGGACAAGTGCAAAAGCAATTCCAAATGATAATACAACTTGACTCATAACGAGAGCGTATGTTGGGTTTACCCCTAAGGCGATAATAACAAGTGGTGGAACCATTGTAATAAATCGTCGTAAATATAAAGGGATGTGCATTCGGATAAACCCTTGCATAATAATGTCACCAGACATTGTCCCGACAGAAGAACTAGATAAGCCTGCAGCTAACAATCCAACTCCAAAAAGACTGGCGGATATCGGTCCCGCTAAGTTACCAAATTCTCTAAAAGCGACATCTAAATCTTCAACGTGCAATCCGTTTTTAAAGAAAAGCGCCGCAGCTACAATGAGCATACTTGCATTAATTGCTCCAGCGATTACCATAGCAATCATAATATCGATGAACTCAAAGCGGAAAATTTGTTTGCGTTGTTCATCTGTTGTTCCTACAACGCGGCGCTGTGTTAAAGCAGAATGTAAGTAGATGGCATGCGGCATTACTGTTGCCCCTAAAATACCAGCTGCAAGTAAAATACTATCTACACCTTGGAATTTTGGGATAAATAGTCCTGACAGAAGAGGGCTTAGCTCTGGTTTTGCATAGAATACTTGTACACCAAATGCAACAACAACGATAAAGACCATCCCTGTAATGATAGCCTCTAATGGTCTAAAGCCGCGGCGCTGAAATTCGAGTATAATAAACGATCCAGCTGCTGTAATGAACGCGGCTGGTAGCATGGGAATGCCAAATAATAAATATAAACCTAAAGCAGCCCCGATAAACTCGGCTAAATCAGTAGCCATAATAACGAGCTCACCTTGTATCCATAAACCGATTGAAACTGGTTTTGGAAAATGCTCGCGTGCTACCTCAGGAAGGTTTTTACCAGTCGCAATTCCGAGTTTTGCTGAGAGAGACTGGATTAAAACTGCCATTAAATTAGAAGCGAGAATGACCCAAAGTAATAAATAACCATATTGTGACCCAGCTGCAATATTTGTCGCAAAGTTTCCAGGATCAATATAAGCAACAGAAGCGATAAAGGCAGGTCCAAGAAAAGGGAGCAGTCTTTTTAGCCCTTTTGTTTCACCACTTAAAGCAAGATGAGCAGATTGACTAGTTGTACTTTGCGAAGGGATGTTTTTCTCTTTTGTTATATTATTATTCATAGTGGTTTACCCCTTTATTTCTTAACTTAATGAAACTATTGTATGGATTCTTATTAAGGATTTCAATACATTTAAATGTTTTCGGTAATATTTTTATTTGAACATAAATGTTTCCTTAATGCAAACTATATGACCATATACAATAAAGTGTGTGCAATCATGAAGAAAGAAATCACTATGTAACAAAAATAAAGAAAGACGATGTATATAGAATGAACCGCTAAATATTTTGGATAGTAAAGGAAATAACCTATAATTTGGAATGGAAAAAAGACTTTTCTCTTTGTAAAATAAGCCTTATAGCATATAAATTGCTGGAAACTAAATTGTATGTTATATAATATATTAGGATTACAACATAACCATAGTGTTTTGTATGTAATCTTGTTTTTTTGTTAACTTATGGAAAAGTATAAATAGAAGAAAATGATGTATATACAACTTGGCATACATTCTCTTATTATTATATGTTTCGATATAATCGTTAACTTATACACGTGATTTTAAATTTTAGATAGGTGGTAGAAATACATTGACAATGACAAAACCATATAGAGTGTTACTGTATTACATGTATACAACAATTGAAAATCCTGAAGAATTTGCAGCGGAGCACTTACAATTTTGTAATTCACTTGAATTAAAAGGAAGAATTCTTGTCGCAAAAGAGGGGATTAATGGAACGGCTTCAGGTACTACTGAGCAAACGAAAAAATATATGGAAGCAATGAAGAACGATCCACGTTTTGCTGGAATCGTTTTTAAAGTAGATGAAGCAGATGAACATGCTTTCAAGAAAATGCATGTGCGTCCTCGCTCAGAACTTGTTACGCTTCGCTTAGAAGATGATATTAATCCAAAAGAGATGACGGGAAAATATTTAGAACCAAAAGAGTTTTATGAAGCAATGCAACAAGAAGAGACAGTTGTAATTGATGCACGAAATGATTATGAATATGATTTAGGGCATTTTAGAGGTGCGATTAAACCAGAGATTAAATCATTCCGTGAATTACCAAATTGGATTAAAGAAAATAAGGAAGTACTTGAGGGGAAAAAGATTTTAACGTATTGTACAGGCGGAATTCGTTGCGAAAAATTTTCCGGTTGGTTAGTACGAGAAGGATTTGAAGATGTAAGTCAGCTTCATGGTGGAATTGTCACATATGGTAAAGATCCTGAGGTTCAAGGTGAACTATGGGACGGACAATGTTACGTATTTGATGAGCGTATCGCTGTTCCAGTAAACCAAAAAGAACATGTTATTGTGGGAAGAGATCATTTTACAAACGAGCCATGTGAGCGTTATGTAAATTGTGCAAATCCAGAATGTAACAAGCAAATTTTATGTTCAGAAGAAAACGAAGCAAAATATTTACGTGCATGTTCTCATGAATGCCGCGTTCATCCACGAAATCGCTATGTAAAAGAACATGAATTAACAGAAGAACAAGTTGTTGCTGCATTAGAAAAAATTGAAGCAGAAAATCAAGTGAAACTAGGATAATCTTTTTTTAGTAGCTGCCTATAAGTCGGTGAAACCGACTTATAGGCAGCCCTTTTATTTTTCACGCAAAAAATCACCTCATCCTGTATAATTGTAAGCGACCAAACCAACAAAAATACGAAAGTAGAGGCGATTTAGTTCCCGAAAATCATGTGGCAAGAGTCATCCACGAGATGATAGAACAAGTCAGTGATGATCTATTCTTTTCTCGTTATCAAGGGGAGGCGTAGTTCTGCCACCCAAAAATGATGTGGTGATCTGGGCAACAAATGCCGGATTTTCGAACCACTAATCGCTTTCGTTCAACTCTTATTAAAACAAAACTACATAGCCCACAATTTCCTTAAGCAGGCGAAACAAAACTGCTTGTTTGAGGAAGAAAAGCAAAAAATAACAAACCCCAGAGAGAAAATGCATTTTCTCCCTGGGGTTTGTTCATTTAAAGGAGCTTTTGGGACAACTCCTTTTTAATTTTATAAAACAGAAGAGACTATGCACAATTACATATCTATAAAATAATTATTTTGATATAACACTATCTCTTGTGGGGAAACAAGAATTTTTACTATTATGCATAGATATTTCAAATTAAAAAATCTTGATTACTTTATTTTGAAATAAGGACATAAACCATTGGAAATAAAGGGGAATAAAATAGTTCTTTACGTTAATAAATCGCTGTGTTTAAATGATTTTACAGTACAGAACTTGAATGTAAAACAAAAGATTGTTTTCTATGATTTTACTAAAAATGAATAATATTTTTATGTAATATATGCAATGTGTGAATGGGCCCATTTTTCTAAGGTTTTTAGTAAATTCAAGCTTATGTTGTATTGTCAATTTAGTAAATAGGAAGAGAGTATAAGGGATGAATGTTAGTCGTACTTATTTATGAAGGATAACAACTGAATCTGTATAAAAAATAAATTGTTAACTTATATATTAGGAGGAATTAAAGTGAAAAAGACTTTAATTGCGGGGTTATTGGTTACAGCAGCATCTACAAGTTGGTTTACTGATGTAAACGCTTACTGTGAAGAGGGGCAATCTGGAATAAAGCCAATGTATGCACAAAATGTAATGACTCCAAGTACATTTTCAAATTCAATTAGAATGTTAGGATCTCAGTCCCCGCTTATACAAGCATATGGATTGATTATTTTGCAGCAACCGGATATTAAGGTGAGCGCTATGAGTAGTTTGACGAATCATCAAAAGTTTGCAAGGGCAAATGTTCGAGAATGGATTGATGAATACAATCCAAAGTTAATTGAATTAAATCAGGAAATCATGAGATATAGTATAAGATTTAATAGTTATTACAACAAATTATATGGATTAGCGGAAAAAGTAAATGAGGATGAACAAGCAACGGTCGATTTTACAAATGCCTATGGAAAACTTCAAGGGCAGGTACAAACGATTCAGGATAATATGGAACAAACATTGTTTGAGTTAAACAGGTTTAAAACACTGTTAACGAAAGATAGCCAAAGTTTATCTCAAAAGGTTGATGAGGCTATTCAATCGTTGCAAGGGTCAAATGGAGATATTGTTAAGATAAGAGCAGATATAAAAAGAATGCAAGAAGAAATTCAAATAGACCTTAGCGATATTTTAAATAGGCCTCAAGAAATCGTCAAAGGGTCTATTCATATAGGGAAAAAAGTATTTACAATAACAAATCAAACAGCGCAAACAAAAACGATAGACTTTGTTTCAATCGATTCTTTAAGCGATGAAATTGTAAATGCTGCGGATAGTCACACGAGAGAGGTAGCCTTACGGATTCAACAAAAGCAAAAAGAGTTACTACCACTAATTCAAAAATTAGCACAAACGGAAGCAGAGGTAACAGAAATTACTTTTGTTGAAGATCAAGTAAGTAGCTTTACAGAGCTTGTTGATCGACAAATTACAACTTTAGAATATGTATTAAATGATTGGAAAGTATTGAATCAAAATATGATCCAAATCAAAACAAATATTGACTCTGGAACATATACAAACGGTAGTTTGCTTCAAAAGCATTTCAATCAACTAAAGAAATCTAGCGATGAAATAAAAAAACAAACGAGTCAATTTGAAGATTACATTACAAACGTCGAAGTACATTCATAAAAAAGCATACATATTGAATGAGCAGGGAGAGAAAGAAAATGAATAAAAAACCTTCTAAAGTAATGGCTTTATCAGCATTTATGGTAGTGTTTGCAGCAGGAAATATGATGCCGGCGCATACTTTTGCAGCAGAAAATGTGAAATCAGTTCCAGTTCATGCGGTGGCGAAAGCATATAATGAATATGAAGAGTATTCATTAGGTCCAGAAGGATTAAAAGATGCAATGGAACGCACTGGTTCGAATGCTTTAGTAATGGATTTATATGCCTTAACAATAATAAAACAAGGAAATGTTAGTTTTGGAAATGTAACAACGGTTGATGCTCCTTTAAGAGCGAAAATGATTCAGCATCAAAATACAGCGCGAGGTAATGCAAAACAGTGGTTAGATGCATTGAAACCACAGCTTATTTCTACAAATCAAAATATCATTAATTATAATACGAAATTCCAAAATTATTATGATACTTTAGTGAAAGCTGTAGATATGAAAGATAACGTAACTCTTACAAAGGGACTAACAAGGTTGTCTAATAGTATTACAGAAAATAAAGAACAAGTTGATAAGTTAGTAGAAGATTTGAAAAGATTTCGGAATAAAATGACAACAGATACACAAAACTTCAAAACGGATGCAAATCAAATTACATCTATTTTAGCTAGTCAAGACGCAGGAATTCCACTGTTGCAGAGTCAAATTACAACATACAGTGAGGCGATGAGTAAGTATAATGCACTTATTATTGGTTCATCTGTGGCAACAGCTTTAGGCCCAATTGCGATTATAGGTGGTACAGTTGTCATCGCTACTGGAGCGGGAACGCCGTTAGGAGTTGCACTAATCGCAGGTGGTACAGCAGCAGTAGGTGGAGGTTCAACGGGAATTGTTTTAGCGAAAAAAGAACTTGACAATGCACAGGCAGAAATTCAAAAAATAACAGGTAAAATTACTACCGCACAATTAGAAGTAGCAGGGTTAACAAATATTAAAATGCAAACAGAATATTTAACAAATACAATTGATACTGCAATTACAGCGTTGCAAAATATTTCAAATCAGTGGTATACAATGGGAGCGAAATATAATTCATTACTTCAAAATGTAGATTCTATTAGTCCTGAAGATCTTATATTTATTAAAGAAGATCTTAGTATTGCGAAAGATAGCTGGAAAAACATTAAAGATTATGCAGAGAAAATTTATGCTGAAGATATTCAAGTAGTAGATACGGAAAAAGTATAATATTCTTTTAATTTATATAGTTTTATATAAGAATTTATAATGTGTGCAATAAAGAATAGGGGAAAAGTATGTATAAGCATTTCTATAAAAAATGTCTGTTATCTTTCATGATTGTTGGAGTCGCAATCAATAATGCATTTCCTCTGCATTCTGTTGCTGAAGAACAAAAAGGTGCAGGAAATTACTCTCTTGGTCCAGCAGGCTTTCAAGAGGTAATGGCGCAAACAACATCAAGCATTTTTGCAATGGATTCGTATGCGAAATTAATTCTTAATCAACAAGAAACAGATTTACATAAAATAAGCTCCATTCATGATGATGTAAGAAGAGATATGATCCAGCATCAAAGAGATGCAAAAATGAATGCAACAGATTGGATCAATCAAATGAAACCACAAATTATGAAAGTGGATCAAAATATTATCGATTTTCATACTATTTTTCAAGCACAATACAACAGCATGCTATTGGCAGTTGATCAGAAAGATCGTGACACATTAAAAGCGAATTTAGAAACATTGTATACGAACATTTTACATAATCAAAAAGAAGTAGATGCTTTATTACGGGAGTTAAAAGCGTTTCGTGAGAGAATGGTGAAAGATACAAATCGCTTTAAAAATGATGTAAATCAATTAACTGCGATTTTAGCAAGTACAAATGCCGGGATTCCAGCGCTAGAGCAACAAATTCAGACGTATAATGATTCTATAAAAAAGAGCAATGATATGGTCATAGCTGGAGGTGTACTTTGTGTAGCTTTACTTACCTGTCTTGCAGGTGGACCGATGATCGCTGTGGCTAAAAAAGATATTGCAAATGCTGAGCGAGAAATTGCGAATGTAAAAACAAAAATTTCTGGAGTACAAGCAGAGATTGCCATTTTAACAGATGTGAAAAATAAAACAACAAATATGACAGAAACAGTTGATGCCGCAATTACAGCACTACAAAATATTTCAAATCAATGGTATACAGTGGGGGCAAAATATAATAACTTATTGCAAAATGTAAAAGGAATTAGCCCTGAAGAGTTTCATTTTATTAAAGAAGATTTGAATGTAGCGAAGGATAGCTGGAGAGATGTAAAAACATATACAGAAAAACTGCACGAAGACATAAAAAAGTAGTAGATATGATCTACTGCTTTTTTTGTTTTCGTTTTGATAGAGGATAAAATAGGAAAGGTTGGATAGTCGAAATTTCGAGCATAAACCTGTATAATGCTTGTAACGAAAGGGAAATACAGGAAAGGATATGTAATGAGTTACTATGGATAAAGAAAAACAACAATTAAGTGTTGAAGTTGCAAGATTATATTATCAATCTGATTATAGTCAACAAGAAATTGCCGATAAGCTGAATATTTCAAGGCCAACTGTTTCAAGGTTGTTAAAGTATGCAAAGGAAAAAGGCTTTGTTCAAATTACAATAACAGATCCATTTGCTAATTTAGACAATGTCGGAAATTTGCTGAAAGAAAAATATAATTTGTTAGAAACACATGTCGTATTTTCTCCTGTACCAGAATATGCAACAATTACAGATTATATTAGTAAATATGCTGCTGAATATATGGAGAAGACGGTAAAAAATGGGGATATCGTTGGAGTAAGCTGGGGAATGACAATGTATGAAATTGCTCGGAAAATGGCGCCGCAGCCTGTAAAGGGGGTAGAAGTGATTCAATTAAAGGGGGGCATTAGTCATTCGAGTGTAAATACATATGCAAATGAGACGATTGCTTTATTTGCAGATGCTTTTCAAACAACGCCAAGAAATTTACCGCTTCCTGTTATATTTGATAATGCGATAACGAAGGAACTAGTAGAACAAGATAGACATATTCACCATATTATTGAAATGGGAAAACAAGCGAATATTGCTATTTTTACTGTCGGAACTGTGCGTGATGAAGCGCTGTTATTCCGGTTAGGGTATTTGGATAAGGACGAAATGGATCTGTTGAAAAAGCAAGCAGTCGGTGACATTTGTTCACGCTTTTTTGATAGCGATGGGAATATTAGTAGTGAGGACATTAATCGACGTACAATTGGAATTGAGCTAGATGAATTAAAATTAAAGAAACGTTCGATTCTTGTCGCAGGAGGTTCGCGAAAAGTAAAGGCAATCGACGGTGCATTAAGAGGTAAATACGCGAATATCCTAATTATAGATCAGCATACAGCAAAAGAATTATTACATTATCAAAAAGATTAAAAGAAAGGCTTTCTCAAAACGATTATTTTGGGAGAGCCTTTTTCGGATACAGTTCATTTTAGTATGAGAAAATAAGGGGATAATATTTCATGAAGTATGGATAAGAATGCTCTTCGGTGGATTGTTCTTTTCAAAAACTAGAGAGTTTGTCATGATATTTCTTGATTTTTGAAATTGCTAGAGCAAATGGGTGCGAAATTCCTTTTTGAAGATAAATTTTCTTTTTAAAAAGAAGTGAACATAATTTCAAAAGTATATTTACATATGTTCAAATGAAGGTTAAAATGAAATTGTTAAAAGATATAAGGAGTGAAAGAGATGAATATTGCAAAGTTAATTGATCATACAGTTTTGAAACCGAATTCTAAAAAAGAAGATGTAATGAAGGTCATTGAAGAAGCGAAGAAATATAATTTTGCTTCAGTTTGTATTAATCCTACATGGGTAAAATTAGCTGCTGAAGAATTAGCAGGACATGATGTGGATGTTTGTACTGTTATTGGATTTCCATTAGGTGCAAATACGACTGAAACAAAAGTATTTGAAACAAAAGATGTAATTGCTAAAGGTGCAACGGAAGTGGATATGGTAATCAACGTAGGTGCTTTAAAAGATGGTGATGATGAATTCGTTGAAAAGGACATCCGTGAAGTTGTACAAGCTGCAAAAGGAAAAGCGCTTGTTAAAGTTATTATCGAAACATGTCTATTAACAGATGAAGAAAAAGTGCGTGCTTGTGAATTATCTGTGAAAGCTGGTGCGGATTTTGTAAAAACTTCAACAGGCTTCTCAACTGGTGGAGCGACTGCTGAAGATATCGCATTAATGCGTAAAACAGTAGGGCCAAATGTTGGGGTAAAAGCATCTGGTGGCGTTCGAACACGTGAAGATGCAGAAAAAATGATTGAAGCTGGTGCTTCAAGAATCGGAGCTAGTGCAAGTGTTGCTATTGTATTAAATGACGAAAAAGGCGCTACAGACAATTATTAAGTAAGCAATAGATAAGGAGCAATAGATACACATATAGAGTATCTATTGCTTTCCCATTTTTAAAAAATGTAAGCGGATACGAAGGAGAGGGAGATTTGTTATAAAATATGTTCTAAGTATCGCTTGATTAGCAAGTAATGTATAGAAGGAAAGTGAAATTTCATCTAATTATTACAGATGAATCATTTCTAGAATATATCGAGTTTAGGGAGGAAATAACATGGATAAAAAAAGATATATTGAAGCAGCAACAAAGATGCTAGAAAAAGCTTATATTCCATATTCTAAATTTCCTGTTGGTGCGGCACTCGTTACAAAAGAAGGTAAAATCTATACGGGTTGTAATATAGAAAATGCATCATATGGATTATGTAACTGTGCTGAAAGAACAGCAATCTTTAAAGCGGTATCAGAAGGGGAACGTCATTTTAGCTATTTAGTGATTACAGGTAAAACAGATGGACCTATTTCACCATGCGGAGCTTGTAGACAAGTGATTGCGGAATTTTGTGATCCAGAAATGCCAGTGTTATTAACAAATGTAAAAGGTGATGAAAAGGAAGTAACAGTTGAGCAGCTATTACCTGGAGCATTTTTAAAAGGCGATTTAGTTTAATTTCGTTTTGATAAGATAAAAAAGAGCCGGAAATTTTTATATAAATATCGGCTCTTTTTACGTACTAAATGATATTCATTTATGATTTTGTGCACGTTGTAAAGCTAGTGGAGTAATATCGTCTCCGTTAGGGTCTACAATCGTTGTGTTTAATAAAATAGAATTTAAACTTCCGCGAAATTCCTGCACATAACGCTGTCTTAAAGATTGTTGTTCTTGTTTTTCTGTTTCTGTTAATGTGGAAGTTTTTTCTTTTTTTGCAAGCTCATTAATACGAAATAACATTTGTTTCATGTTCAACACCCCTTAATAACTTTAAAATAGTAAGTTACTATTTTAAAGTTATTTTACTTCTTATTATTTATTATGTCAATAGGAAAGAGTTTTAAGCATTTGTTTTTATATTCCATGTGTAAGGAACGATAAAATGAAGAGAAGGTTTTGCTTCTGAGTATGTCAAAATGTAAAATGGCCTGCGCAGTTTCATATACGCAAGCCATTTTACATAAATACGATTCATTTTTATGAGTTTATCAGAATCAGATTTTCAAAATTACAAATTTCCATTTAGTACTTTATAGTTTTTGTGATTGACTACTGTTCTATCAAATTCAAAAGTGCCACCGCTTACATTTGTGATTTCAACTAATACAGATTCACTGTATAGTTTAACGACTGAGCCTGTAATTGTAACATTTCCACGCTCAAATTGTATCATATCTCCTACATTTGCTTTCATAGAACCACCCCAATGAACAGAAATATTTTTAT
This sequence comes from Bacillus cereus group sp. BfR-BA-01430, assembly GCF_022663115.1. Taxonomy (NCBI): domain Bacteria; kingdom Bacillati; phylum Bacillota; class Bacilli; order Caryophanales; family Bacillaceae; genus Bacillus; species Bacillus cereus group sp. BfR-BA-01430. The sequence continues at coordinate 10,904 of NZ_JAKUEW010000008.1, forward strand.
ATTATATACATTAAAACATGAATTGTTGCATTCGTGAATATTTAATTGCATTTATTAAAGGAAAAGAGTTGTAAGATAGAAAAAATAACTGAAAGTTTATTTTGGATTTCGTTGTTTTCTATACGTATTCTCTAAACTTGAAAATATGACCGCTACATCAAATAATGAGTTTCTATTGTGAAGGCGGAAAGAATAAGCGTATAATATATAGGTCTCATACATAAATACATTGCGAATGATAAAAAGAAAGGTTCATGTATCATCGCTTTTAACAGATAAAATGAAAAGTAACACTGGAATTTAGATAGGGAGTTATAAAATGAAATTAATTATTGCCGAGAAACCAGATCAAGGTTTAGCTCTTGTTTCTCAATTTAAATATCGTCGGAAAGATGGGTATTTAGAAGTAGAAGCAAATGAGTTATTTCCAAATGGAGCTTACTGTACATGGGCAATTGGTCATTTAACGCAGTTATGTAATCCAGAACATTATCACGCTGAGTGGAAAAAATGGTCGCTTAATACGTTACCGATGATTCCAGAGCGTTTTCAATTTGAAGTAACAAAGTCGAAATATAAACAATTTAATGTGGTGAAACAGCTACTAGATAATCCGCAAGTGACAGAAATCATTCATGCAGGTGATGCAGGACGTGAAGGGGAACTGATTGTACGAAATATTATTAACCTTTGTAACGTGCAAAAGCCGATGAAACGTCTTTGGATTTCATCTTTGACAAAACAGGCTATTTATCAAGGATTTAAAAACTTACTTGATGAATCAGATACAATCAATACGTATTACGAAGCATATACAAGATCTTGCGCCGATTGGGTCGTTGGCATGAATGCATCGCGCGTCTATAGCATTTTATTAAAGAAAAAAGGAATGAATGATGTTTTTTCTGCTGGACGTGTTCAAACACCAACATTAGCGTTAATTGTGAAACGTGAAAAAGAAATAGAAAATTTTAAATCAGAACCGTTTTGGGAAGTGTTTGCAACCTTTAATATTGAAGGTAAGAAATATGAGGGGAAATGGGAAAAAGATAGTGAATCTCGCTTGAAAGACCCTGATATGGCAAATAAAATTGCAGCTTTTTGCCAAGGAAAACCAGCTGAAGTAAAAGAAGTGAAAACGGAGCGCAAGGAGTTTCAGCCGCCGCTTTTATTTAATTTGTCATCGCTACAAGCAACGGCGAATAAAGTATTTAAATTTTCACCGAAAAAAACGTTAGATATCACACAAGCGTTGTATCAAAAAGGGATTGTTTCTTATCCTCGTTCGGACTCTAACTATGTAACACAAGGTGAGGCAGCAACGTTTCCTGATATTTTGCAAAAGTTAAGTCAATTTGATGAATATAAAGAGTTGTTGCCAGCTCCAGTTGAATCGATTATGAATAATAAGCGTTATGTGAATGAAAAGAAAGTGACAGATCACTATGCAATCATACCGACAGAACAAGTTACAAACCCAAGCAGATTATCCGGTGATGAAAAGAAAATTTACGATATGATTGTAAGAAGACTGATTGCCGCTCATTATGAAGTTGCTATTTTCGACTATACAACAATAACAACCCTTGTAGATGGAAGGGCTGAATTTATTTCAAAAGGGAAACAACAAATTCAAGAAGGATGGCGGAAAGTCATCTTTCAAGATGATAAGGACGATGAAACGATCCTTCCAATTGTTGCAGAAGGGGAAGAAGGAAAAGTTGTAAAAGTGAAAGTAAAAGAAGGAAAAACGCAGCCGCCGAAGCGTTATACAGAAGGGCAATTGATTACGTTAATGAAAACGGCAGGAAAATATTTAGATAATGAAGAGCTTGAAAAAGTGTTAAAGAAAACAGAAGGGTTAGGGACGGAAGCGACTCGGGCTGGTATTATTACAATGCTGAAAGACCGTAAATATATAGATGTGAAGAAAAACCAAGTGTATGCAACGGATAAAGGGAAAGTACTCATTACAGCAATCGGAGATAAAATTTTAGCTTCACCAGAAATGACAGCAAAGTGGGAGCAACGTCTTGCAGAAATTGGAGAAGGAAAAGCATCACCAGCGACTTTCATGGAACAAACGAAGAAGCTATCTGCAAAAATTATTGAAGATGCAATTGAAATGTCTGAGAAGTGGGATTTCACAGGTTTAGATGTAGAATCGATTGAACGAAAAGGATCAAAATTTACAACGGGGAAAAAAGTAGGGAAATGTAAAAAATGTGATGGCGATGTGATCGATAAGTCTACTTTTTACGGTTGTTCGAACTATAATACAACAAAATGTGATTTTACAATTTCAAAAAAAATATTAGGCAAAACAATCTCACAAAAAAATATGACAAAACTATTGAAAGGTGAACAAACTGACTTAATTAAAGGATTTAAGAAAAATGATAAAACGTTTGATGCAAAGTTAGAATGGAAAGATAATAAAATAAACTTTGTATTTGAGAATTAATAGTTGTAGCTAATAAAAAAGTGTTTTACGAATATGAAATGACAAAAATGATACGTCTATATATTTTATGAAAATAACCCCCCTGATTCCCATACGTGAGTAGGAAATCAGGGGGTTTTTGTCCCGCTATTTTAGGGCAGTAAGGCTCCTGCCTGTAGATGAGGGATATGTCCTGAAAAACATTCTAATGAGTTGAATATATTACTTTGTAAAATTTATGTAAAAGTTTTTAATGCTAAATTGAAAAAACGATAGATCAATGCTACATTAATTACGAATTTCGACATTTAGCCCTGGTACGTTATACTCTATTCTTTATGTGATGGACTTTTGAAGGAAGAAGAGTATAATACATCTGGAAAATTAGGGAATATTATATAGCTACTGAAAAAGGACGTGTAGAATGAAGAAAGTAACGCCTCAAAATAAATTGAAAACTTTATTAGAAATATTGCTTATTTCTACTCGACTCGGACTTACATCTTTCGGAGGACCGATCGCACATCTAGGTTATTTTCACGAAGAGTATGTCCGCAAAAGAAAATGGATGGATGAAAAAAGTTATGCTGATTTAGTTGCATTATGTCAGTTTCTACCTGGACCTGCGAGTAGTCAAGTGGGTATTGGAATCGGTGTTATGCGTGCAGGTGTATTAGGAGGAATTCTTTCTTTTATTGGGTTTACTCTTCCTTCTGTCGTAGCATTAGTCATTTTTGCATGTATACTACAAGGTTTCAATATGGGAGATGCGAGTTGGATTCATGGTTTGAAAATCGTAGCCGTCGTAGTAGTAGCGCATGCGATTGTAGGAATGGCTCAAAAGTTAACACCGGATTCACAGCGAAAAGCTATTGCGTTATTTTCCTTAGTCGGAACACTATTATGGCAAACGGTTTTTACACAAGTAGCAGTCATTTGTTTATCCGGTCTGATCGGTTATTATATTTATAAAAAGCAAGCGGGCAATGATGAATCAAAACGAAACTTTCCAATCTCTCGAAAGGTAGGATTCATTTGTTTAGCACTGTTTTTTGGGTTACTTATTTTCCTGCCAATTCTAAGAGAAATTACATCATTGAATTGGATTGCAATGTTTGATAGTTTCTACCGTTCAGGTTCTTTAGTGTTCGGTGGAGGTCATGTTGTTTTACCTTTACTTGAGCGTGAATTTGTCCCTACAGGATGGATGGATCAATCTTCGTTTTTAGTGGGTTACGGTGCTACTCAAGCTGTACCTGGACCATTGTTTACATTTGCAGCATATATTGGTGCTATTATCGGTGGATGGCAAGGTGGATTCATTGCAACGATCGCTATTTTCTTACCAGCATTCCTTCTTATATTAGGGACATTACCTTTTTGGGAACAATTAAGACGAAACCCTAAAATGAAAGGCGTCTTAATGGGAGTAAATGCAGCGGTAGTAGGGGTTTTAATTTCAGCATTCTACCACCCAATTTGGACTAGTGCTATCTTAAAACCTGTTGATTTCGCTTTTGCTGCTATATTATTTAGTATGTTAGTGTATTGGAAAATGCCACCTTGGGCCATTGTCGTGACTGGTGGTATTGGGGGGATACTCCTATCCCTATTGTAAAATGTATTATTGTATGTAAAAATACCACTTTGTTTGGTAGTTTTTGTTTCTCTTTTAAAGAAACATTGTGAAGGATAGGGAAAAATAAATATAGGATTTTCTAGATGAAAAGAGTAGTTTTCAATTTCTATCGTATGGTCAATAGAACGAAAACAAGAATTGAAACAAATATTGGTATATCGCTATGCATAGAATTGACATTAAAGAAGTTGTGGATTTGAAATAAAGTTTAACCGTTTTGAAAAAAGGTTAACATGTGTAATTTTAATCAAACTTTTTTATAAAAAACAATCTTAAATCTTCTGAAAAAGAATCTATTTTGGTTAGTTTTTTTTCAAATTAGATTCTTTTTATCTTCCGTAGAGTAAGAGTGGGAATAGATATTTTTAATCACACTTTATTTTAAAACTACAGAAGTATAATTTGTGCTTTTCTATATATATTGTATATGCTCTCATACCGTAATAGCCGACAAAAAGAGAAATCCCAACAGGCCAGGGCCTGGCGGGATTAAAAAATATTTAAGCTGCTTTTGATTGTTTTTTCGGCATCAGTAATGGTTGAGGAGGACAAACTTTTTGTGAAAGCTTGGACACGACAAAGATGGTGAAAAATGCTGTAATACATGTCAGTGTTCGAAATGGAAATAATACGGTTCCATTCTCTATCATCGGATAAGGTAATAATGGTGGGAGTCCGATAGCTTGCTCTCCTCCGCCAATTCTTAAAATGACTGCTACAACAAAACCAGCGATAGATCCATAAAGATTGGCATTTCGATAAAATAATGCCATAGTCAACTGCGGGAATAATATACAATAAACTAAATCTGATGCTAAATACCATAATGTATACACACTTTTCACATTGAGTGCAATAATAATTGCGGCCACTCCAATGAAAATGATGGATCGTTTAATTACTTTTTTCAGCTGATCATCACTTGCTTTCGGGCTGATTAAAGGACGGTACACATTCCATGCAGCCATCGAGGATGCAGAAAGTATCGATGAATCAACGGAGGACATTACGGCAGCAGCTAACCCGCCAAGTCCAATCGCTCCGATTAGTTCAGGTGTTAAAAAACGAAGCACATACGGTAGAATAATAGAGGCATTTTCAGGTTCGGCAATGCCGAGCGAAGTCCAATTAATGCTATGACCAATTAATCCAACTAACACTGCAGGAATTGCCGCGATAATACATATAAAAGCGGCTAAAATAGATAATGTCATTGCAGTACTTTCATTTTTGGCGGAAAGAACGCGTTGGAAGTATACTTGCCAAGCAATTCCACCAAAGATTAGCAAAAATGCATTATCCCACCAATTCCAATATAAGTTTCCCCAATTAGAATCTTTCCAGCCATCAAGTGGTGGAAATAAATTGGCATAACTTCCGAAATCTACTTGATAGGTTGCCCATACATGCTGAACGGTTCCGGTATGTTCGAGAGCGAAAGGAATTACCAAAAATAATCCAACAATTAATATCCCCATTTGAAAAAGGTCTGTGTAAGCAACTGCCCACATCCCACCAACAACTGTATAAGCAATGGCAATGGCGCCAGATAAAATAATAGAAGTCGTAAAGTCTATATTGAGAATTGTACCAAAAGTGGTACCTAACGCCGTAAGAATCGCGGCGCTCCAAAATAATTCACCTAATAATGCAGGGATGTATAAAACACCTGCCATTTTCTTACCGAAACGTTGTTCTAATGGATCAAGCATCGTCATAAATTCATAACGGCGCATTTTTCTGGCGAAAAAGATTCCGCCAATGATTAAACTTAATGCATATCCCCATGGTGCTTGTGCCCAAGCGAGTCCGGAATAATAGGTGGATTCTGCTGTTCCGTTGATGTATCCTCCACCGACCCAAGTTGCCGCCATTGTAAAAATGGCAACACCAAGAGGCAAACCTCGATTGGCTACCATCATATCTTGGAGGGATGAAGATTTTTTAGCGGCGAAAAACACTCCTACATAATAGATAAGAGCATAGAATGCTAGCATAGAAAATAAGCCACCCCAATGAATAGCTTTATTAAGGAAGCCGACTGCCAACATCCCTAAAGTAAAGAGACCAAAAATTATTATTGGAATATTCTTTCTTTTTGATGTGCGATTACTTTCTTGCACGCAACCACTCCTTTTTATGTAAATGTATATTTAAAATGTACCTGAGGATGAGTTTTCCAAAACGATTTTGATTCAAACCACCCTCAGTAACATTTTTCACGATTTATCTTCTATAGGAATCAATTCAAAAATACTCTCATCTTCTATAGAATCTACTAATTTTTGCAGCCATTTATAATAAACTCGCGATTCTTCTAATTGCTCATAAATCTGCTTTGCATGCGCTTTGACTTCTTCTGGCTCTTCCTGATTATCTATCACTTCTCTTAATATTTTTTGAGACTTTCCTAATGCATTCAAATTTATCTTTACTTCTCTTTCCCATTTATGAGAAAAGAAATGAGTGAAAAATTTAAAAAAGTCTTTTTCGGCTACATAAGTATGCTTTCTACTCCCTTTCGTAAAGGTCATTTTGACAATATCAAAGTCTTGTAACTTTTTTACACTTGTGCTCATACTAGGTTTACTCATTCCTAGTCGTTCACGCATTTCATCTAAATTCATATCATCTTCAAAGTACATTGTTCCATATAATGTTCCTGCACTTCGTGTAACTCCATACAGGTCCATCGTTTCAGCAATTGAATCAATTACGAATGTTTTTGCCTTTTCAATAGCCTCATATCCTTTATCGTCCATTCTATAAAAACCTCCTAGTAGAGAAAAGTCAAAGCGTTAAGAATGTAAAGTTTATTTTGAACAATGTTTATATTAACGTATTACAGAAAAATGTCAAAAAAATACGTCGATAAATAAATTTTTTTATACTTGATAATCCTTTATGTGCCAAGGGATTGTAAAATTCTAAATTTAATTTTTATTTTGACAACATTTTTTGCGTATGTTACGTTAATTTTGTTAAAAACGTTAAGAAAAAACTTAACAAATTTAACTTGGTGATTTTGAAAGGAGTGATTGCATGTCTCTAAAAAAAATGTATATAAACGGAGAGTGGGTAGAGTCCATTTCTGGAAAAACGAGAAACATCATCAATCCCTTTAATCAAGAAATAATTGCAACTGTAACTGAGGGAGACGAAGAGGATGCCAAGCTCGCTATTAAAGCGGCGCGTGCAGCATTCGATCAAGGGAATTGGGTCAGTACGCCTGCGAATGAACGCGGAGAACTTGTTCAAAAGATTGCGGAGCTAATTCGCCGAGATAAAGAAGAATTGGCGAAGCTAGAAACTTTAGATACAGGAAAAACATTCATTGAAAGCCAAGCGGACATGGATGACATCGTCAATGTATTTCAATACTTTGCAGGTCTTGCTGATAAGTGCGGGGGAGAGATTATTTCTTCTCCTATTCCTAACTCTCAAAGCCGAATTGTTCGTGAACCTGTTGGAGTTTGTGCACAAATCACACCGTGGAATTATCCTCTACTTCAAGCAGCATGGAAAATTGCGCCTGCACTAGCTGCAGGAAATACAATTGTTGTGAAACCGAGTGAAATTACGCCATTAACGACTGTAAAAGTATTTGAATTAATGGAAGAGGCTGGTGTACCAAACGGAGTAGCTAATTTAGTATTAGGTCCTGGATCGACAGTAGGTTCAGAATTACCTAGTAATCTAGATGTCGATCTTCTTTCTTTTACCGGAGGGGTGGAAACAGGGAAGAAAATTATGCAAGCATCTAGCAGTAATGTAAAGAAAATTGCACTTGAACTAGGCGGGAAGAATCCGAATATTGTATTTGCAGATGCGGATTTTGAAGTAGCGGTAGATCAAGCGCTCAACGCTGTTTTTTATCATGCTGGTCAAGTATGTTCAGCGGGAGCGCGCTTACTAGTTGAAGAAAGTATTCACGATGAATTTTTACAAGCTATTGTTAACCGTGCCAAAAATATAAAATTAGGAAACGGATTTGATAAAGATACGCAATGTGGCCCTCTTATCTCAATGGAACATCGTGCGAAAGTAGAAAGATATGTAGAAATTGGAAAACAAGAGGGGGCACAATTAATTCTTGGCGGGGAGCGTCCAGAAGATCCAGAACTTCAAAATGGATTCTTTTATAAACCGACAATTTTTGCAAACTGTCATTCACAAATGCGAATTGTTCAAGAGGAAGTGTTTGGACCAGTTTTAACGGTGGAGACTTTTAAAACAACAGAAGAAGTAATACAACTTGCGAATGATACGATTTATGGGCTAGCAGGAGCTGTATGGTCAAAGGATATCGAGAAAGCTGAGTTTGTTGCTTCACGTCTTCGAATGGGAACGGTTTGGATTAATGATTTCCATCCATATTTTGCCCAAGCGCCTTGGGGTGGGTATAAACAATCTGGTTTTGGACGTGAATTAGGAAGCATCGGGCTAGAAGAATATACTGAAATCAAACATATTTATCGAAATACGAAACCGGAAGTAGTTAACTGGTTTAAATAAAGGAATGAAAAAACAGGGGGTTGTCATGTATGAGTTTAAATATGAAAGTTGAACAGATGTATAAGTTCCATCAATTCGAGGTGCCTACAGCGATTAAACATGGAATTGGAGCTATTCGCCATGTAGGAAAAGAAGTCGAAAATTTAGGTGTATCAAAAGTATTGCTTGTTACAGACCCTGGAATTTTTAACGCAGGTGTTGTTGATCCTGTTATGAAATATTTAAAGGAAGAAAATATAGAGGTAGTTATCTTTCATAAGGTTGAACCGAATCCACCAGTACGTTTAGTTGCTGAAGGATCTGCCCTGTACAAAAAAGAAGGCTGCGATGGGCTTGTTGCAGTCGGTGGTGGTAGTTCAATGGATACAGCAAAAGCGATTGGGGTGGAAGCAACACATGAAGGGTCTGTCTTAGAATATGAGGCGGCGGAAGGGAAAAAACCACTTGAGAATCGAATACCACCATTGACAACCATTCCAACTACAGCTGGAACAGGTTCCGAAGTAACGCAATGGGCTGTAATTACAGATGAAGAGCGTGAATTTAAATTTAATACAGGGGGACCACTTATCGCCGCACATTTGACCATTATTGATCCTGAATTACATATATCTATGCCACCACATGTAACAGCTATGACGGGTGTTGATGCTTTAGCACATGCGATTGAGTGCTATACAATGAAATATGCGCAGCCTATTACAGATGCAGTTGCATTAATGGCGATTGAGTATGCATCAAAATATATTTACCGTGCATTTGCAGACGGTGAAGATTTGGAAGCTCGTTACGGTATGGCACAAGCAGCAATGTTAGCAGGACTATCTTACGGGAGTGAATCCGCAGGTGCTGCACATGCGATGAGTCAAACATTAGGCGGAATCATTCCGGTTGCCCATGGACAATGTGTCGCAGCTATGATGGGGCCTGTTATGGAATTTAATTGGAAAGGAAATCCGGAAAAGTTTGCACGCATTGCTCAAGCGGTAGGAATTAATACGCATGAATTATCGACTGAAGATGCAGCGAAAGCGGCAGTAAATTGGATGTATGATCTCGTAGAAAATCTAGAAATACCTACACTTGCAAAACAAGGTGTACCAGCTGATATAATCGAGCGCCTAGCCAAAGAAGCGATGAAAGACCCTCAAACGGTTGGGAACCCGCGTGACTTAACAGTAAAAGATTATGAATGGATATATAAAAGATGTTTTAATCTAGTTCCAAAGACTTTATAGAGGAAAAGAAACATAAAAGGATCTGCTTCTTATGAATGCAGGTCCTTTTGTTATAAGAGGAAAACTTTATTCATTATATGAAAGGAAAAGGAGTTTTTCTTTAGTCGCTTGAAACGGTACTCGTTTAACGAAACTGGACAGTTGAATAGAAGATTTTTCGCTGTTTTATTTTTTAAGACTCCCACCTAAAGATTCAGAGAGAAGTAAGGGAGATAGGGGGGAGATGTGAACAGTGCGATTGGTGAGAGCTAACAATCAGTGGGGATGAAAAAATGCACTGTTTCAAGGCTCACTTTATTCGTATAATGAGCTTGAAAAATATTTTTAATTTGAGAATTTAAATTTTATTAAAAGTTACTTGACTAAAGTAAGTTACTTGAGTATACTTACTGACATAAGGTAATAAAACGTTTTTGCTTCAACTTAGATAAAGTATAAATTAGGTATAATAAGAAGATTCCGATAATACAGGATAGAATCTTTTCTTAGAATAAGTTTTTTTAGGTTGATGAATAATGAATATAAAAAGGAAGTTTAGGTGAAGAAAATGGGTTTATTTAGTTCATTATTTGGTAAGAAAGAAGAAATAAAAAAAGTAGAGGAGACAAAAACAATGTCAAAAGTATTATTTGTGAAGGCAAATGACCGTCCTGCAGATCAAGCAATTAGTTCAAAAATGTATGAAACATTTGTAAGCACGTATAAGGCAGCAAATCCGAATACAGAAGTGACAGAGTTAGATTTATATGAATTAAATCTTCCATATTACGGAAATGTTGCGATTACAGGTGGGTATAAACGTAGTCAAGGACTAGAATTAACAGCAGAAGAAGAGAAAGCTGTTGCGACAGTTGACAAATATTTAAATCAATTTTTAGAAGCAGAAAAAGTTGTATTTGCTTTCCCATTATGGAACTTTACAGTACCAGCACCATTAGTTACGTATATTTCATACCTTTCTCAAGCTGGAAAAACATTTAAATATACAGAAAATGGTCCAGTAGGATTAGCTGGTGAGAAAAAAGTAGTTGTACTAGGCGCTCGTGGTTCTGATTACTCTTCTGAGCCAATGGCTTCTATGGAAATGGCTGTGAACTATGTTACGACTGTACTTGGATTCTGGGGTATTACAAATCCAGAGACAGTCGTAATTGAAGGACATAATCAATATCCAGATCGCTCACAGCAAATTGTTGAAGAAGGTTTAGAAAAAGTGAAGAAAGTAGCTGCAAAATTTTAATTGAAAAGTAATGAAAGTAAAAAACCAACATGGTTAGCCATGTTGGTTTTTTATATGTATGAGAACTTTTGTTTAGAAAAGAATCTCTATCCGAAAAATATATATGTATTTAAGACCAGGAACAGTTTCCGATATTAGTCTTTCTTTCAATAATAAAGCAGAAAGTTTGCCTTTAAATGATAGACAGAAAACGAATTGTACGTTTGAAAGTCTGATTTCCTTCCATATGAAAGTGGCGATGGTAACTTTGTATTGCTTCTAGAAAGTTATGGATAGTAAAATGGACAACAAGAAACATGAAAAGGGAAATAGGTGTAATACAGGACCATTAAATCGTAAAAAACAAAGAGATTTACAGGGGAGGAGAGTGTATTGAGCATTTTTCAACATATAAAAACGTATCAATATTTTCCATTTCAGCCTGAGTTTGAAGGGATGGCAGACTATTATATAGAACATCGAGAAAAAAATATATGGAATCAGACAGTATTATTATTTTATCAATTTCGTCTAAAAAAAGATTTGCATCCTGCTGTTTCAGTGGTTCCTGATGGGTGTATAGATATATTATTCGGTTGTAATGAACGGGATTTTTTTGCAAAGATGTGTGGAAGTGTCATTAGAAGTCGAATGATTCATCTGCAAGCTGGCAGTGAATACTTTGGTGTAAGGTTCCTGCCATATCAAGAGGTACTTCGTTCAAACTATATGGTAAAAGAAATAGTCGATACAGAAGTACCTTTAATTGATATGTTTTCTATTCAACGTACAGCCATAGAAAAAATAATATTTGCAAAAGGGTTTCAAGAAAGAATGGGATTGTTTAAGGAGTTAATTGGTGAAGTTGTTTTTCCATCAGACAGTTCAATGAACACAATAGGACAAGTGCTAAATAAAATTTATGAATCAAAAGGAAATATGAACATAAGTCAGTTGGCGTGTGAGATAGGATATTCAACGAGATATATACGGAAGCAATTTAAAGAATCTATTGGAATCTCTCCAAAACGATTTAGTCAAATTGTAAGATATCAATCCGCTTTAAATATGTTGCTTAAAATGAAGAACTTTACCGTTTGGGATATCATCAATGAAAATGGTTATTACGATCAAGCGCATTTCATTCATGAATTTAAAAGTTTTGGCTCGTTAACACCAAGGGAATATACTGAAAAGTTTTTTGGAAAGTTGCGTTGTGACGTAGAGTAGTTAGCTAAATTATCAGAATGTTCCGTTTTTTACAATCAATACGGACGGTAATTGGCTATTATTTTCTTAAGTTTAGAGGGGAGGGGATCGTATGCCAAAGACATATCAATTATTTATAAATGGCAAGTGGGTAGATGCGGTATCAGGAAAAACATTTGAATCTATTAATCCTAGTACTGGAGCAATACATGCAATTGTAGCAGAAGCTGGTAAGCAAGATATTGACTTAGCTGTAAAGGCTGCTCGCAATGCTTTCGAATCAGGAGCGTGGCCCAATATGGATCCGAGTAAACGAGGGAGGCTTTTATATAGAGCAGCGATGCAAATAAGAAATAAGTTAGATTTTCTTGCTGAGATAGAATCGATGGATAACGGTTTACCTATCAATGAAACAAAATACATTGCTATGCCAGCAACGATTGATGTATTAGAATTTTACGCTGGCTTAGCAAATAAAGTACAAGGTGAAACATTGGCTTCACCAAAAAATCGTTTGAATTATACATTGAAAGAGCCACTCGGGGTAATTGGGGCCATTGTGCCGTGGAATTTTCCGCTTATGCTTGCGATGTGGAAATTAGCACCAGCCTTAGCAGCAGGAAATACGATTGTTATTAAGCCAGCAGAACAAACACCTGTTAGTATTTTAGAGTTAGCAAAAATATTTCAAGAAGTTGGTATTCCAGACGGTGTAATAAATATTGTTCCGGGGTTTGGAAATGAAGCTGGAGATGCATTAGTAGCTCATCCAGAAGTTGACAAAATTGCCTTTACAGGTTCTACTCGTACAGGTCAACTCATTATGCAAACAGCAAGTAAGAAATTGAAACCGCTATCATTGGAGCTTGGAGGGAAATCGCCGAACATTGTTTTTGAAGATGCAAATTTAGAAGATGCAGTAAATATGTCGGCCTTCGGCATTTACTTTGCACAAGGGCAAGTCTGTGCAGCAGGTTCGAGGTTATTTGTTCAGGAGTCGATTTATGATAAATTTATGGATCTTTTTGTGAAAAGAGCACAGTCTATTCGCGTTGGAAATCCTCTTGAAAGGACAACACAAATGGGGCCACAAATTTCAGAAAAGCAGTTGAAGCAAATTGAACAATATGTAGCAGCTGGACTTGATGAAGGGGCTAATTTAGTAACCGGTGGTAAACGATATACAGAAGCTGGTGATGGCTATTATTTTACACCAACTATTTTTGAAAATGTTAGCAATGAAATGACGATTGCTCGTGAAGAAATTTTCGGACCTTTTGTGTCGGTCATTCGTTTTAAAGATGAAGAGGATGCGCTAATGAAAGCAAATGATACGGTTTATGGACTTGCTTCTGGCGTGTGGACAAACGATTTAAAACGAGCACATCGCATGGCACGCGATATAAAAGCGGGAACAGTATGGGTCAATACGTATAGTTTTTTAGATAGTGCAGCGCCGTTTGGGGGCACAAAACAAAGTGGGTTCGGCCGAGAGCTAGGGGTGCAGGCAATGGAGATGTACACGCAGACTAAACATGTGTGGATTGATTTAAATGAGAGAGCTTTAAACTGGTATGAGGGATAAATGATTATAACATATTTTTTGGTCAATCGGGGGGCATCAATTGAATAATTGGTGGAAGTTATATTTTGCTATAGCATGCAGGGAATAAAAAGAGGGGGAAATGATATGAGTAAAATGGATTGGCAACAAGTATTAGAGTGGGATAAAAAATATATCATGAGAACATTTTCGACCCAAGAAGAATATGAGCCGATTCCAATCGCGACTACAGAAGGCGATTATTTAATTTTGCCAGATGGTACAAAGTTATTAGATTGTTTTAATCAATTATATTGTGTAAATGCTGGTCAAAAGAATGAGAAAATTAATAATGCGATTAAGGACGCTCTAGATCGATATGGCTTTTTACAAGATGCTTACGTGACAGATTATAAGGCAAAGGCAGCAAAAATGATTATTGAAGATGTATTAGGAAATGAAAGTTGGCCAGGGAAAGTTCGTTTTGTTTCTACTGGAAGTGAAGCGGTAGAGACAGCGCTTATGATTGCTAGACTATACAAAAATCGTCCTCTTGTTGTAACGAGAGAATATGCTTATCATGGTTGGACAAAAGGAGCTTCATCAATGACAAGATTAAAGGGAAGTAAAAGTGGGGTGACGGAATCAGCTCCTAATTCACTTCCGCATCATGTACCAGCTCAAGACGGTGGACTTGTTGCCGTAGCACCTTCTCCTAATTGTATGCGCTGTTCACTTGGTCATAAATATGGTACTTGCCAAGATGAAAATGGTGAACTCGCTTGTGTGAAATATACGAGACGTATTATTGAAAATCAAGGACCAGAACAAGTCGCAGCAATCATTACAGAAGTTACACAAGGAGCTGGCTCTGTTCAGCCACCAGATGAGTATATTCCACAAATTCGTAAAATGACGAAAGAACTTAATATTTTATGGATTGCTGACGAAGTGTTGACAGGGTTTGGAAGAACAGGGGAGTGGTTTGCATATCAGCATTATGGTGTCGAGCCTGATATCGTATCAATGGCAAAAGGAATTTCTAGCTCAGCTATTCCAGCAGGTGCTGTCGTTGTGAGTAAAGAAATTGCGAAATTTATGGATCAATATCGATGGGAGACAGTTTCAACGTATTCAGGGCATCCAATCGCTATGGCTGCGGTATGTGCAAATTTAGAATATATAATGGAAGAAAATTTGGTAGAGAAAGCCGCAGCGGCTGGGCATTATATAAAACAAAAATTATTAGAGTTAAAGAAAAAACACCAATCAATTGGACAAATCGCGGGGTATGGGGTTCTATGGCTTGTGGAACTCGTAAAAGATGAGAAGATGACACCTTTTGTTGAAATAGATAGGAACTTTACTCACGAAGCAGACCCAAGTACGTTTCCTTCCAATATTATTAGAGAAAAAGCGATTGAAAAAGGAGTATTAATCGGTGGGGTAATGCCGAATACACTTCGTTTTGGAACCTCTTTAAATGTAAGCCGTAAAGACATTGATCAAGCTATGGCTGCGCTTGATTACGCACTAACTTATTTAGAAAGTCAAGTATTACAAATAAACTGAAAGAATAGGATAAAAGCATTAAGGATATGGATGGATGAACAAAATGAGTAGGCGAAGTAGTTTTTTCTTAAAGCTAAGAAGAGAAGTTATTTAAACATAGCTTCTCTCTTTTTATATGTTGATAAAAGATTATGGTAGAAGAAGTATGAACTTATGGTTGAAAAGGAAAAATAGAATACATCAAGTGTTATACGTAGTGGATTTTTAGAGAAGGATGTGTCGGAATGAAGAAGGATAAGAAATATACAGTAGTAGGCACTGACATTGAAGAAGTGAAACGATTAAATAAAAACTCAGGGCTAACATATAATCAAGTAAAGGAATTATTAGTCAAACAGATGAAAACAAAGCTATAAACATTATGTTTATGGCTTTGTTCATGTTTAAGCGGGATAAAATGAAACTTTCATTAATGAGTGCTTCGTTTTCCACTGATGATGAATCTTCGGCAATCGGGCTGTTCAAAAAAAGAATGTGTATGGATATTATCAATAAGCAATGAAAAGAGCTACAAATAGAAAAGATAAAGAAAAAAGAGGATTCTTTTCAATTTATGAGAAAGATTGTCTACAGGAATTCATACTATGTAGTAATATGGCAATAGATAGACTTGTATTTCAATATATGAATATCAATCCATTGAAGGGGGAGAGTAATTTGTCATGATTCAAGTAAAAAACTTTTTTCAAAGTAGAGGATTTCAACGATTCATTGTATTCGTCATATTCGCGTTTTTATTATATGGATTAAAAAGTATGATTAATTTAATATTAATCACTTTTATTCTTACTTTTTTAATGGATCGATTTCAACGATTTATTTCAACAAAGTTAAAAATAAATCGAAAAGTAGTGATTGCTTGTTTATATAGTGTTTTAGTAATATTTATTGTTACAACATTATATAAATATTTACCGGTATTAACGATACAAATTTCTCAGTTAATTTATCATTTTAAACTGTTTTTTCAGCATCCGCCTGATAATGAAATCATTAAATATGTACTTGCGACAATTAATCAAATGGAAGTATCAAACTATATTGAACAAGGTGTAGACGTCATTTATCAGTCTTTAGCGAACATTGGAAAAGTCAGCATACAAATTTTATTATCTCTTATTTTAAGTTTATTTTTCTTGCTAGAAAAAGAACGAATTATTACGTTTACGTCCAAATTTAAAGAAAGTAAATTAAAGATTTTTTATGAAGAAATTGCCTATTTTGCTCAACGGTTTGCACGATCATTTGGAAAAGTGATTGAAGCGCAGTTTTTAATTGCGATTGTAAATTGTATTCTCACGGTCATTGCACTTGTTTTTTTAGGATTTCCCCAACTTCTCGTATTAGCGATTATGATTTTTCTACTGGGCTTAATTCCTGTTGCGGGTGTTATTATTTCATTGTTTCCACTTTGTATCATTGCCTACAATATTGGCGGAATGATGTACGTTGTATACATATTAATTGTTATTACAGTTATTCATGCTCTTGAAAGTTATTTTTTAAATCCAAAATTTATGTCTGCAAAAACGAACTTGCCCATTTTTTATACATTTATGATTTTAATCTTCTCACAGCATTTTTTAGGAACATGGGGCCTGATTATCGGAATTCCAATTTTTATTTTCTTATTAGATGTATTTGAAGTAAATGATGAAGAATAGTTAAGAAATGAAAAGAATACGTATGTTTCCAGCCTAAAGGTTTAAATGGTTGAAATCATTTCATAATAAAGAGGCGAAATATGTAAAAAGAACTTCCGAGCATGAACGGGATTCCGCATTATACGTACTTACATGATATCGACGGAGATCATGTAAGTACGATTAAATTGCTACTTTCATTTCTAGGATTCACTTTCTATTTTAACAGAGTTAAAAAAAACGCTTGATCTTCAAGCGTTTTTTGATTGCGATACATGTCGCTTATTCTTGATTAAAGAATAGGAGCCATTGTTTCTTTTAATATTTGAACAGAGTGATCGAATTGCAATTCTTCTTGCTCATTTAATTCAACTTCTAATACTTCGCGAACACCTTGGCGGTTTAGAACAGCTGGCACCCCGATATATACGTCTTTTTGTCCATATTGGCCATCCAAGTAAGCAGAGACTGTTAATACGCTGTTTTCATTGTTTAAAATTGCTTTTGTAATGCGTAAAAGAGACATGCCAATGCCGTAATACGTAGCGCCTTTACGTTCAATAATATGATAGGCAGCATCGCGAACTTTAATGAAGATTTTATCTAATTCTTCTTGATTATGTTTATTATCTTTGTCTAAAATCGTTTGTAGTTTCTGAACACCAATTGATACGTGACTCCAAACCGGAAGTTCTGTGTCACCATGTTCACCAATGATATAAGCATGAATATTATGAGGAGCAACGTTGAAATAGTCTCCTAACATATATCGGAAACGTGCAGAGTCTAAAGTCGTACCAGAACCGATGACACGTTCTTTTGGTAATCCTGACTCTTTCCATGTTACATAAGTTAAAATGTCTACAGGATTCGTAGCAATTAAGAAAAGACCATCAAATCCATTCTCCATAATACTACGTACAATTTGTTTAAAGATTTTTGCATTCTTTTCAACTAAATCTAAACGAGTTTCACCTGGTTTTTGTGGTAAACCAGCAGTGATTACAACAAGGTCAGCATCTTTGCAGTCTTCATAGCTTCCTTTCCAAACTTTTGTCGGTGCCGGAGCGAAAGGAACTGCATGACTTAAGTCCATTGCTTCGCCTTCTGCTTTCGCCTCATTTACATCAACTAAAACAAATTCTTCAGCAACGCCTTGGTTAATCATACAGTAAGCATAACTACATCCTACCGCTCCAGTTCCTACTAATACAACACGGTTAATACCTTTTTTCATACACCAATTCCTCGCTATTTCAATAATTTTGATATGTACAAATGGATTCTGCTTATACAGACCCTCACCTAGTTTATGACATTATAAAAAAGATATTCGTTAGATTCTTTTTTAGCGATCATGATTCAGCTGGTGTAACTGATATGGTTGGTATTCTTCTTGATATAGAAGTTTACATGGACATGTCTTTAATCGAGGTATTATGTTTTTATATCCACAGCCAAATAGTATGAGATAACGGGGGGCGATTGAGTCTAGAGTTCCAGTTGTATATGAGGTGAATGAGACAGTTTAGTTTACAAAACATAGTTCTTTTAATAAAATAATGATTATAAATCGTAATTGTTACGTTTTGAAAAAATTTGAGTAGAGAAATGGATGGTCGATGAAATGAAGAAAGTAGAAATTCATATATTAGGTGGGTTCTTAGGAAGCGGAAAATCAACATTGCTTCAAAACCTATTATTAGCAGAAAAGAAAAAGAATAGAAAAGTTGCTGTTTTAATGAATGAAATAGGTGAATACTCAGTAGATACAGATATTATTGGGAAAGAGAATGTTTTAAGGGAACTACTAAAAGGTTGTATTTGTTGTACATTAAAAGAAGAACTTGAAATCCAGTTACATTCTTTATATCAACAAGAAAAGCCGGATGTTATTTACATAGAAACAACGGGAGTAGCTCACCCAATTGAAGTATTAGATGCATGTGTCTCACCAATTTTAGCTCCTTTTCTTAAAGTGAAATCAATTGTAGTCGTTTTAGATGGAGTAAGGTGGTTAAACCGAAGTGTATTAAGTGCAAATGTTCAGCAGTTATTACAAGAACAAATAAAATATGGAAGTCATATTCTTATGAACAAAGTAGACTTACTAACAGAAGAGGATAAGAACAAGGTTTTAGAAGATGTAAGGGCGATTAATCAGCATGCTAAATTGTATGAAACAAAGTATTGTAATATATCTTTAGCTGATATAGAAAAAGCTGAGTTTGGAAGCAATGAAGAGCATGAGACATTACATGTGAAACAACACTTACATATTCAAACAATGACATATCAATTTACGAAACCGATCGATCAAGAAAGATTATATGAATGGTTATCAACATTACCTGATTGTATGTATCGTGTGAAAGGCTTTGTGAAATTTCATGGGAATAAGTATCCACACTTATTGCAATATTCGTTTGGAGTACCAACTTTATTGGAACAAGACTTCGGCTTTCCAACTAATTTGGTTATGATAGGTGAGGGATTCAATCAAGATACGATAAAGAGAGCATTAGAAATGATAGAAACTCATGTTTAGTTAAACGAGAGTATACTAAGGGAATACTATAACTGAGAAGCCCCTTTCCTCTAAAGGAAGGGGAAAGTCCCATTTCGAGTTAGAAGATGTAACAGTTATAGCATATGTAAAAAAATATTTTTTATAGTCAACTAACAAGGGAAAGAAACGTTTTACTAGAATACATAATAATGAATGTATGTGGTGAATCCATGAAGAGAAAGGAGAGATAAAACAATGGTAATCAAAAGAGTTTTATCATTTTTAGCTGTACTCTTAATCGGATTAACGGGTTGCTCGATGATTGAAGAGGGGAAAAACTCCGTTGATTATGCACAAAAGACAACGGACTATATAAACGAAGTCAGTCAGTTTGCAAATGAGGCACCAGAGTTAGCGGAAAAAGCAATCAATGATAGCACAGCAAGAAAAGAGTTAGAGAATAAGTTAGGAGAGATCCAAAAGGATATTTCAAGCTTTAATAAATTAACGCCACCGGATGTAGCAAAAGAAATGCATGAGCAGATTGTTGGATATAATGAAACGTTAAGTAAATGGATTGATGAAACGATGAAAAAGGTCGAGGAAGGTAAAGTGGATCTAGAACAATTTAAAGATTCAGAGTTTATGCAGACAATTCAACAAGTTCAAGAGTTGAAAAATAAGATTCAAAATATAGGACAATAAGTGTGAGAGTACAAAAAGTCCGTTTTCAATGACGGACTTTTGTACTGCTATATTTATTGTATACAATAAATGACAACACCGATGACAATAATAAGGTTACCAATGAGCTTTCTTTTTGTAATTTTTTCACCTAAGAAGTACCAACTAAATACTAAAATAATAAGATAGCTTAGTGATTCTAAGGCAGATGCTTGTTTTAAAGGCAAGCCTTTTAATGCAATGACATTAAAGCCAGCATTCATAACAAACAAAGAATACCCGATAATAACATAGTGATTGACATATTCTCTTAGTTTAGAGTCGTATTTTTGTAACGTTGCTTTTTTTAGTAAAATCTGTGAGTAATTGGCTAAAATAATACCAAAAATAAATAGTAACATATAATTATTCATCTTTTGTCACCACCACAATTCCAACGATAATAATAGCCGCACCAAGTATATGATTCCAATTGATTGTATCGCCGAATAGGAGAACAGACCATAGCATAGACCATAATATAATAATACCTCGGTGTGAGTATGCTCTAGATATTTCAAAGTGTTTAATGACTTGTTGCCAAATAATAGCATATCCAAATAAAACTACGATAAGTCCGAAGTAGGCGCCAAAAAAGCCAATAGATGCGATTGGAAATTGAGCTGCCCATTTCATATAAACTAGGATAATTGAATATAGTAGGAAAGCAGCATGTAAAAAGATATAATTTTTTATAGTTGGTTTCATATATTCACTCTCTTTTACATATAAATACATTAATTTGAAGCGAATGTATTTCATTATATTCTTTATGATATGGAATGTTTGTCCCTTCACATTCCAAGGTATATAGTATCATGTCTTATGTTGGAAAACAATATGAGGGAACAACTCTCTTTTTTAGAAAAGAAACTTGTTTCTTTATAAATAGGATTCATTTTATGAAAAAATGCTAAGCAAAAAAATGCTTAGCATGAGTAGATAATGAGAGATTAAGTTTAATGATTAGTTGAATTCAATAGCATCAATTCTACGATAATCAACTACCAAAATTTCTCCATTTCCTTTTGAAAAAGTTGCAAGGCCGCTTCTTCTATCAAAAGAAGCAAAAGCATCAACCGCTTCTTCTAGGCCGTTGATAAAAACATCTTCTACATCTGTTCCAGGATTTAAACCTGATAGTAATTCAAAGATTGGCCCTCTGTTACTACGATTTGCCATATAGTAATTCCTCCTTTTGTTAAGATGTACTATATTCTATTAAATAAAATGGTTTTGGCTTGTACATATCTTCTATTTTATAAAAAATGTGTAGAATAAATAGTTTACAATTGACCTTACACAATGTGTATGATTTGTATTAGTATGTTAGGACTTTTCTATTTACCTTGACGGTATGAAGGCATTGTTGATAAGGTTAAATCTGAAATGATAATTTGATAGATTAAAAGGAGTTTAGGTGATGAAAAGGTTAAGGTGGGGAAGAGTAACAATACTATTAGCCGTTATTTTAGGTATATGTTGGTTTATTTTTCATGGAGGTTTAGAAAAAGATGGTAGAGATATTGCGGAAGCAAAAGAAAATCATTCAATAGAGGGACCGCCTCTTCAAGTAGCAGAGTTGCCAAAGTTGGGTATATCTGAAAAAGTCATTCCGCAAAAGTATCTCCCGGTTGTGGAAGCAAAAGCAGCAATTATTATTGATGCGAGTAATGGAGAAGTAATTTATCAAAATAATGAAAATGAAACGTTTGCTCCAGCGAGTATGTCAAAAATGATGACCGCATATTTGCTTTTAGAAAATATACATAAGGGAAAAGTGCATTGGGAAGATCGTGTGAACATAAGTGCAAAAGCAGCACAAACGGAAGGTTCTAAAATTCCGATGCAAATGAATGATGTAGTAACGGTGAAAGATTTATTTCATGCTTTAATGATTCAGTCAGCGAATAATGCAGCGGTTGCTTTGGCAGAACATATGGCAAAGACAGAAAAAAACTTTGTTCAAATCATGAATCAAAAGGCGAAGGATTTGGAGCTTTCTAATAAAACGAAGTTTGCTAATGCATCTGGTCTACAAGAACCAGATGGAAGTGAAACGAAGATGCCAGCTGCCGATGTTGCAAAGTTGGCGTATCATCTTATTAAAGAATATCCAGAAATATTGGAGGTAACACATTTACGTCAAAGCCAATTAGCTTTTAAAAATATTGCTGTTACAAACACAAATGAGATGTTAAATACAGCTAATAAAAACCTTCATATAGAAGGAATGGATGGATTAAAAACAGGCTTTACTGATAGTGCGGGATATTGTTTCACAGGAACAGCAAAACAGGGAGATAAACGCATTATTACAGTTGTTATGGGAACAAAGAGTCAAACGAAACGATTCACTGAAACATATAAATTAATGTCTTATGGATTTGAATTCGTTAAGTAGATAAAGGAACAGGAAGAAACAGATTATTTGAAATTTGAAAGAGTGGAACATCCTCGATAACTAGAAATACATAAGACAGTCGCTAGCTGGATAAAAAGAATTTGCAGTGTGAGAAAGTCGTATAAAAATGTATAAATAAGCAGAAAGGATTGCCGATACCGGTAATCCTTTTTGCTGTTTTCTACAAAAGAAGGTCTTCCAATTTTATATATGTAATTTTAGTAGGATCATTCTTTTTATAAGAGCAAACTGCAGATTTATAGCCAGTGCCAATGTGAAGAATTTCGATAAAAACAGGATTTGTTTTTTCGATAGTTCGTATATAAACGTTTTGAGATGAATCAATTGAGATTGAAAATGAATGCAAGGGAACGGTTAAACCTGCACCAGATTGCTTTACAAAACTTTCTTTTATAGTCCATAAATGATAAAAGTAAGCCATTCGTTCAGGTTCTATTTTTGCCATCAAATCTTTGTATTCTTCATAACAGAAGAAATGTTTTGCTATGCTATAATCTATCGGTGTTATTTTTTCAATATCAATTCCGATTGGATGAGAATCTATTGCACATACAATCCAATTACCAGAGTGAGATATATTAAAATGAAAGGAAGGAAGATTTTTGACAAAAGGTTTTCCGTACGGTCCAACTTGAAATGTAATGTTGTGATTTGGGAGATGAAGTTCCTCTTGAATAATAAATCGGGTAAAAATTTCACTAAGTAATGAACGATGTTTGTCTTTAAGAAAAACAAGCTGATTGATTTTTGTAATTCGTTCTGGTGAAATGCGCTTCATTAAAGTATGAAATTCACTTGTTTGTAATAATCTGTCTATATGTAATGCGAAAACTTTCATGAACGATAGTTCCTTTCGAATGTATTAATATAATGAAAAAAGAATTACAGAAAATATGTAATCCTTTTTTGTATAAGAAGATTCATAATTTATAAATGTTATCTTTGTTTATATCCTTCAAATCGTGAGTCATAGCATTTTTAAAGTTTTTCTTTTTTTGTTCAATCGTTACAATTTTTCGAAATGTTAATACAGATAATAGACACATACATGCATAGTAAATTTCATTGTGCTCTTTAAAATGTTGATCAATCACGTAAGCCATGAATAAGATCCTCCTATTGTTTCTATATGTAATAGTTATTTTAACATGTTTAAATTGTATCTTCTATTTTTAGATGAAGTACGAACTTTTTATCTGAAAGATAGCAAGAGATTCTTTTAGAAAAGTCCTAAGTAATCCCCAATATTTTTGCCAATGAGAACTAGCGTTACAATGATAAATAAAATCCTGACATAGGATACACCTTTTTTGATAGCAAAATTTGAACCGACGAAAGCTCCGAGAACCATTGCAATTCCCATTGGAATTCCATATGCAAAATGAACCACATCTAAATAAAGAAAAATGAAAAGAGCAGCAATGTTACTGCCGAAATTTAAAACTTTTGCATTGCCTGCTGATTGAATAAAATCAAAACCCATTATTAAAAATGTAAATAACAAAAATGAACCAGTTCCTGCACCAAAAAAACCATCATAAAAACCGATAATAAAAATAATAATCGAAAAGATAATCTTTTTCTTTGTAGTCATGCCGTTATATATTGCATCTTTTCCCCAGTCTTTTTTCATAATGGTATAAATGGCGACAGCAATTAATAGTAAGAGTATTAATGGTTTTAATATTTCAGGTGAAATAAGTTTTACTACGAAGGCGCCCAGAATAGAACCGATAAAAGTTAATGGGAATAGTTTAGAGACTAATTTGAGATTCACATTCCCCGATCGAATAAATGAGATTGTACTCATAAGCGCCCCCATTGAACTAGCTAATTTGTTTGTTGCAATTGCTGTAGAAGGTGGAAGGCCGGTAAATAACAAAGCTGGTATTGAAATTAAGCCACCGCCGCCTACTACGGAATCAATAAATGCTGCTAAAAAACCTGCTACTACTAAGAAAAGTAGTGTATATAAATGAATATCATCCATATGTTTATCCCCCATCCCTATAAAATAGTCACTACTAAAATAGTACCTATCAATTTGCGTTATGTAAATAGGGAGTTTTATATTTTTATTCGTATGTTTACTCTATCTAAATTTATGGTTACTATTAGAGTAATCACTATTATGATGTAATAAAAATATATTCATTAGGAGGATTACAATGGAAGACTTACTACAAAAGATTCAAACGCTAGGCTTAAATCAATATGAAACGAAAGCATATGTTTCATTAGTTAAGCATGGAACTTCTAGTGCGTATCAAGTGAGCAAAAACTCCGGGGTACCCCGTGCACGTATATATGAAATATTAGATTCTCTCGAACAAAAAGGAATCGTTATGAGAGAAGAAGTTAATGAGGCGGTGGAGTATTCTCCTTTACCTGTAGATGTATTTTTAGAGACGATAAGAGAAAAATGGGAGAAGACTTATACATATGTAGAACAAGAGTTAAAAGTGTTCGAAAAAAAAGAGCCAGAGACGGATCCGAAAGTTACTACTTTAAAAGGAGAAGAAAATATATTAGCTTTTTGTAAGATTTTAATTCGAAGGGCAGAAAAAAAGATTATTATTTCAATATGGGATACGATGTATGAAAAATTATTAACAGAATTACAGAAAAAAGAGCCGGAATGTAGCGTGAAAGGGATAGTTTTTCAAGTTGAAAAGCCATTGCGAGGATTAGAAATGCATCGGAAAACAAGCTATGTTGAAAATATTGGAGAGCATAAATGGTTTATCATCTCAATTGATGGAAAAGAAATGGTATATGGTCATTCTATAGAAAAACGAGGACATGCTTTTTATACAGATGATCCAGTTCATGTCTATCTATTAGAGAACTACATATGGCATGATATTTTAGTAAATCGTTTAGTGAGAGAGGCAGATCAAAATATAGATTCTTGGATTGCTCCAGAAAGAGATCGTTTCTTTTCTCTATAAAAAATGAAGAATGTATCATGAGTATTTTTTACGAAAATGCTCATGATGCGCCTCATCTTTAGCTCATGTAGAGGGAGAGGGGGAGTGTCATTTAAACGAAAAGATACTATGTTAAAAAAGATATAGTATTTCGAAATATTATATAGTTGATAAATTATTCGATTTTTGTCATGATGGGAGAGTGACTTTATAGAATGAACTTTTTGAACGAGAGAGCGATTGAATCAGTTTAGTGATCTTTTTCAATTTATCTTGTAATCTGAAAAAGTTCACACAAAGTTCACACAAAATTCACGTCAATGTTTTACAATAAACGACGTGTGAAAAATAAAGCTCTTGTCAAAAAATGGAACTTAATGCGCATTCAATTTTAAGAATATTGTAGATTATTAAGTTCATTTTTTTAAAGAGGGTAGTAGGGAAAGGAAGTAAAAACAACTTATGAAGAAAGTAATTGCAGGTTTGGCAGCAGCATCTGTAGCTGGTGTAGCAGTTCCTGGAATGGACTCTGCTCATGCGCAAGTTACATCTGATGCGTTAAAGGAAATCAATGGACAAACTCAACAACAAACTCAACAACAAACGACTGAAACAAACAAAGTATCTGAAACACCTTCTGAACTAAAATATACAGTAACAGCTGATGTATTGAATGTTCGTTCAGGTGCTGGTACAGAACATAACATTATTTCTAAAGTAACAGAAGGTCAAGTACTACAAGTAACTGGCGAAGAAAACGGTTGGTTTAAAGTAAATGTAAATGGTAAAGCAGGCTATGTAAGTGGCGATTTTGTAACAACTGGTGGAACAAAAGGTACTGCTGTTCAACAAGGAACAGGCAACTATACAGTGAATGTATCTTCACTTAATGTACGTACAGGCCCAAGTACATCTCATACTGTTTTAGGCTCTGTACATAAAGGAAAAGTAGTACAAGTTGTAGGTGAAGTGCAAGATTGGTTTAAGGTTAACTACAATGGTGGAACTGGATACGTAAGTAAAGACTTCGTAACAAAAGGCGGTACAGCTGTATCTAGCCAAACAGAGAAACCAGCTACGAACAATAGTGTGGCACTTCAAACTGGTGGAGCATATGTAGTAAATACAGGTGCTTTAAAAGTACGTACAGGTCCTGCTACATATAATGCTGTTATTGGTGGTGTAACAAGAGGTCAAGTGTTACAAGTAACTGGTGTAGAAAATGGTTGGTACAAAGTTAATCATAACGGAAGAACAGGTTATGTAAGTGCAGACTATGTAAAATTCGTAAAAGGTGGAGTAGCGAATACAAATACAGGTGCAAGTCAAGAAACAGCTCAAACACAAAAACCGACTGCACCAACAGGTGATACATCATCAGTTGCCGCATTTGCAAGATCTTTAAATGGTTCTCCATATAGAACAGCTGGAACAACACCTGCTGGTTTTGACTGCAGTGGCTTTATTTACTATGTATTAAAACAAACAGGGCATAGCGGTCCTCGTCAAACAGTTGCAGGTTACTGGAGCTCTAAGACAAAAACAAGCAATCCACAACCAGGCGATTTAGTATACTTTGCAAATACTTATAAAGCTGGTCCTTCACACATGGGTGTTTATTTAGGAAACGGTCAATTCATTAGTGCAGAAACTGATGAAACTGGTGTAAGAATTAGTTCAGTAAATAACTCTTACTGGAGTAAGCATCTATTAGGTTATACAAAAGCATAATAAGAGATAATATCATTATGATAAAAAAGGCTTTCCGAGGAAACTTGGAAGGCCTTTTTCACTTTCATGATCTTGTAAAACTTTTGCGTATAAATCATGAAAATAGTTAGGGCGAAGTTTGCTTATTGGCATCTTGATTTGTTTATAAAGAGATACTTCTTTCAAGGAATGGAGATATTTATAATTTATCCCGCTATTTTAGGGAAGTAAGACTCCTACCTCCAGCACATGTAGAAGTAAGTGGGAGTTCCATATATTTCTTCCGAATTGCGAAGTATGAAAGATAGAAGAGGGAATTTAAGGCTTGTAAAAAGTAATAAATTGTTTATAGTTACTTATAAGTAACCTACGCACATCAAAGTGCATCATTGCATTTTTTATCATATGCATATAGAATTCATGATATGAAATAAGCAACATAGATTGAGGAGTGTTTTATTTGGCAGAATTATTACAAGGCAAAAATGCGTTAATTACAGGAGCAGGCCGCGGAATCGGTCGTGCTGTAGCAATCGCTTTAGCAAAAGAAGGCGTAAACGTTGGTCTATTAGCGCGTTCTGAAGAGAATTTAAAGGCCGTTGCAAAAGAAGTAGAAGCAGAAGGTGTAAAAGCTGTTATTGCTACTGCTGATGTATCTTCATATGAGGAAGTTACAACTGCTATTGAAACGTTAAAAGAAGGATTAGGTTCTATTGACATTTTAATTAATAATGCAGGTGTTTCTAAATTCGGTAAATTTTTAGAACTAGATGTAGCTGATTGGGAAAAAATAATTCAAGTTAACTTAATGGGTGTATATTATGTAACTCGTGCAGCTTTACCAAGCATGATCGAGCAACAATCTGGCGATATTATTAATATTTCTTCTACAGCAGGGCAAAAAGGTGCACCAGTAACAAGTGCATATAGTGCATCTAAATTTGGTGTTCTTGGTTTAACAGAATCATTAGCAATGGAAGTTCGTAAACATAATATTCGTGTCACAGCGTTAACACCAAGTACAGTAGCAACAGATATGGCAGTAGAATTAGGATTAACAGACGGTAACCCAGATAAAGTAATGCAAGCTGAAGATATTGCAGAATTTATCGTAGCGCAGTTGAAGTTAAATAAACGCACGTTTATTAAATCAGCAGGGCTTTGGTCTACTAATCCGTAAGAAGAAGAGAAAATATAAAATGAAAATGGGATTTCTATTCTGTAATGGAGTAGAGATCCCATTTTTATTTACGGATGATTATTTCTCTAACAAAGTACAGAGGAAAGACATATAAAATGTTAGGGAGGTTTTTGATTATGTATGATGTATATCCATTTAAAATGATGAGCCCTTGTCAAGTAAATACTTCTTTGGGTAGTTATATGCCGTATTATGAAAACTATTTTTATAGAATTTCTGATGTGATACATGCTACTACTCCTAATCACGTGCAAAGGAAAGAAAGAGAAAGGGGATCGTGGACGCCATTTTCGTGGGTTGAAAAATATGCGTATGCATTCTCCGGCCCTTACAATAAAGCGGAGGTAGCACTTACATTTGATGATGGACCAGATTTAATATTTACACCACAAATATTAGATACGTTAAAAAAATATCATGTGAAAGCTACTTTTTTTCTTCTTGGTGAAAATGCAGAAAGATATCCTAATATAGTAAAACGCATCATCGATGAAGAACATATAATTGGTAACCATACGTATAATCATCCAAATTTAGCGAAAGTGAATGAGAAAGAGTATCATAATCAAATTATAAAAACAGAAGAAATACTGAACCGTTTAGCTGGATATGTTCCTAAATTTGTTCGCCCACCTTATGGAGAAATCCTTGAAAACCAATTAAAGTGGGCGACAGAACAAAATTTTATGATTGTACAGTGGAGTGTTGATACAGTTGATTGGAAAGGAGTAAGCGCAGAAAATATTACCAATCATGTGTTAGGAAATGCATTTCCAGGTAGTATAATACTTCAGCATTCGACACCAGGTGGAAAATTACAAGGATCTGTAGACGCACTAGACCGAATCATTCCTGAATTAAAGATGAAAGGAACACGTTTTGTAACACTTCCAAATATGTTCCGTACATCGAAACAAAGAAAGTAAATATATGATGGAGATGATACATGAATTAACTTATTTGTAGCAAATCTTGTCCATTTTTTATAACAAATTCATAGTATGTAAGAGTATATGGATAAATATCTTCAAATGTAATTGTAATCAGTTTATTGTTTAAACTAGAAATAGTCGTTATGGATGAAATCTCTTTTTTTAATAGTTGCAGAAAAGAAGTTGTATCTATTCTCATCACGTCGTCTACTTCTTCATTTGGTGAAAATGGAGGTGCTTGCGTGACATTATAAAAATACATATGGCATAATTCACGATCAATAAAATGAGGGATTTTATAGTCTATTTTGTAGATTCCTTTATATATTAAATCAGTTGTCTGCAAGGAAAGTCCTAATTCTTCGTTTATTTCACGAAGACCTCCCATTGTTACCTCTTCATTGTGCATAATGTGTCCTGCTGATGTAATATCCCACTTGCCAGGAAAATCTTTTTTGTTTTTAGAGCGCAATTGAAAATATAAAAACATATCTTTCTCGTTTTTTTCTACAAACCAGCAATGAAATGTTTCATGCCAGTCGCCGTCGCGATGTACGTCATCTCGAAGCTTCTTGCCGATTTTTTCTCCGTGCATGTTAAATATCGATAACCATTCTGCCATTTTAATTCCCCTTTCTATATATTTTATTATACAATAATCGTATGAAAGTTTGAAAAATAAAGAAAATAGGAGGGGTTTGAGTGAAAGGAGAAGAGAAAGAAATAAAGTCATTTATTTTAACAAAGGAGGAATTACGTCAAATATTAGGGCAACCAAGTGAACGAGCGTTGAAAAAAGTTATTTCATCGCTTGACCATCATTGTCTAGATTTTCTTTCTAAATCCCCATTTTTAGTATTATCGACTGCAAATCAATTTGGAGAGTGTGATGCTTCACCAAGAGGAGATGCACCTGGATTTGTATATGTTGTAAATGAAAATAAAATTATTATTCCAGAAAGGCCAGGGAATCGTCGTATAGATTCTATATTGAATATTATTTCCAATCCACAAGTAGGATTAATCTTTTTTATTCCTGGGCTTGGGGAGTCATTAAGAATAAATGGCCGTGCATCTATTACGAACGATGAAGCCATTTTAAAAGAAATGAAAGCAAATGGCCGTACTCCTTTACTTGGTATTGTTGTTGAGGTAGAGGAGTGCTATGTTCATTGTGCAAAAGCATTTATACGTTCAAAAATGTGGGATACAGAATCGTGGCTAGAGAAAAAAGAGTTACCTTCAGCTGCAAAAATGTTAAAAGAGCATGCAAAAGTAAAAGCTTCAGAAGAAGAAGTTGCGTATTCTTTAGAAGAGAGTTATACAAAAAGATTATATTAAAAGATGGTTTTTTATTATTTTGAAATATAATTTTAAAAATAGACCAAAGAAAGTCTTCTTATCGAAAAAAATATAGTTCACTATATACAATTCTATTTTTATAACGGATACCGTAAGTAGAAATGGGATGTTCTGATGATAGGGAATTGTTATTGTGAAATATAATGATAAAATAACTTGTCAAAAATGTGTGGAAATAGGGTTGCTTTTTTAAATTTTCGTAACTATAATAAATTAACAAATAAACATGAACGAAAAAGTAATGATAAGGACACAAGATTATTTTTACGGTTTGCAGAGAGGGAAGCCTAAGGCTGTGAGCTTCCTAACACGAGAAATCATCTTACCACCTTTGAACTTCAATAGTGAACGAGAAATCTAGTAATTATTGGCGGCCTCAGCCGTTATCTGAACTTGAGCAATCTAGAAAGAAAACGTATCTAGATTGGAACCAGGGTGGAACCACGAAAACACATTCGTCCCTTTACTAGGGATGAGTGTGTTTTTTTGTGAGTTAAATGGATTGAAAATAAAAAATAATCAAAAATATATTGATTTTGTTTTGTATGTAAGTATAATGAGTTAACAAATAAATATGAATGAAAAAGTAATGATAAGGACATGAGATCATTTTTACGGTTTGCAGAGAGGGAAGCCTAAGGCTGTGAGCTTCCTAACACGAGAAATCATCTTACCACCTTTGAACTTCAATAGTGAACGAGAAATCTAGTAATTATTGGCGGTCTCAGCCGTTATTTGAACTTGAGCAATCTAGAAAGAAAACGTATCTAGATTGGAACCAGGGTGGAACCACGAAAACACATTCGTCCCTTTACTAGGGATGAGTGTTTTTTTTATAACTTTGAAAGGGGGTGCTGTAGATGACGGTTATATGTACGGAAAGAACCGCTAGCACGTATAGAAAGCAAATAAGGAAAGATCAGACTGTTTATTTTTAACTTTGAAAGGAGATTGAAAGATGAATCGTATTGTACATGTTGGAGTATTAGGACTAGGAACTGTTGGAAGTGGCGTCGTTCAAATTTTACAGGAACATGGTAAGAAGATTGGTCTTGAGACAGGGTGTGAAGTAAAGGTAAAAACAGTTGTTGTGCGTGATTTAGAAAAAGAACGAGATGTTTCTATAGAGGGAATTGTTGTTACAAGAGAGGCCGAGGAACTTTTACATGATGTAGATATTGATATTGTTGTAGAAGTGATGGGCGGGATTCAAAAAGCAAAAGAGTATATTGTAAAAGCGTTGCAACATAAGAAGCATGTTGTAACTGCTAATAAAGATTTGATGGCTGTACATGGCACAGAATTATTACAACTTGCAAACGAGAATCATTGTGAGTTGTTTTATGAAGCGAGTGTAGCAGGTGGAATTCCAATATTAAGAGGACTTGCTGACGGATTAGCTTCAGATCATATTGAAAAGATGATGGGAATTTTGAATGGAACAACAAATTATATTTTAACAAAGATGAGTCAAAATGGTTGGTCTTATGAAGAAGCGTTGCAAGAAGCAAAGAGATTAGGGTTTGCAGAGTCAGATCCTACAGCAGATGTAGATGGGCTAGATGCAGCAAGAAAAGTAGCTATTCTTGCTAATTTAGGATTTTCGATGAATGTGTCTTTAGATGACGTCTATGTTCGTGGTATTCGGAATATTGAAAAAGAAGATTTGGAAATGGCAGAAAAACTAGGGTTTACAATGAAACTGATTGGGAAAGCAGAAAAAGAAGGCTCAGTAATTCATTTAAGCGTTGCACCTACTTTATTGCCAAGCAAACACCCTCTGTCAAGTGTGAATAATGAGTTTAATGCCGTATATGTACATGGCCATGCAGTTGGAGAAGTCATGTTTTACGGACCAGGTGCAGGCAAGTTACCGACAGGGTCTGCTGTAGTAAGTGATATTGTTGCCATTGTTAAAAAGATGAAACAAGAGGTGCAAAATCAAGAGGTATGTAAAGAAATTGAGCCTTATGAATTAAAACAAGATAAAGATATTGTTTCAAAATATTTCTTGCGTATTGTATTACGTGACAAACCAGGGATGTTTCAAAAACTAACAGAATGTTTTGTGAATTGTTCTGTTAGTTTAGAAGAAATTATACAATTACCAATAAATAAAGAATTTGCAGACATTGTAATTGTAACGCATCAAACTTCCAAATATCAATTTTCACAAGTTTTACAGTTATTAGAGGACGTAGCAAATGAAATAAAAAGTTACTACAGTATTGAGGAGGAAAAACAATATGTATAAAGGGTTATTAAAACAATATGCTTCTTATTTACCTGTGAGCGACAATACACCAGAGGTTAGTTTGATGGAGGGAAATACACCGCTTATTCCGCTTGGAAATATCTCTGAAAAATTAGGAATCTGTTTATACGGAAAATATGAAGGAGCGAATCCAACCGGTTCATTTAAAGATCGCGGTATGGTAATGGCAGTTGCAAAAGCAAAAGAGGAGGGTTCAAAAGCCATTATTTGTGCTTCGACAGGAAATACTTCGGCATCCGCAGCAGCATATGCGGCTCGCCTTGGAATGAAATGTATTATTGTTATACCGGAAGGGAAAATTGCCCATGGAAAGTTAGCACAGGCGGTTGCGTATGGGGCAGAAATTATTTCGATAGAAGGAAATTTTGATGATGCGCTGCGAGCAGTACGACAAATCGCAGCTGAAGAGCCTATTACACTAGTAAACTCTGTTAATCCGTATCGGATTGAAGGTCAGAAAACAGCTGCGTTTGAAATTTGTGATCAGTTGCAAAAAGCGCCAGATGTTCTTGCTATTCCAGTTGGAAATGCCGGGAATATTACGGCGTATTGGAAAGGCTTTTGTGAATATGAGAAAGAAAAAGGATATAAAAAACCAAGAATTCATGGGTTTGAAGCGGAAGGTGCAGCTGCGATTGTAAAAGGTTATGTCATTGATGCGCCAGAAACAATTGCAACTGCAATTCGGATTGGTAATCCTGCAAGCTGGCATTATGCAGTGGAGGCTGCCAAACAGTCGAATGGTGAAATTGATATGGTATCGGATGAAGAGATTGTAAAGGCTTATCAATTGCTAGCGAGAACAGAAGGAGTATTTGCTGAACCAGGTTCCAACGCTTCTTTAGCGGGTATCATCAAGCATGTTCAATTAGGAAAAATTCGTCAAGGAGAGACAGTTGTCGCTGTATTAACAGGAAATGGGTTGAAAGACCCGGATATTGCAATCTCCTCGAATCCATTACAAATTACAAGTATCTCAAATGATTTAGAACAAATGAAAGGTCATATTAAGGGAGTGATTATTTCGTGATACCATTTAAAATTCGTGTTCCAGCGAGTACAGCAAATGTAGGCCCTGGTTTTGATTCTGTAGGAATGGCACTATCCTTATATCTAGAAGTGATTGTGAAGGAAGAATCACCGCATTGGCATGTTATCCATCCATTTGATCGATCTGTTCCAAACGATGATAGAAATTTAATTATAAGTACGGCCCTTCAAGTATGTCCATCGTTACCTTCTCATATAATAGAAGTTATGAGTAATATTCCACTTACAAGAGGATTAGGAAGCAGTGCATCTGCTATTGTTGCTGGAATTGAACTTGCTAATCAGCTAGGAGCGTTACACTTAACAACAGACGAAAAAATTCTTCTTGCTACAAGGTTTGAGGGGCACCCGGATAATGTAGCAGCTTCTATTTTAGGAGGAACAGTCATCGGTGCAATAAATGAGGGACATGTATCCGTTGTTCGGATTGAAAGTAAAGAATTAGGAGTTATTTCTGTAATACCAGATGAAGAACTAAATACAAATGAAAGCCGTTCCGTGCTACCTGAAACATTTTCATTTCATCATGCTGTTCGTGCTAGCTCGATTAGTAACGTATTAGTGGCAGCATTATGTGAAAAAAAATGGGAAATAGTTGGTGAAATGATGGAAAGAGATCCATTTCATGAGCCGTATCGCTTGCAACTGGTTCCTCTTCTACTTTCTGTTCGTGCATATGCGAAGCGATTTGGAGCATATGGAACAGCACTAAGTGGTGCGGGCCCATCTCTCTTCATTTTAACCCCATATGAAAATCGTCAGGAGATTGCGGAACAGTTAATGAAAGTATTTCCAAAGATAGAGGTGTGTGAACTGGAGATTGATCACGAGGGAGTAGTCGTAAATACGGACATATCAGTGAACAGGTAAGTAGCATGAAATATGTTAAAAAAGAAAAATCGTGAGGAAAGAAAGCTGGCCGTGTACTAGCTTTCTTTTTTGTTATTGCATTTTTAATAAACGCTTTGTATATGTATGTGTGGAGATATAGAAACAGGGAATGTGAAAAAATAAAGATATTCCGTTACATATTATAAAGTATGATGAGAAGGTTCTAACTTATATGATTATGTATGAATCGATAAGGGTTTTATGATTGTAAATTTTCGGAAGTAGTATTTCTTACCTTGTCAAAAGAAAATACGAGAGTATAATGTGAACTGGAATATATATTCGTTTTGCATTTTTTGAAGTGAAACCTTACAAAAATGTAAGGTGTATGAAATGAAATTCAATAGGAAGTTTACTATACATGAAGTATACTAAGAAAAGAGAAAGAGAGGAGAATGAACATGAGCTCTGAATTAGAACATAATACAAGAAGTAGACAGAGACGTTCTAAAAGAAAATCATTTAAATGGTTCATTTTAATTCCATTGTTTTTGCTTCTTTTTGGAGGCATTGGATATGGTTCTTTTCTATATAATAAAGCGAAAGCAGTTGTAAATGAAGCATATGCACAAATTGATAAATCAGCGAAACGGGATAAGGAAGTTGAACCATTAAAGGATAATATTTCAATTTTAATTATGGGTGTAGATGGTAGTGACATAAGAAAAGGTCAATATGGAGAAGCAGTTCGTACCGATGCGCTTTTATTAGCTACTATTAATAAAGATAATAAATCTGTGAAATTAGTAAGTATTCCACGTGATTCACGCGTATATATTCCATCAAGAAAGAAATTAGATAAAATTACACATGCTCATGTATTTGGTGGTGTTGAAAGTACAAGAAATACTGTTGAACGATTTTTAGATGTTCCAGTGGATTATTATGTGAAATTTAATTTTGATTCGTTTGTGAAAATTGTTGATTCGCTTGGAGGCATTGATGTGGATGTACCTGTAACGTTTACGGAACAAGACAGTAAAGATCAAGCAGGTATGATTCATTTAGAAAAAGGGTATCAACATTTAAATGGAGAACAAGCTCTTGCATTAGCGAGAACACGTAAAATTGATAGTGATGCAATGCGTGGTCAAAGACAGCAACTTGTCATTGAAGCTATTGCGAAAAAAGCGTTGTCAGCTCAATCTATTAGTAAAATGAGTTCATTATTAGATGCAATTGATAATAATATGAAAACGAATTTAACATTTGATGATATGCTTTCGATTGCAAAAAATATGGCTGGTTCCGATTTGCAAATGGACAAAATACAAGTAGAAGGTACAGATAAACGGATTCGTGGAATTTATTATTATATTCCAAATGAGAACAATGTGAAAGAAATTTCGAAAACATTAAATGAGCACCTAGGCATTGCATCAAATTAACTCAAAATGAGATGAAAAGGGTGGCATTTGCCAT
Source organism: Bacillus cereus group sp. BfR-BA-01430 (assembly GCF_022663115.1). NCBI lineage: Bacteria > Bacillati > Bacillota > Bacilli > Caryophanales > Bacillaceae > Bacillus > Bacillus cereus group sp. BfR-BA-01430. The sequence continues at coordinate 47,355 of NZ_JAKUEW010000008.1, forward strand.
CCTTTTTGTATCGGATTCATAACGGTGTATGGTTCTCCTTAGGATTCAGAGAGAAATAAGAAAGATAGATGCGAGTAGAGTTGCACATGAAAATCTAATGAGTGATTATGAAAAATTATAGTTCTATATGAGGTATAATATGTTGAGAGTACAAAAAAATCGGTATAACAATTCCGTTAAAATTTATCCCATATTTGTCTTTTTATCGTTACAATCAAATAAATACGTGTATAATTACATTGGGTAATTTATATATAAAATTAATAGAGAGAGGGAATAATAGAATGGATAATGCTTTAAAAGCAAAACGTATTGTCGTTATAATGGTAGCGATTATTGCAATTGCAGTCGGCTATTTCATGTTTCAATCTATTACTTCGCCAGCGACAGCTGTAGCTAAGCAAGAGAATCCGGTGCAGTTAGCAAGTGAACAAGTGAAAGTTGAACTTAAAAAAACAGCGCCAAGTAAATTCAATGGTCAAGTGAGAAAGGTTGCATATCTTACTTTCGATGATGGACCCGGAAAATATACAGCAGAATTGCTAAAGATTTTGAAACAAAATGATGCGAAAGCTACATTCTTCTTAATTGGTGCAAATGTAAAACAATATCCTGATTTCGTAAAGCGTGAAAAGGCAGAAGGTCATTATGTAGGTATGCATAGTATGACACATAACTTTAAAAAGTTATATACAAGTGGTGAATACGTAAATGAAATGAAAGAGGATCAAAGCTTAATAGCAAATATTATTGGGCAATCCCCTAAGTTAACACGTCCACCGTATGGTTCAATGCCAGGATTAAATGAAGCGCTTCGCAACAAAGTGGTTGAAGGTGACCTAAAAGTATGGGATTGGACAATTGACTCTTTAGACTGGAAATATAACAAGATGCCAGTCGATGCAGCAGCAGCTAAAATTGTGCAAAATGTACTTGCTGGCGCGACAAATGATCAAGAAGTGATTTTAATGCATGATATTCATCCACAATCTGTTGCGGCTGTTCCAGCAATTATAAAAGGCTTAAAAGAAAAAGGGTATGAATTTGAAGCGTATCATGAAGAAAGTCACTTCCCGGTGAATTTTTGGCATGATAACCGTATTTGATGGAGGAATGGAAAGTGAGTTATAGAAAAGTAGCACTTGTTGGAGCATTATCAGTAGGATTATTATCAGGTTGTTTTGGTGAGAAGCCAGAAGAAAACATTTATGTTGCTTTTGAAAACGCAGCAAAGCAAGAGAAGGAACTATCTAGTGATGTGAAAAAGCTAGAAAAGTTAGAGAAGCAAGGCCAAGAATTATATGCTCAAATTATGAAAGAAGGAAAAGAGCATAATGACGTGGTTATTCAAAAAGTTGACCAAGCGGTTGCAAATGTAGATGAACGAGAAAAAATAGTTGCAAATGAAAAAGAGTTGCTTGAAAAAGCGCAAAAAGAGATAAAATCTGTTCCAGGTAATGCAGATAAAATTGAAGATAAAAAAATTCAAAAACAGGCAAAAAAAGTAAATGAAGCTTATAAAAATCGTTATGAATCTTTCAAAAAGATGAATGAAAGTTATAAGCAGTCATTGACAATTGAAAAAGAATTATATGAGAAATTGAAAGTAAAAGAAACAAAATTAAAAGAAATTGGCGAAAAAGTAAAAGCTTTTAATACATTGAATGAAGAAATTCAAAAAGAGAAAGAGAAATTTAATCAATATACAAAAGAATATAATGAAGGAAAATTAGCCTTTTATAAAAATGCCAATATTAAGATAAAAGAAGGAAAGAAAGATAAATAATGAAAAAAGTCGAAAAAATATATATATGTTTTTTCGACTTTTTTCGTTTCATTTATAGAAAAGACTGGAATTCATACTATAAAAGAGTTATAGTTTATAATTTAGAGAAAGATGATGGTTAACATATTAAATGATGAGCATCATATAAGTAAGGAGAATGAAATATGTCATATGAATTTTTACTGAAATTAGGCTTAGCACTTTTTTTAGGGTTATTTATTGGAGTTGACAGGCAGCTAAAGAATAAGCCGCTTGGTGTAAAAACAAGTATGGTTATTTCGGTAGCAAGTTGTTTAATTACAATGGTTTCAATTGAATCAGTAAATGTATATTCTTCGCCAGGACACACTAATATGGATCCAATGCGCTTAGCAGCCCAAATTGTAAGTGGTGTTGGTTTCTTAGGGGCAGGGGTCATTTTACGAAGAAATAATGATGTGATTTCTGGGTTAACTACAGCCTCTATGGTATGGGCAGCATCGGCTTTAGGGATTGCAATTGGAGCTGGTTTTTATATACAAGCGACAGTAGCTATGGTTTTAATTATATTAGCAATTAATGTATTGCCGCAACTTGTTAAAATTGCTGGCCCTTATTCGTTAAGACAAAAAGACTTATCTATAAAAATTATTGTAAATGAACATAGAGAGTTAGATGGGATTTTTAAGCAAATAAAAAATTTAAATATGCAAGTGAAACGAGTTAAAATAAAAGACATTGAGAATGGTACATCACAAAAATTAGAAATGGTGATATTGGTACCAGAGGATTTATATACAACAGAGTTATATAGCACTTTAAAAGAAATTGATCATATCGTTTCAGTTGAAGTGGAAAGTAGATAAGAGGAGTAAAGAAGGGTGATGAATTTCATCCTTTTTTTATTTGTAACAATTTTTGTACTGCGTTACCGGTCGATAAGATCTTCATTTAGAGCTTAGAGAAAATGAAAGAAGTTGTATAAATAGGATTATGAAGAGTCACTGTCGAAAATAAATGATATAGAAAAACGGATGGGGCTTGCAATCATTTATTTTTTATACACGAAATCGTTATAAAGACAAAAGGTGGGAAAGAAATGCAAATAAAGGTTAGAACAGCACGAAAAGAAGATATTCCTAGTATAGCAAAAGTACACGTTGATAGTTGGAAAACAACATATAGTGGATTGTTGCCTAAGGAGATTTTAGAGAATATGACATATAAGCATCGAGAAAAACAGTGGGAAAATATTTTTAAACAAAATATTTCTAAACAATATCGATATGTTGCAGAAACAACTGAAGGGGAAATTGTAGGATTCATCGATGGAGTAATGGAAAGAACTGGAAACTATAATTGTGATGGTGAATTATATGCAATTTATTTAATAAAAGAATATCAAGGACATAAAATTGGACAACGATTATTTCAAACAATGATTTCCGAATTCATTAAACATGACGTACATTCCGTACTAGTGTGGGTTGTAGCAAATAATCCTTCAAAACTTTTTTATGAAAAATTTAAGCCAGAGCGCGTGGATACAAAAGTGATAGAGGAATGGGGTGTAGAAGAGGCGGCATATTGTTGGAGGAATATTAGAGATCTTTATGAAAATTTAACTTTATTGTAAGAAAATCTATTTTTAACTTTTTGATTGTATGTAGTTCAAATTTTTATGCTTGTATATGAATTGATTCTAAATGGTAAAAAATGCTGAAAATAATGTGAATAAAAAATCTTGATTCTTTGCATTTTAATATATAAAGGAGGTGACGGTAATGGCTAGAAATCGTAATTCTAATCAATTAGTTTCAAATGGAGCTCAAGCAGCTCTTGATCAAATGAAATATGAAATTGCACAAGAATTTGGCGTACAACTTGGAGCTGATACTTCTTCACGTGCAAATGGTTCTGTAGGTGGTGAAATTACAAAACGTCTTGTAGCTATGGCAGAACAGCAACTTGGTGGAGGATACAATCGCTAAAAGTGGAGCGTCAAAGGAGAAAGGAAGAAATCTTCCTTTCTTTTTTTGGATGTAAGACATACACTTTCCATTAAATAGTACGGATATCTTAGTATAAGAATTGGCAGAATAGGAGTAATGCTAAATGGTTATCCAATTTCTTTTGTTATGTACGTTAAAAGTAAATACGGTATAATACCCCTGATAAAAGCTTTTTTATCAGGGGTATTATATGGAAAGAAGACTTTACATTTAGAAGTAGCGAAAAGATGAGCTGTTTTACTATATAATGATTCCCGAAATTTTATTGAGTAGTATAATTGTTCCCCCGATGAATTCATTTGTTTTAATAGCTATTCCAATAAATCAAATCCAAGAATAAAAATGAAAGATCCACTTTTCTGTCCCTTCATATCGAATTGAGTTTGTTCTTATCACACTGATGGTATCCAAAATTGCTTGTTTGTTATGTAACTCTTTTAGGTTGCCGTTTTTTCAAATAATCCATCTCATATACAATAAAAAGATATAAAGAGTTGTTGTTAGCAAAGAGAAGGTCGGCAGTATAATACATACTCCTTATACCGCAACAAGAGTTAAAATGGAAAAAGGAGTTATAACTGTTGCCAAATGGATTCATAATCTGGCAATATAGGAAGAAGCTTATATATTAATAAAGGAGAAAAGTATGAAACAATTTGTTATTTGTCAAGTAATTGCCGGGACAAAATATTTAGCAGCTTATGCAGAGACAAAGCAAGAAGCAATTGAAAAAGCGGAGCTATTAGGATTGAAAACAGGAGAGCGATATGTAGTAATTCCAGCTAAAGAAGCAGAAGGATTGGAATATCCTTAATTTAGAAGTGATAGCAGGATGCTTTATTGAAAACATAGTTGATTGTAAATAAGCCTAATATAATGAGTGTGTATTAGGCTTATTAACATGAACAAAGATTATAAATCTAATTTGTTTTGTGAATGATATGTTTTTCTTTTTTGATTTTCCCTTCGATATTGGTTAATGTATCTTTTAAAGTTCCAAGTTTGTAAAAACGTAGTGGCAGCATCGAATCCAGATTGATACAGCCAGTCTTTTTCAGCGATAGTTAATTGAAAGTTCGTACTTGTAATCATGCCGGTTGGAATTTTAATTGTTCTTGCTTTTGCTTCTTTATCTAAATGGCGTAAATCATGCGCCTGCATCATTGTTTTAAATAGTCCTTTGAACATTGAAAGGGGTTCTTTGTAATGAACGGGTTCTGCTTGAATTTCATCTTTTACAAAGTGAAATCCAAAGGTAGGCCAGCGAGGAAGCGTTGGTGAATCGAAAATCCAAATCGGGTAATTGCTTAAAATCCCGCCATCCACCATGTAACAAGGTTGTTTCCATTTTGGGGTTTTCCACTTTATAGGCTCGAAAAAGAAAGGGATGGTTCCGCTCATTCTGACCGCTTTCGCAATTGGAAAACGATAATTTGGAAAGCCATAGTTTGGTAGATCATCAGGAAAGATAACCATTTTCCCGTTGCTTATATCTGAAGCGATAATTTTTAAATTTTTCAGATTAGATAAATCGCTAAAAAAATAAATCCCTTTTTTACGTAATAAATCGTCTAACCATTCTTCTAAAAAAATATTGGAGTAAATTCCTAATCGAGTCCATGCACTTAACCCTTTTCCGATAATTGGGATTTTATCAAGTAACGTTTTTTTCGTAAATTGATAATAATCTAAAGTACTTATAATATCTTTTAATTCTGTACAGGAGTAACCAGCTGCTAGCAGAGCGGCGATAATGGCACCTGCTGATGTGCCAGCAACACGTTCGAAATAGTAGCCGCGCTCATTCAATGCGCAAATGGCACCTACATGTGCGATTCCACGAACCCCTCCACCTTCAAACACACCATCAATTTTCATGAAAAAATAATTCCTTTCCATGTAAAGATTTGGGGTAGCAAAAAAGCACGTACTTTACGTGCTTTTTTACAATAGTTTTTGCAAATTACTTAGCAACCAACGAAGCCGCCCCAACAGCTAGCTCCAATGATGATTAGAAGGATAAATAAAACGATTAATAAAGCGAAGCCGCCATATCCGCAACCATAGCCACCGCCATATCCGTAACCCATGTGGAAAGCCTCCTTTTAAAAATCAAAATAAATAGAACGTCTCTTAGAGAAATGATGAGGTATCGTGTTTGTAGGAACACTGTATACTATGCTTTGTAAAACTTGTTCGCGTATAGGAGGCAAGCCCGTTTTTTATGACATGTTGTTTTTGAAGATGAATTTACTACGATATATGTGCTATGATACGAATAAGTACACGACTTAAGGAGAATTTATGAAGACGAAAATTGAATCATTAATTGAAAAGTATGAATTAACGCATTTACAACAGGAATTAATGGACACGATATTTCCTTGTATAAAAGTAGTACCGAAACAAAAAGATAAGTTGGAAATTGGGCAGTCTAAAATGGGAGGAGTTCCAGACGTACCTGTTTCATTTGAATATCCAACTTATAAAGGAGAGCCATTGCAATTTATTGCACAGTTTCATGTAACAGATTTAAAACATATAGATTTCAAGCATAATCTACCTCAAACAGGAATGCTCTATTTCTTTCGTTATGAAAATCATTTTATGGAAGAGGGAGATTTCCAAGGAGCGGGACGTGTCCTTTATTATGATGTTTCAGTTGATCAACTGAAAAGAATGGAGCATATGCAAGAGCGATTTACACAATGTGAAATATCATTTGAATCGACCTATAAGTTACCGGAGTTATTTATTGAAGATGAAGGGGATTCCGATCGATTTTTACAGTTACTTGAAGAATTAATTCCAGATCATTATGATAATCATCAAGTGTTTGGTGAACCTTTCTCTGTACAAAATGATGTCCTTCAAGAAGCTGGAGAGTATATTGGGGTAAACCGACATGATATGGTCCTTTTATTCCAAGTAGATTCGGATTATAACAATTGTAATATGATGTGGGGAGATTTAGGAATGCTCTATTTCTGCATTGGAAATGAAGATTTAAAACATCGTCGTTTTGAAAATGCGTGTTGCATATTACAAACATGTTAGTTAAAAAAGCAGTAGTTTACTTTGTTAAAGTATACTATTGCTTTTTTATTTTCATGAAGCATTGAGGGAACTCTTTTTGATAATATTAAGATAGCAATTAATAAATATGCATAATCTCATATTTTATTTTTCGTAAACTATTGTATACTCTATAAATATATGAAAGCTTTGTTGTATATTTTTACATGAGGAGGATTAGCAAAAATGAAAAAGACAAATAAATATATAACAGCTGCTGCACTTTGTTCAACAATTATGATTGGTGGTTTACAAGCCCCTTCGATATCTTATGCAGCATCAAATCAATCCATTGTAGCTCCATCAGCAGAGGTCAAGTTGTTGGAAGATTTTAAAAGAGAGTTAAAACAGAAGATTAATAATCAAGAAGAAAATATTACATTAAAATACAATACGAAAGAAAGCGATGCTCGATCTGTAATGAATATGCTTTATCAAGAATATAATAAAATAGTAGATGCAGATGAGTATGTAAAATACAATATTGCAAGTACAAGATACTCTATACGTGGATTACCAGGAAATTATACGTTTACATTACATATCTCTTATCGTGAGTCAAAGGAACAAACACAATATGTAAAGACGCAAGCAAAAGCAATTGTTAACACAATTATTAAGGCTGGCATGGATGAACATGAAAAGGTGAAAGCGATTCATGATTATGTGGTGAAACATGTTTCTTATGATACTTCTTATCAAGCATATACAGCATATGAAGCTTTAGTAAATCGTTCAGCTGTTTGCCAAGGATATGCACTATTAACGTATCAACTCATGCAGCAAGCGGGTATTCAAACACGTTTTGTCACTGGCAAAGGAAACGGACAAGCTCACGCCTGGAATTTAGTAAAGATTGAGGGGAAATGGTATCATTTAGATACTACGTTTGATGATCCAGTTCCTGATAAAGAAGGACGCGTAACATACTCATATTATAATATGACAGATGAGCAAATGAGCAAAGATCATGAATGGGATCGTAGCAAGTATCCAGCAGCAACTACAAACTACTATAATGAATTAACAAATAAAATAAAAGCAGGTAGTGCAAAAACGGCTGTATATAATCAAATGCTAAAAGATACGAATTTAGTGTATTTATCTACACAATACGGGGCTAATAATTATAATGAATTAAAGCAAAAATTACAGAAAGAATTTGCAGCGAAGCCTCAAAAAGTAGAACTGCGCTATAAACAATCAATGGATGGAACAATGCAAGATATTAACCGAGCATTAAATGAAATTTCCTGGCCGAAAGGTGCAAAGCGCGTTTCTTATCAAGTTGCGCCATATAGTGCGATGGCGGGATATTCATTAGCAACCGTTACATTTACATATTAATGAACGAAGAGCATCTAAAAAGGTGCTCTTTTTATCCCGTTATTTAAGGGGGAGTAAGACTCCTATCTTAAGGTTTCGGAGAAAAGTAAGGGGGATAGGTGGTGGGAGCCTCACTGCCCGTAACAGCCCGATTGGTGAGGAAAAGCGTATGAATACATTTACAGTTCTTTCTGTTATTTCATCAACAACATAATCTTTTAGAAAAGAAAATAGGAGCATTTCGATAAAAAACGAAGCTAAATCATATTAGCTTCGTTTTTTAGAATACTTATTTCCACCAATCATCAAACATAGATGCAGGTACTTGTCTTTTATGTTCACTTGCAAGATAACGCTTTTCAATTTTTTCTGCTACATCTTGAGGAACTGCTTTTCCCTCTAAGTAATCATCCAATTGATCATACGTAATTCCTAATTCTGTTTCATCAGCTTGACCTGGTTTTTCATCTAATAAGTCTGCTGTCGGCATTTTTAAGTAAAGTCGTTTGTCAGCTTCTAATTCTTGTAGTAAAGCACGACCTTGACGTTTTGTTAAGCCTGTTAGCGGTAAAAGATCCGCCCCTCCGTCACCATATTTTGTGAAGAAGCCGGTAACAGCCTCAGCTGCATGATCTGTTCCAATTACAAGCAAACCTTGTTGACCACCAATTGCGTATTGTGCCACCATACGGATACGAGCTTTTACATTGCCTTTATTAAAGTCTGTTAGTGATTCTCCTAATAAGTCTTTATATTGATTTGAAAATGCATCAACAGCTGGAGCGATATCAAAAGAAACAGAGTGATCTGGTTTAATAAATTGAAGGGCAAGTTGTGCATCATCCTCATCTTTTTGCACTTTATATGGAAGGCGTACAGCGATAAACTTTGCATTTCCTCCTTCGTTACGAATTTCTTCTACTGCAAGCTGTGCTAATCGACCTGCTAGTGTCGAATCTTGACCACCACTAATACCAAGTACGAACCCTTTTGCACCTGTTTTTCTCATATAATCTTTTAAGAAATCAATTCGTTTTCGAATTTCTGTTTTTGGATCAATTACAGATTGAACATGTAATGTTTTCATAATTTGCTCTTGTAAAGTCATGATATATCCTCCTATGAGCGATAAATTGTTATGTATAAATTCAATTCATATGTCTCCACTCTTATTATTTCGTAAAACTGCCGAATATACAATAGGACAATGTATGAATAGGAATGTAGCTATTATAAATAAACTCTTTGATTTAATCAATTTTTCTGCAACCTTTCAACAATGTAATGTTTTTGTCATTTGAATCGATGGAATTCAATTCTTTGCTTTATGTATGATAGCAGTATAGTAATCGAAAGGGCGGAGAAATAAGATGAACATTAGGGAATTAGCATTTCGAAATGTAACACGTAATAGAAGGACCTACTCGGCTTATTTTTTAAGTAGTGCATTTGCTATTATGGCTTTTTTTGTTTATTCATTTTTTGCATTTCATCCTGTATTAAGCGCTAGCCAATTAGGGCAATATGTATTTTTCAGTATGTCATTTGCACAATTTATTATTTATGTTTTTACATTTTTCTTTATCTTGTACTCTATGGGAATGTTTTTGAAAACGAGAAAACGAGAATTAGGAATATTGATGATGCTCGGTATGACGAAGTTTGAATTAAGACGACTTATCTTTTTTGAAAATGTTATTCTTGGGATTGCCGCGATTATTACCGGTATTCTTTGCGGAATGCTATTTTCAGGTTTGCTTATTTTCGTAGCGCCGCTATTACTTAAGTTAGACTTGTCTTTGTCATATTATGTACCAATACAGGCTATTGGTGTAACAAGTTTGATGTTTTTAATTTTATTTATTATTATTTCATTTTTTAGTGCTGGGTTGATTCGTAAAAATCAAATTATGAAGTTATTTAGAGGTTCGGTAAAAGCGAAACCCGAACCGAAAGCGTCTATAATTGCTTCATTTTTAGCCATATTGTTACTTAGTGTAGGATATATAGGGGCGTTATCTTCACATGGAGCTATGGTTTTTATTATGTTAGTTCCTGTTACGACGGTTGTTACAATTGGTACATATTTCATGTATAAGCAGCTGAGTGTATTCATAATCCGAAGATGTAAGAAGAACAAACGTTTATATTGGACACGAACAAACATCATAACGCTTTCAGATTTAGCATATCGGATGAGAGATAATGCGCGCATGTTTTTTATTGTTACAATTATTTCGACTGTAGCTTTCTCGGCGATTGGTACTTTAGTTGGTTTTACTTCTATGACTAGAGAAATGATGGAAAAACCAATTGCCTTTCAATATCATTCTGGAACAGGAAACGAAAATGAAACAGAGCATATACAATTGATTGAGAAAATATTAAAGAAATATAATATATCTACTAGCAAAATAGTGATAGCATCGAAAGGAAGTGAAGATCAATCGATGCGCAGTGCGTCCTTTATAAAAAAGTCTGATTATAAGGTGTATGCGAAACTTACAGGTGAACAGGAAGTTGCTTTCAAGCAAAATACAGCACTGTTCTTATCAAATGAAATGCCAGGACCACCGAAAAAAGAAAGAAAAACGATACAATTATCGAACGAAGCACAAGTATTGACAGTAAAAAAAGTGAAGACATCTACTCTTAGTAAAGTACTTCTTCGTGATGTCTATGTCATTTCAGATGTGCAATATAATGCATTACAAAGTGGATTTAAAGAAATGAAAGATTATATGTATGAAACAAAAGAAACGAAAAATGAATTTGAAGCGGGCAAAGAAATAATGGAGCATATAAAACAGTACCAAAAGCATTCACAGTTTCATGCAGCAGAATATAACAACAAGCAAGCGTTACAATTTGCAGGTCCAATTTTATTTGTAGGATTTTTTATTGGAATTGTATTTTTTGTTTGTGCAGGTAGTTTTCTATATTTTCGACTATTCTCTGACCTAGATGATGATTATCGTTTATTTGAATCCATTCGAAAAATAGGGTTAACGAGTGGAGAGTTATCTCACGTCGTCACAATTCGATTGGCTTTATTATTCTTTGTTCCGATTGGTGTAGCAGCGTTACATGGTGGTGTTGCATTAACGGCTTTAGGGCAAATGTTTGACTATTCTTTGCTAAAAGAAAATATAATCGTCTTAAGTATATTTGTAGGAATTCAAATTGTATATTTTATGATGATACGCTGTCGTTATATAAAGCAATTGAAAGAAAGATTAGGAATGAGGTAATAGAGTTCACTTTTGATAAATATTCAATCTAGAAGTTAGATAAGGAAGCGATGAAGACTTCACTGTTCAAAATTTGCTCAGTAAAAAGCTTTTAACAGATGATGTTAGGAGTTTTTTACGTAAGGATTGATAACAATTTCATTATTTTCGTGAAATATATAAAGTTTGAACCTATATAGAGTGATTGCTTTTCTAACATATAAACATGGCTATGAAGTGAAAGATACAGAATACTTCAAAGTATCCAGATACTCTTTTTGGTTTTAAAAACAAGTGTTTATCTGTATATACAAATAGTGTTTGTAGTTTTTGTGAACAATCTTGTTTTTCCTATATATTTGTCCTACACTTTATTTGTTTGCGAAAAAGTAATGTGTATATTTAACAAAGTTATTAATTCGCTTTATTAAATATGATATAAGGAGGGATTGTATGTGGAAATGGTTACAGCGTATAACAGACTTTGCAAGTAGTAAAAAAGGTGCCAAAGTAATTGTTATATCGTGGATTGTGGCTATGCTTGTCTTAACAGGAATTTCAAAACCAGCGAAGAAATATGCAAATAATGTGAGTGGTGATGGGATTCCTGAAAGTGCAGCATCTATACAAGCTGAAAAACAAGTAGAAAAATATTTTCCAAATGACGAAGGATTACCAGCTATTATTATCTTTCATCAAAAAGAAGAAATGAAAGAAGAACAGTTACATAGCATTCAAAAGATAACAAAGCAATTACAGGCTAAAAAAATCGAACATGTTGAAAAAATGATTCCGATTAGTGAAATGCCAGTTCAAATGTTAAACGGTTTTGTATCTGAGGATAAAACAAGTTTTATTCTTCCAGTAACGCTGACAAGTAATTTAGAAGTAGAAGAGATTCATAATACAGTAAAAGAAATGAAAAATGTATTAAAGCAGGAACTTCCTACTAATATGGAAGCAAAAATAACAGGACCTGCGGGGATTGCTGCGGATACATTAGAAATTTTTAAAAACGCCGATATGATTCTGTTGTTCTCGACAATTGGATTAATTTTTGTATTATTAATTGTTATTTACCGTTCTCCTCTTTTAGCAATTATTCCGCTGATTGCAGCAATTATTGTATACCAAGTGATTGACCGAAGTCTCGGTTTATTTGGTAAATGGGGACTTGAAATCAAATCGCAATCATTGTCTATTATGTCAATCTTATTATTTGCCGCATTAACAGATTATGCTCTATTCATTTTTGCACGTTATAAGGAAGAATTGCAAAAACGAGAAGATAAATATGAAAGTATGAAACAAGCGATGCGAAAAGTAGGGGAACCAATCTTCTTTAGTGGGAGTACTGTGCTTGCTTCCATGTTCATGCTCTTTTTTGCAGTATATAACGGTTACCGTAACTTTGCACCACTATTTTCTGTTGCACTTGTTGTCATTATTTTAGGCGGAATTACATTACTTCCTGCTTTGTTTACATTATTTGGAAGGAAAGCGTTTTGGCCTTTTATACCAAAGGTTGGACAGCAGAAAGAAAAACATGTCATTTGGAGAAAAGTGAGCCATATTGTAGTAAGAAAGCCGTACATAGTTGGAGGAGCAGTTGCTCTTTTTTTAGTCGTATGTTCATTGAATCTATTTCAAATGCAGTACTCTTTTAACTTATTAAAGTCCTTTCCGGAAAATTTACAATCAAGACAAGGATATGAGTTAATTGAACAGAAATATTCTCCTGGTCAGTTAGCTCCTATTACGGTTGTAATGTCAAAGGAAGAAAAGTTAACTGATGAGGAAATTGTACAGTTTGTGAGAAAATTAACGGTACAAAAAGGAGTAGAAGGGGTAAATCCTTCTCTTGAGGCGATTCAAAAGAATACAAATCAATTGCGATCTAAAGATGGAAAAGCAGCTAAAGTGCAACTGATTTTAAAAGATCAACCATATTCACTACAGGCCATGGATACCATTCAATTTCTGCAACAGAAGGAAAATGAGTTTGTGAAGAATGGTCATGTTTACTTTTCTGGTGAGACGGCGAAGCAAGCTGATTTGTACCAGATTAATAATCACGATACAACATGCATTGTTGTGCTTATATCTATATTGATATTGATTTTGCTAGGTATGCAAACCAAATCATTGATTGCGCCAATCTATATGATTGGAACAATTCTACTCTCATATTGTGCGGCATTAGGCCTGAGTATGTTCCTGTTTGAACATATATTTGGATACAAGGACATGAGTTATCGCATTCCATTATATACGTTTGTATTCCTTGTGGCACTTGGAGTGGATTATAATATTATGCTCGTTTCTCGCATTAAAGAAGAAGCTGCAAAACATCCTCTGCCGGTTGCAATTGAGAATGGATTAACTGCAACAGGTGGTGTTATTTCTTCTGCTGGTATCATATTAGCAGCAACGTTTGCCGTATTAACGACCCAGCCATTATTAGAACTATTTATGTTTGGATTTGTTGTGGCACTTGGAGTTATTATTGATACATTTCTTGTGCGGACACTACTTGTTCCGGCAATTATGCTTGTCTTAAAGAAATGGAGCTTATGGCCGCAAAAGATGAAGTAGCAGTTGTTTTGTACTTGAGAAATATTTTGAAGCAGGAATTTTTAAATAGGAGCAAGAATTTTTATCTATAAGTGTAAGCATATTTGCTAGGGACATCATACACTTTTAGGAGGGATTCAGATGAGCAGTAGTACAGCGAATAAGCAAAAAGGAATTCGATTAATTCCATTTACAGTAAACAAGGTGGTTGAACAAGCAAACGAAATTCCACCAGGTGTACAACTGATTCACGCTCCTGAGATTTGGGAAAAAAGTGAAAAAGGAAACGATATTGTTGTAGCAGTATTAGATACAGGTTGTGATGTCAACCATGTAGATTTAAAGGATAGAATTATTGGTGGAAGAAACTTTACAGAGGATTATGGAAATGATCCAAATAATTATCTTGATAATAATGGGCATGGTACCCATGTTGCTGGAACAATTGCAGCAACAGAAAATGATATTGGAGTTTTAGGCGTTGCACCACGGGCTAAATTATTAGTATTAAAAGTATTGGCAGGGGACGGATCAGGAAACTATCAACATATTATCGATGCGATTGACTATGCTGTAAGCTGGAGAGGGTTGAATCAAGAACGAGTAAGAATTATTTCCATGTCACTTGGTGGACCAGAAGATGTACCAGAATTACATGAAGTGATTCAAAAGGCTGTCAAACAAGACGTGCTAGTTGTATGTGCCGCTGGAAATAATGGTGATTGCAATGACGAAACAGAAGAGTTGGATTTTCCAGGTGCTTATTCAGAAGTGATCGAAGTAGGAGCAGTGAATTTAGAAAGAAAGTTAGCTTGCTTCAGTAATTCGAATCAAGAAATTGACTTAGTAGCACCAGGTGAAGAAATTCTTTCTACGTATCCAGGAGGAAAGTATGCTGTATTGAGCGGGACATCTATGGCGACTCCACACATTTCCGGAGCATTAGCACTTCTAATTAAGCAATGTGAAAGAGAATATGGAAGAAGGCTTTCAGAACCAGAAATTTATGCACAGCTTATTAAGCGCACAGTGCCATTAGGATATGAGCGAACATCCGAAGGGAATGGATTGATAGATTTAATAAAAGAAGAGAATGAGAAACAAAAAGCTACATCACATAATAAATAATAATTATATTATGTAAACAAAAAGCGCTGCTTTAACAAAATGTTAAAACAGCGCTTTTCGCTTTGTTTGAATAGTTGCAGCATTTTCATCGGGAATTCCTGCGTCTTCAATAATTCGTTTTTTTGCTTTATTTAATAGGTGATTTACTACTTCGCCAAAATGGTCAGCTTCGCGTTTTGTGCGGGCTTCTCGTAAACATTTATAGTTTTCTATTAGTTCCTCTTTTTCGGAGTCTGTTAAGAAATCTTCTACTTTCTTTTTTGGCATAAGAAACACCCTTTCTTCTGACAGACAGTTCAGTTTATAAATATTTATTACATATTATAACAGTAATCTTTATCGGAAGTATAGATTATCGTCGTAATAATTTGTCAATTTCTTGAATTTTCTCATCAGCTTTACTAATTTGCATATTCTTCGCTTGTTCCCCACCTAGTGCTTGATGAAGTAAAAAGGTTTGTCCTGAAATAGCAGTGACAATGGCTACTTTAATAATTTCTTTTATTGTAGTTGCATCAAATAATACAAGTCCAAGAAGCGCAGCAAGACTGCCGGCTAATATATCAGTGAAAAATCCAAGATGAAAAAAGGTTTTTAAACGGCGTGGAAGCAATAACTTACCTTGGTTATTGATTAGATGGGAAACGAAGCCAGTTATGCCACCAATGAGAAGAGCAGTTAGCCATTGATACATTTCCATCAAATCCACTCCTTTTAGTGAATAAGATTCGGTTTTTATATGCGGATACCTTTTTCAATTTTATATAAGCATATTGAGAAAATTTGTTTTGATTATACATTTGTTCAGTTGTCATGAAAAATCTATTATACGAATTCGTTTTTCATGACAAATATTTTAAAATGATATCAGAAAATTATGTTAATTCAAGTGGCTTTTTTTAAAAGAAATACATATAATAAAGATAATGAAAATAAGAACAGGGTGATGTATTATGGCGATGATTATAAAGGGAAATGTAAACGCAAATATAAAGATGTAGAAGAGATTGCGCAAGGTTGTCGTTTCCGTAATTGTAAACATGAAACTGAACCAGGGTGCACGGTGCAAAGGGCGATTGATGAAGGATTTATTCATGAAGAACGCTTGCGAAACTATAAGAAATTGCCTATACGATGAGAAAACAAAATGTAGTACTTGCTCGAGCTGAACGTATGAAGTGGAAAAAAGCTACAAAAAAACATAAAAAAATATAAAAAACCAAAGGGAATTCTTTGGTTTTTTTGATTGTAAATTTTATAATAATAAGTATCCTTATATATAGACAAAGAGAAACTATTTGTTTAAAATTTACAACGTGTTTGCATCTGTCATAAAGGTAGTGATTCAAATGATTTACCTTTTTTAGTTTTTAATCTTAATGTTTAAATATTCATATAATAGGGGATGGTATTATGAATCAGTTTATAAGATGGTTTCAAAATATGAAAGTGGCAAAAAAAATAATGATTTCATTTTTTATTATATTAATTGCTGCTATTTCAATTATTGGTGGGATATCATATCAAACTGCGAAGAAAAACTTTGAATCGCAAATTATGAATGGTGCAAATGAAAATATTCGGATATTAGATAATCTCATTAATCAAGTGATTGAAAAAAAGTTTAATGATGTAAATAGTTTTGCAAGAATCACGAAAAGTGACTTTTACACAGGGGAAAATCATGATGAATTAAAGAAAATGTTATCTCAATATGTAGTGCTAAATCCGGAAGTTGAAAAGATATATATTGCAGGGGCTGACAAGACATTTGTGCAGGAACCTGTTATGCAAATGCCGGCAGATTATGATCCGACAACGCGGCCTTGGTATAAGGATGCAATCAGTAAAAATGGTGGCGTACTTATAACCGAGCCATATAAAGCAAAGGGAAATGGTCATATTGTAGTAACAATCGCAAAACAAATGGATGATAAAAATGGCGTCGTTGCTTTAGATTTAAGTCTTGACAATTTATTAAAAACAACAAAATTAATTAACATTGGAAAAAAAGGATATGCTTTTATTTTAGATCGCAATCAAAAAATCATCGCTCATCCAGAGGAGAAATCAGGTGAAAAAGCTGCAGATTCTTGGGCGAAACGACTATATCAAGAAAACCATGGTACGTTTACTTACTCTTATGGAAATAGTGAAAAGAGAATGGTATTTGCTACAAATTTAAAAACAGGTTGGAAAATTGGTGGAACAATGTATAGTAGTGAAATAATTGAAGCAGCTCAACCTGTATTTTATAATACGTTACTTATTATGGTAATTTCCTTACTTTTAGGAGGTACAATCATTTATTTTGTAACCCTTTCTATCACAAAACCTTTAAAAAGGTTAGTGACTACTGCACATCAAATTAGTGAGGGAGACTTAACGCAAACGATTGAAATTTATTCGCAAGATGAAATTGGTCAACTTGCAAAAGGTTTTAATAACATGACACAATCATTGCGTACATTAATTAGTCGAATTAATACTTCAGCAGGGCACGTTGCTGCAGCATCTGAAGAATTGACTGCAAGTGTAAAGCAGGCTAGTGAGGCAACAGAACAGATCACGACGGCAATGGAGCAAGTTTCAAGTGGGGCAAGAGAGCAAACGTCTAGCGTTGAAAGTGGTGCGGTATTATTACATAATGTAACAGAAGGGATTCAGCATGTGGCAAATAGCTCATCGGCAATCGCCAACTCGTCTTCTTATACTCGTGAAAAAGCAGAAAATGGCGGGGAGTTAGTTGGAAAAACAGTAAATCAAATGAATTCGATAGTAAAATCTGTCTCTCAATCAGATGCTGTTATTCAATTATTAAATGATAAATCAAAACAAATTGGTGAAATATTAGAAGTGATACAAAATATCGCGGATCAAACAAATTTATTAGCTTTAAATGCTGCTATTGAAGCTGCGCGAGCAGGGGAGCATGGCAAGGGATTTGCCATTGTTGCAGATGAAGTAAGGAAACTTGCAGAGCAATCTAGCATATCATCAAACGAAATTGGAAAGCTAGTAAGTGAAATACAAGAAGATATGAGCAAGACAGTCAAATCGATGAATCATGTGAATGAAGAAGTTCAGTTAGGTCTTGTAGTTGCGAATGAGACAAAACAAAATTTTGCAGAAATATTGTATTCTACAAATGAGATTGCTAAGCAAATTGAGAGTATGGTAGAAACGGCAAATGAAATGTCAAAAGGTGCAAATGAAGTTTCTATTTCAGTTGGTGAAATTGCAAGGACAGCACAAAATAATGCAACAAGTACACAAAATATTGCTGCATCCACTGAAGAGCAATTAGCTTCTATGGAAGAAATCGGATCGGCTGCTGGGACATTGTCACAAATGGCTGAAGAATTACAAGTTTTAATTGAAAAATTTAAGATATAAATCACAAGGAGACTGTCTGTAGGGTAACTGAATTGTTACGAAGGCAGCTCCTTTATATGTATTCCGCTATTTTAGGACAGTAATATCCCGATTGGTGAGGGCTCATAATCAGTGAGGGAAGAAGAAAACCCTCACTGATTAAAATTTCACTTTATCGAACTCTCCATGTTAAGGTTGACAGTGAAATAAGAAAAACATCTATGAAAGTTTTGTTTTATTTGTCGAAAGATAAAGGGATTTGTTATATGCTTGTATAAATATTATAAAGTAGACTACATAAAAAGGAGAACATTATGGGAATGTATTGGGGAACGAAAAGGCATTCTTGGCTTAGCTATGTTTCGTTTTGGTTAAGTATTTCATTTTTTCTTATTTTTTTAGTTGAAGTGTTTATATTTCAAACACTTTTTAATAGTTCGAATAGCATAGTGAAAATTGTGAAGTATTTTTATTTTATTGGCGTACCACTAAATGTGATTCTTAGTTTAAGATTGTTATTTAAGAAAAATGAAAAGAAAACGTTACCGATTATTAGCTTTATTGTTTCTTTATTGTTTGCAAGTTTGATCGCGGTGTTAGCTTTAGCGGCGACAGGAAAAGTATTTTAGTAAAAAGCAGGAATGTGAGCATTCCTGCTTTTTATATTGCTGGTTTATTTTAGTAAGATCTCTACTTCAAAGTTAAGTGAATACAGAGGATATTTTTGTATATGAGAACCACGTTGTACAAAGCAAATGAATGCAGGAATAGAGTCGATATATGATACAATGAATATAGTAGATAGAAAGGGTATAATATAATACTCATGTTGTTTAGTAAGAGAGGGGTTATCTTATGCTATACGAGGATTTAGTTGGATTATTTCAAGTTGCTCCAATAGAAGAGAAAAAAGGTGGCTGGAAATATATAATCCAAGAACAAAATGGAAAATATTTAATTGGTAATGATACTACAGCAGCACATATGAGTGTGGAATTATATTTTAATGAATATGATGAAATAAGGCTGACTTTATATAAAGATGGAAATTCTATAGCAACAATGCAACGAATAGCAATTGTAAAAATAGAAATAGAAGAAGATAAAGATGCGATTCAATTCGTATTAGAGCGTATGCCAAGCCGTATGATTCGTTTGCAGTTATGCCCATATTTAGCGATAGAGATGGGACCGTATTGGGAAGTGTGTGAAGATTGCGAATGAAAAGAAGTATCCGTATAAGGATACTTCCTTCTATGTTTTTTGAAGTTGTTTACATGCAATAATTGGAAGTATTATGATGCTAACCCATCCGATAATTGGATATAAAATGTGCAGAAGTTCACTGTATCCAATATAGCTGAAAGAGTAGCTAATTAGCAAAATAAAGTAGACAATATAATTGCTTTTCCATCCTGTGATCGATTGCATTTGTTTTGTCATTCCAAAGATGTTTCCAACTAAAGTCGTAAATACTTCACCAAAAATAATGAGAACGAAGAAAAAGTGGAAGGTTGCATTAAAGCGTCGGACAACTTCTGCCATTGGAATATTGTATTGATAAAACTGTTCAACAGATAAAATGGCTAAATGACTACATAGTAGGATAAAGCAAAGTCCTGCTCCACCTAGGATTCCCCCCCATATAATTGCTTTACGCTCTTTTACTTCACTTGCTAATGGTACGAGAACACTTTGGGCGAGTGAAAGGTTGAGGGCAACATATGTAATAGGGCTTGTAACCCATTTTATATTCCAATTTTCCGCAGGAACAGCGTTATAGATAGGTGTTGCACCATGGAGCAAAGTGGTGATAGCAAGTCCAATAATAAAAATCATCATAATGGGTACGACTAGAGTATTTACTTCGAAAACCCCTTGTAGCCCACGGCTGCCGATAATGAGGCAAGCGATCACTGTAATAAAAATACCAAGTTGTCTTGGAAGGCGGAGTTGTTCTTCAAATACGGCCCCTGCGCCTGATAGCATAACACTTGTAACTCCAAATAGTACAAGTAGCAATAATGTATTTACAACATTCCCAAATACATCCCCAAATAAGTATTTATTAAATTCTTGTGCAGAAAATGCACCAATTTGCGAGGAAAGTAACATCATTTTTGTCCCTAGCCAAATAAAGAAAAATCCACTTATACATATTCCAATTGTTCCATATATTCCATTGATGGTAAAAAACTCGACAATCTCTCTTCCAGTTGCAAAACCGGCTCCGACGACAGTCCCAATATAAGTAGCAGCCACTTTTTTTGCTACTTGCCATTGCTGATTATTCATGTCATCCCTCTTTCTACTATGATGAACGTATCTTATTACTATGCATATGTAAGTGCTCGGACAATTAGACATGCGAAGTGATAGAAAGAGCATATAAATTTTAGGCAACAACACTCTACCTCAAAATTTAGAGAGGGAAACTTTATTGCCCGTAACAGCCTAATTGGTGAGGGGGAAGAGGATCCCCCACTGATTAAAGTTTCACTTTATCGGTTTGGTGCACTATGAAAGTTGTTAAAAATTTGTTACATATCAGCTTATGATTTGGAAGGAAAGGAAAAGTATGGTACAATAAAAGAGGATTATTAAGAGAGAATAATTCTAAAATTGTAAGAGGAGTGGATTGGATGAGTACGAAAGCAAATGTTGTCGAAGTATTGAACAAACAAGTAGCAAACTGGAATGTATTATATGTGAAACTTCATAATTACCACTGGTATGTGACAGGACCACACTTCTTTACATTACATGAGAAATTTGAAGAGCTTTATACAGAAGCTGCTACATATATTGATGAATTAGCAGAACGTATTTTAGCATTAGGTGGAAAACCGTTAGCAACAATGAAAGAATATTTAGAAACATCAACAGTACATGAAGGAACAAGTAAAGAAGCAGCGGAAGAAATGGTACAAGTATTAGTAAATGATTTCTCTGCTATTATTCAAGAGTTAAAAGAAGGTATGGAAGTGGCAGAACAAGCTGGAGATGAAACATCTGCTGACATGTTATTAGCAATTCATACAACATTAGAACAACATGTTTGGATGTTGAGTGCGTTCTTAAAATAAGATATAGTAATTAAATTATGATTTACCCTCACAAAAAACCTATTGAAAAAATCTTTCAATAGGTTTTTTTAATTTTTCTGATTTCTCTTTATGGTATAATATAGTAAAAAGGAGGCGATGCAATGTTTCGCTTTTTCAAAAGTGGAAAAGAGGAGAGGCCAATTACAAAAGACGAGCTAGAACAAGCGATGGCAAAGTTTTTAGAGACTAATACAAATATTGTGTATACAGTATTAGTTAATGATGACTATACAGTGAATTATGATTTATTAAAACCCTATTTACAAGCTTTTCCAACAAATAAGTTTCTTATTACAAAGGAAACGCTAGAGGTATTTGAACATACAGACGAAAATTTAGAACTTGTAAAAGAGATTGATCTTGTACAAAAAGCAGTGGATCAATATGTAACAGAGAAAGAAACATTCCCTATTGTAGAAGACAATGAAGATCGTCTTATATGTGGCATAAAATTAGCACCATATTTAGATCGTATATTAAAAAGGGATTTATATATATCAGAGAAACATTATTTAGTTTCCAGTAAACCGGATAAAAAGAAGATTGTGTAAGTTGAAAACAACAATATATACATTGTTGTCTTTTTTTGTTTTAAAACTATTTTTTCTGCGTATTGTAATCTTTCCTATGATAGAAAAGGAAAAAGAACATCACTTGAAATGATGTTCTCTGCTTTTAATGAGAAATTCCACGTTCATAATGGTTCATTTCTACTAAGTTTAAAATGTAATCGTAGTTATCGATTTCCATTTTTATTTGATTTCGTTCTTCTTCTGTTAGTCTTACACTTGTAAGCTGTCTACATAACTGCTGTTTTTTTAGTTCTAATTGTTTTTTCGTTGCATGATAGTCGTAAGTATGTTTCATTTTTTATCAATCCTTTCCTTACATTCCTATCCTACACCTTTATTATATGTGGAAATAAAAGGATTGAGAGCAATGCTGTTTGTATTTTTTGTGAATCTTCTTATGTGTATATATATTGCATGAAAATAATTTAGAATTATTTGAAATATATTTAAAATGAGAAAAATATTTGCTTATATTTAGAATGAATATTATATTATATATAAAATAAATGCTAAGGAGTGTTGAAAATGAATCCATTGTTACTTGATTTTCCCTCGGAATTTTATACAGATAGATTATATATTCGAATGCCTAAACCTGGAGACGGGGCAGTGGTCTATGAAGCAATTCAAGCATCAATACAAGAGTTAAAATCTTGGATGGTTTTTGCACAAAAGGAACAAACGAGAGAAGAAGTAGAGGCTAGTATAAGAAAATCACATATTCAATTTTTACAGCGAGAAGATTTAAGATTGTTAGTCTTTTTAAGAGAAACTGGTGAATTTGTTGCTTCTACTGGATTGCACCGGATTAAGTGGGAAATACCACAGTTTGAAATTGGATATTGGATTGATACACGTTTGAGTGGGAAAGGTTATATGGCCGAGGCGGTAAAAGGAATTACCGATTATGCTTTTTCTGAACTGAAAGCAAACAGGTTAGAAATTCGTTGTGATCCCACAAATAGGAAAAGTAGAGCGATACCTGAGAAGCTAGGTTTTAAATTAGAAGGAATTTTAGAAAATAGTAGTGTAGCAGTAGATGGAAATGGATTAAGGGATACATGTGTGTTTGCGATGACGAGAAATAGATATGAGAAAGAAAAGTGATAGAGTCACAGACCTTCTTTTATTTATAAGAAAATGAAACCAGTTGAATATTGTTTTAAAACATTTGCCTCATGATTTTCACCCATCCTAAATAGGAAAAACCTAAAATAATTGCCCATAAAAATGCAAGACGAGCACTACGAGGAATGGACAACCAAATTTTGAATAATTTCCATAAATAATCATTCTTTTGTTTGTTCAAAATCTCACCTCCTTATGATATAGATTGTAGCATAAAAGTGGGATATGGTACGCTACTCTGTATATAAGGATTTTATATACAATATATATTTTTTCTGTATAGTATAATGTATATAGAGACAGCTATAAGGAGATGTAAGTAATGATTCCAGTAACAATTTTAACTGGTTTTCTTGGTTCCGGGAAAACGACATTGCTAAATAGAATCCTATCGGAAGACCATGGGAAAAAATTAGCGGTTATTGTAAATGAAATAGGACAAATTGGCATCGATAATCAATTGGTTATGAATGTTGAAGAAGAAATTATGGAAATGACAAATGGTTGTTTATGTTGTACAGTTCGTGAAGATTTGCTTGTCGCATTAAAACAACTATTGGATGTAAAAGCAGAAGGAAAAATGGATTTTGATGGTTTAGTGATTGAAACAACTGGGCTTGCAAATCCAGGTCCTATTATTCAAACGTTCTTTTTAGACCCAGTCATTCAATCATCATATAAAGTTGATGGTGTTGTGACAGTGATCGATAGTTATCATATTCATAAACATTTTGAAAAAGGACTGGAAGCAAAAGAACAAATTGCCTTTGCAGATGTTGTATTAGTGAATAAATTAGATTTAATTGGAGAAGCAGAAAAAGAAGCACTTCTTATTGAATTACAAGGGATGAATCCAACAGCAAAATTAATCCCAACGACAAATTGTGAAGTGGATATTCCAGCTTTACTCGAAATTCAAACGTTTAAAACGCGTGATACATTAGAAATTTATCCTCATACAGAGCACCATCATTTAGAAGGGATAAAATCATTTGTATTACGTGAAGAAAAGCCTCTTGATTTACAAAAGTTAAACGAATGGATGTCAGCTGTTGTTCAGGAGCTAGGGGAGTATTTATATCGTTATAAAGGAATTTTGTCTATTGATGGGGTAAATCGACGAATTGTATTCCAAGGTGTACATACCCTATTTGCTGCTTCCTATGATCGAGAATGGCAAGAAGGAGAAAAACGAATAAGCGAAGTCGTTTTCATAGGAAAAGACCTTAATAAAGAGTGGTTTCAGGAACATTTTAAAGAATGTATGAAATAAGCCTGCAGATTTTTTGCAGGTTTATTTTTTATAGAAATGATACGAGATTGTAAGACCGAGAAATATAGGGGAAAGATTATCTGCTAAAAATAGTGCAAAAATAAATTGTGCATAAAACAAAGTAAGAAACCTTATATATTAAAGGGTTTCTTATTTTTTTTGGCTCTTTTGAAGGGGCATAAATAATGAATTTGAAAATATGTTAAAAGATCAATATAAAATTATATTAATCATTCCGAAAATTGTGCATATATATTATAATTTTGTCAAGGAGGAGGAAAAGAATGGAAAAGGAAGAGGCGCAAGTAAGTTATATTTTAGATGATAGTGTGCGGTTTTGTGTTCGAAGTGTAAAAATTGATTTGTGGTTAAAGTATCGCGATAGTCAAAGTGAAATAAAACAACATGCAGTAATTGTGCTGAAAAATTACAAAAATAATAGAGAGATAATTCATCCGATCACCCAATTTATATTTGAAAAATGGAAATTTAGAAAGTATAACACACAAAAAAAACATGCGGATAATCTTGTTAAATTTTTAAATTGGATACTTGTTATCAAAAAAAGGGTATATAAGATTTATTCTTTGAGGGATATAACAACTTTACATGGTAGTGCTTTTCTAAATGAATTAACAAGGCAACAAAAAACTAGAGGAACTGTTCAAAGCGCGGAAAGGACACTAACGGAATTTTATTATTATTTAGCGAAAAAATGGATAGGCTACACTGAACTAGACAAAAAAATTAAGGTCAAGTAGACTACAACTAATATATTTGAGGAGAATCTACTATGACGAAAAATAAAAGAGAAAGAAGAACCTTTACAGCGGAATTTAAACACCAAATGGTTCAACTGTATCAAAATGGTAAACCAAGGAAAGACATCATTAAGGAATACGAACTAACACCATCATCATTGGATCGGTGGATCAATCAAAATCATACGTCTGGCTCATTTAAAGAGAAAGATAATAAGACGGCTGAACAACTAGAATTAGAAGCGTTGAGAAAACAAACAGCTTCTTATGGAAAATGATATTTTAAAGCAAGCGGCGCTGATACTAGGACGAAAGTAAAAGTAGTGAAGAATAACCTACATAAATACTCGATATCAGCAATGTGCAATGTCCTACAATTATCAAGGGCAACGTATTATTATGAAGCCAAACAGGCACAAGATATAAGAGATGAATTGTCGCCACTCGTGAAAGAAATCTTCCGAGAGAGCCGTCAGAACTATGGAACACGAAAGATAAAAGTAGAACTAAAAAAGTTAGGGTATGTGGTTTCGCGCCGCCGTATTGGACGGATTATGAAGAATCAAGGTTTCGTATCTAACTATACGATTGCACAATTTAAGCCGAAGAAAGCGAACTGTAACGAAGAAAAAATTTCAAACGTGCTCGATCGTCAGTTTAATCAGAAAGAAGAGTTGGCTGTAGTCGTAAGTGATTTAACATACGTCCTTGTAAACAAAAAGTGGAATTACGTATGTTTATTAGTTGATCTCTTTAATCGAGAAATCATAGGACATAGCGCAGATCAAAAGAAAGATGCCGAGCTTGTTTCGCAAGCTTTCGCAGCGGTGAAAACAAACTTAAATCGGATTACCTTATTTCATACAGATCGAGGAAATGAGTTTAAAAATAAGCTGATTCATGACACGTTAGAGACCTTCAAAATCAAGCGTTCATTAAGTACAAAAGGTTGTCCATACGATAATGCCGTAGCGGAAGCAACCTACAAAATCTTTAAAACAGAGTTCGTTCGCGGTCGTCATTTCGCAAATTTAGAAGAATTGACTTTAGAATTGAACGACTACGTAAACTGGTTTAATCATGTTAGAATCCATGGAACGCTAGGCTATTTGAGCCCTGTTCAGTACAGACAGGAACACCTTAAAAAAATTGTCTAGTTTCGTGTTGACATACCATAGTCTACAATTAAGGATTATAACATGGTAACTTGTTTTTGTAGACTATGATTTGCGTTTTTGGTCAGGAATGAGTTGTAAATTGTCAATTGAAAATAAAAACTTCTATAAAGGTAGAGGGTATAATGGAGAAAAATGAAGGGGGAGAAGTGATGTATAAATTAAGATATAAACGTTCAGATAATCAAATTGAGCTAGTTACAGAACAGGGGAGGCGAAAAAATTTAACTAATTGTATTTCTTCAAAACCTAAAACATCTCCTGGGGGATTAAAGGCAATTTATTTGGCGCCTTTTGAATGGGAAACATTGTGTAGTTTGTATTTAGTGGATTTATGTACAGGAAAAAAACAGCGAATCATAGGTCCTGTAGATGAAAAATATATACCGAAGGATGCGGTTTGGATTAGTGACACGAAAATAGCTCTTATTATTGGTGATGTTTATGGGACAATTAGTGATGGAGGAGATGTGTATGTATACAATTTTATAGACGACCAATTATGTAAATTAACGAGTTGGAATCAGTGGAAACAAGCCGTAAAGCTAGAATATATAGAAGGTACCTTGTATTATGAGTATATTGAATATATAGGAGATGATATTGGTGAAGAAAAAGAATTCATAAGATTGTTAAATATATAATCTATATTTAACAATCTTATAAAGGGGATTATTGGGAATAGCCATTGTTAATTGTAGATTTAAAATGAAATGATTAAAAGGAACAGACCGATTTACGGAATCCATCTGTTCAAAATCAGAAAAAGTTCATTAATAAATTGTTTGGAGTAACAGAATAAAATGCTGCTAGAAATATATGTACTATATTATCTTTTATTTTATTTTTGCACTATAAAGCATAATTTATTCTGTTATACTGTGATTAGTTTAGTAGATTCTTTTAGAAGTTATAGATTATCTCTAGAAAGTAAAGTATTATAATGAATTCCCACCTAAAATTAACTAATGGTAATGTTTTTGATCTTTTCATAACAAAAACATTTTAGTAAGTGATCATTTACTAAACCAACAGCTTGCATATAGGCATAACAAGTTGTTGAGCCTACAAAAGTAAATCCTCTATCTTTAAGTTCTTTACTCATCTTTGTTGATATTTTTGTTTCGGTTGGCACTTCATTTATTGATTTCCACTCATTATGGATAGGCCTTCCATCTACAAAACCCCAAATAAAATTAGAAAAATCTTCTCCTTTTTCAAGCATGTTGATATAAGCATGAGAATTCTTAATTATAGATTCAATTTTTAA
Source organism: Bacillus cereus group sp. BfR-BA-01430 (assembly GCF_022663115.1). NCBI lineage: Bacteria > Bacillati > Bacillota > Bacilli > Caryophanales > Bacillaceae > Bacillus > Bacillus cereus group sp. BfR-BA-01430. Next base: position 75,126 of record NZ_JAKUEW010000008.1, read on the forward strand.
ACGATAACGAATGATACCTTCATCTTTTAATAATTTTAGGATTTTCTTTTCATCGTATCTGATAATTTTAATAGGGTCAAAGTTATCAAATGCTTGATTATATGTAATTCTTCTTTTTAAAATAGTAGACCAAGATAGTCCTGCTTGCTGACCTTCTAAGTTTAGCATTTCAAAAAGTCTATTTGAATCCATTGTAGGATAGCCCCACTCATTATCATGATAGTTCCTATAAAGAGAATCTTTTAAGCTTTGCCAATCACATCTTTGCATGGATATACCCCCTTGTTAAAAAAGTAATGAATATATTCGTTTCTAGAAATAATTATTAATAATGAGATGAAGTATTTATTTCAGTAATTTTTATTTTTGTCAGATTTGCAAACTCTTGTTTGTTGACGATTTCAAAAAGATTCAATGCCTTAGAATAAAAATCTAGGGCCTGTTTAACCTCCTTCTTTTTAGAATAAATAAACCCTTTTTGATAATAAAGTTCCCCTAACAAAAAGCTAGTATGATTATCTAAGCAATTTTCAATTCCCAAATTACAATATTTAAGTGCAACATCATCATTATTCTGTATTATAAAAGGCTTACTTATATTGTAACAAAGTTTTGAGTAAATTTTAGGATCTGAATTGCAATTTAATCCATAGTAATGTTTAAAGGCAATTTTTAATGTATTGATTGCCTCTGTGTAGTTTCCAGATTCAGATTTTATTACTGCTAAACTATTTAGAATATTTATGTCTTGGATGGAATGTTTAAACGATTGTTTTATTTTTAATGATCCTTCCAATGATGTTATCGATTTTTCCAAATCATCAAACAAGTAGTATTCGATAATTCCTGTATGCCAAAGAAAAAACTGTTTTTCTTCTAGTGATTGAAAGGCAGAGTGACTTTTGTACTTTTTGATTATTTTATAAACAGCTTTATAGTCTTTTTTATGTATACATTTTCTAATTTCTGACTTTACATTGTATATAAAATCGTAGTGCTTTTTAGTAATTTGGTTGAAAAAATAGTTAGGTTCTAATCCTAATCTGTAAGAAATCATAATAAGTGTATAAATACTAGGTAATATTCTCCCGTTTTCGATTTTGCTAATTTCAGCTTGACTACAAATTCCTTTACAGAGTTCTTTTTGACTAACACCAACCTTCTGTCTTAGATCCCTTATCAGTAATCCAAGATTTTCTGATAAAAATTCCATAATATCCCTCCCTATAATTATTTTACTACTACTTTATAAAATTTGGAGAAATTTTAAGTAATTTAAAGGAAATTGAAGGATTAAGTTTATTTTTTTGTGTTTTTAAAGGGGGAATATTTAGAATTTTCGTGTTATTTTTTCGAGGGGGGGAATAAGATGAAAAAAATTATAATTTTTTGTTGTTTGTTGGCTAATTTTGTTGTTTTGAGTGGTGAGCTTTCTGGAGTAAACCAGAATGACATCAATAAACCACAATATAATGATTTGCCTTATGAACATTGATTATGCTTAAATTTATATTCGCTTTACTAATCATTGTTGTTATGGCTCGATTGGTTGGTTTTTTAGCACTATGTATTGGCCAACCTAGAGTAGTTGGTGAAATGGTTGCTGGCATTATATTAGGACCATCTATTCTAGGTTCCTTGGTTCCATTAATTAACGAAACGTTTAATAGTATGTCGGATGTACTATATTTGCTAAGTCAACTAGGATTAGCTCTATACATGTTTGTTGTTGGTTTAGAGTTGGATCATAAGGTTTTTGTTAAAAAAAACATCATAAATTCAGGTTTCTTAGCGATATCAGGTATATTACCCACATTTCTGTTGGTCTTTGGAACATCAATGATTTTATACGATCACTTTAATTTAATTAAGATTGACAGGGTTGATTTTTCAATATTTATGGCATCAGGATTTTCGTTAACCGCATTTCCAATGTTAGCAAGGATTTTACAAGAGAGAAATTTAAGTACCAAACGTTTTGGGGTTATATCTTTGTTGGCAGCCAGTATTGACGATATTGTTGCATGGATACTATTGGCAGTTGTAACAATTATTATACAAGCTGGAGATTTAAGAAGCTGTTTGTATATACTTTTTAAGCTATCAATATTTATGGCATTTTCGTTGTGTATTTTAAAACCAGTAGTTTATAAATTGATCTTAAAGAATGAGGAAAATATACAATCTAAATTTACCATTGGATTAGTTGTATTTTTATTATGTGTTTTCTCTACTGAATATATTGGTATACATGCAGTGTTTGGTGGTTTTATTGCGGGTTTGATTATTCCGAAGAAGGAATCAGTTTCACTGGAAATAAAAGAGAAACTAGAGGATTTTGTGATTATCTTTTTGGTCCCAATATTTTTCATGTACACAGGGTTGCAAACAAGACTAGATATTTTTAGTAGCGTTTCAATATTAGGTCCATTAGTAATTTATCTTATAGTAGCTACAATTGGTAAATATGTTGCATGTACGATTGCTACAAGAATATTAGGTTTTTCATGGCGGGACGCTTCTGCGGTTGGAGCATTGATGAATGCAAGGGGTTTAATGATACTCATGTTTGGAAATATAGGAATTACATCGGGATTAATGACTACTGAGATATTCTCAATAATTGTAGTAACAGCCATAGTGACTACAGCAAGCACATATCCAATTTTTAATTTGTCTTACCCTTTAGAACAAAAGAAGATATTAATTCGTAATTATTACAAAAGGAAAAAAGAGATTAGTTAGGAGAGATAGAATGAATAATTTGTATACTAAGTTATTTCCGTTAACTCACCATTTTTATCCCTTACAACAATATACAAAGGATGAAGGGAATGGTTTTGAAGCGTTTATTTCTGAACTCAAATCAAAAAAACAAGAAAGAACAGAAAATTTGTTGTATGTGCATATACCATATTGTGAACAACATTGTTTATTTTGTCCATTTCATGTTCGAGTAAATCGTAAAGATAAAATCTATGATGAATATGTTAAAGTGATGGTTGAAGAAATGGAATTAATGTCAGGGTTTCAGTATATACAAGATATGACAATTGATGCAGTATATATTGGTGGTGGATCTCCGTCTTTACTGTCTTTAGAGAGTGTCAAGCTGCTGTTAAATTCCTTAGAAAAATATTTTAATATATCGAAGGAGTGCGAATGGACTTTTGAAGGGGAGCCTAATTCCTTATCAGATTTAGAACTACTCCATTTTCTTGATGAATTTGGTGTACAGAGAATTAGCTATGGAGTACAAACCTTTGATCAACAACTGAGGGAAAAATTAAATATCGGCGCTACACTAGAAGATGTAATTAGATGTACTGAGAAAGCAAAAAAATTTAGTTTTAAAGATATTAATATTGACATGATGTATCATATGCCAGGACATACAATGAGGGATCTTGAGGCTGACATAAGTGCAATTGACAAGTATGGTTTTGATAGTGTCGATTATTATTATTTATCATATTATGGATTTCCAAAGAAAGTCTTCTTAGACATGGAAAAGGGATTGTTCCCCAAGAGACCGCCTGAATCATTAAGGCATGAAATGAACAAGTATATTCAAAATAAAATGCAAGACTTAGATTATGATCATGTAACAGATCATGTTTTTTCTAAGTTATCGAAATCGTCAGATTATTATAGGTTGCTTTGGGGCGGTGGTGATGGTGAGTATCGCTCAGAAACACTAGCTATTGGTAGTTCAGCGCGGGGCTATATTAACGGATATAGCTATGCAAATACGACAGATCCAAAAAAGTATATGCAAGAAGTTAGAAATGGTGAAATTCCTTTATTTAAAGTATCAAGCAAGTTAAGTGAACCGGAGAATAGAGGTTTTGTATTTTTTCCTAAGTTTTTCAAAATTGAAAAATGGCGAGTCCAGCCAAAATCTAGATATGAAGATTTCTTTCAGATACTAATTAAAAATGGATTAATGGAAGAAGGGAAAGATTACTATTACTTAACCAGTGAAGGGAAAGATTGGATTCCTAATATAACAAATGATTTGTTAACTGATGATCAAGCTGCTGTAGTAAATGAATGGCTGAAACAATTAGACAATCATTATGCTAATAAAGTGACTTTATAGAGCGGGGGATTGAAATGGATTCTCTTTACAATAAAAATATTATAATTATTCATAACGATCCAAGTGTTTATAATTTGAAAATGTTAAAGGAAGCAGGGGCGAATTTATTTGTCATAGGTAAAGGTGAGAAAATAGTAGATTTTGCGAACTTTTATAAACTAAATCCCTTTGATCATAAGAGTTTATTAAAATTAGTAGATAATATTAATAAAGAGTTTCCAGTTCATGCTGTCATTCCATTATGGGAAGGAACGGTCTATGAAACAGCATTGGTTGCTGAGCATTTAACGTTGAAGGGGAATTCGGTAGAATCATCGATAATCTCGCGTGATAAATTTTTGACACACAACGCTTTAGAAAATAAAGGGATTTACACTCCGAAAACATATAAGGTAGATAGTGTTCACGAAATTAAAAAAATTATAAGTTTGCCTAAACAGTACCCCATTATTTTAAAGTTACCATCATCGACTAATAGTCAATCGGTTACTAAGGTGAATTGTGAAAGTGAATTAGAAAAAATTTTTAATAGAATACAAGAACTATACAAAGAGGATGGGAATCGTTTAAATAACGTCTATAAAATGGGGACTGAAACTAGTAATTCTATCCTAGTCCAAGAATATGTTACTGGTATTGAATTGAATATTGATTTGATTTTCTCAGGTGAAAAAATCGAGGTACTAGGGCTATTTCAGAAGGCACCTATGTATGGACCTTATTTTGCAGAATATAGAAGCTGTTATCCCACAGAGCTAGAGGAAAAGCACCTTAATGAGTGTATTGATTGTGCTAAGAAGGCTGTGAGAGCGATTGGTGGTGGGATTGGTTGCGCGCATGTAGAGATTAAATATACTGCAATAGGACCCTGTATTATTGAAATAGCATTACGGCCAGGTGGGGCCTATACAGCCTTAGCCATTGAAAAGTTATATGGAGTGAATGTTGTAAAAGAATTAACCCGATTATTAGTCAGTGGCGATTTCTGTATAAATAAAGATATCATATATCAAGCGTGTTTGTATGGTGGAATAGTAATTGAAGAAGAAGGAGTTATTTCTAAAATTGTAAACCTTGAATATTTAGAGGAGTTAGGAGAAGTTGTTGATTACAAGGTATGGTATAAGGAAGGAGAACATGTAAGGCCACTTCCAAATGGAAGTGATATTCATCTCGTTCATTATATTTTAGTTGATAAAGATATTGAATATTTGAAAGATATAGATAGAAATATTAGAAAAAAAATAAAAATGGAGATAAGAGATGAAAAGGAAGAAATTAGCGATAATAGGGATTCCAAGAAGCGAATATACTCTTAACCAAGCTATCTTAGAAGCAATTGAAATGAATTTAATTGTATATTTAGTTGCTTCAAAGGAAGATCTAGGTGATTTGGATAATAGACTTCTTTATAAGGAGGTTAATATAATTGAGAACTCCTTACAGAATGAAGATGATGTTGCTGAACTATTGAAAGGAAATGAAATAAACCTTGTAATCTCTTTAACGGAATTTATGTTACCTTTTGCAGCCGAGATTAGAGAGAGGTTAAATATTTTAGGGGAGTCTGTATCCGTTGAGTTATTAGTTAAGGATAAATTTTCAACTAGGGATTTACTTTATAAGAAAGAATTGTCAAAGATTAAATATAAAAAAGTAAGTGATATTAAAGAATTATTATCATTATCGCGGGAACAATATCCATTTATATTAAAGCCAAATGATTTAACGGGAAGTATTGGTGTAAGATATATAGAAAATATTCAAGATCTAGAGAATGCTGTTAATTTATATAGGTCAAATGAGATGGTTAAAAAGAGAGAGTTTTTGTTAGAGGAATTTATTGATGGAGTGGAGATAAGTGTTGAGGGGTTAGTAGTGCAAGGTAAGTTATATATGTTTGCTATTACTGATAAAAGGACAACCGGTAAGCCTTTTTTTGTTGAAATTGGCCATACAGTACCAAGTGTGTTAGGGAATCAGAAATCACAGATTTGTGATTTTCTAACACAGGTTATAAGAGCTTTAGGAATTAATTGTTCGCCAATACATGCGGAATTGAAAATTACGAATGATTGTAGCTTTGAATTAATTGAGATTCACACTAGATATGGTGGGGATATGATTACTAAACTAGTATCTGACACTTACAATTATAAGTTGTTTGGAAGCTATTATGAAGCATTGCTAACGGGAAAGCCACCAACAATGAGAAATGTAGTCAAAACAGTATCTAGTGTAGAATACATATTTTGTACTGAAGGTATAATAAAAAAGTTTGATTTCCCTAAAAGTTGTGAAGTAATGGCGAACATTACAGAGGTTAATATATTAAAAAAAGAAGGGGATCAAGTTCAGGGGGGACTATTTCCATTTGAAAGAATCGGATATTTTATCACACACTGTCAAAGTAATAATAGCAGTAATGATTTAATTAAGCGGATTCGCAAAAATATTGTTATCGAAATGTTGGGAGGAGAAAATAATTAATAGGAATTTTAAAAGGTTATTAACTGGTTGGGTGTTAAGTAATATAGGCAGTTGGTTAAGGACCATTGCTGTAATAGGCTTTTTATATCAACAAACAGGAAGTGCTATGGCGGTTGGTATTAGTTTTTTAGTACGATTTTGCCCACGTGTTATTATGACCTTTTTATCTGGTGCAATAATAGATAAAATTTCAAAGAAAACCCTTTTGACGTATTCAAATTACTTAGCTTTTTTATTAGAAATGATATTGTTTGTTTGTTTGGTGAACGGAATTAGCAACCTTACTGTGTTTTATATATTAATATTTCTTATTAGTGTAGCAGATGCTTTATATCAACCAGCTCGTATGGCGGTTATTCCAGAAATAATTCAAGACAAAGAAGATTATGGTAAGGCAACAACATATATGCGTGTATCGAGAGAAATGACAATGTTATTTAGTACGGGGATAGGAGGATTACTAATAGGACTTGTAGGTGCAAATACTGTTTTCTTTATTGACGCATTAAGTTACTTAGCAGCTGGCCTTATTCAGCAAACTATTCATCTTGAAAAGAAAGAGAAGGTATCGAATAAAGTTAAAAATCAGATTAATGAAAGTGTCCAGCAACTAATTGAGGGTATTAAGATACTTTCTGTGGACAAATCAATACAAATTTTCACCGCTATTTTCTCAATTAGACAATTCACATATGGGATAGCTAACATTGCGTTTACAATGATAATTTATCAAAAATTCAAACTTGGTGATGTATGGCTCTCATGGTCATATATGGCTGGTGGAATTGGAGCGATATTTGGAGGGATGATTGTAAATAGGGTAATTCGTGATAAGTTGAGGGATAAAAATGCTGCTATTAAGTTTGTTGTACTATGTAATATTCTAAATGCATTTGCCCTAAGCTCGATGTTTTTCGCTCCTAATATTTGGTTATTCCTGATTGTGGTATTACTACATGATATTGCTATGATGTGTACTGAAGTTGTACTAGAATCTTCAATTATTAAATTTGTTGATAGAAGCATGGCGGGCCGAGTAAGTTCGTTATTTTTAACAAGTGGTGAGGTAACATTCTTTATTGGATCAGTTATTTACACTTTCTTAATATCAGGTTGGGATTTGAATGTTTTAGGTGTCTTATTTTTAACAAGTATGCTGGGGGGAACAGGAGTTATGTATTATTTTTTCAAAAAGAATATAAGTACGCATAAAACAGTTGAAAGGAGGTTGTAATTTTTGGGGAATGTAAAGTTTATTGGAAACTCTTTAAAATATCCTTTATCTATACCGTCAGATTTTGAGGGGGGGGATATAAAAAAATTTTACAATATACATGCTGGATATAAGAAGATTAGGCCCTTCAATAAACCAATTTTATTAGGGGGGGATAGTTATAATGAGATAAATTATTTAACCTGTGAGTTATTAAATTTGTTGTTTGAAGTTCCTAAACGTCTTTTTAATAATAACTACCAAGAAATGATGAGAATACTAAGGTATAAGCGTGAGGATATGGAGTTTTTAAATTCTTACCTTGCTAATGAAGAGTTATTACATCTTAGTAAATACTTTAGTAGAAATGACTACATTATAACCAAGGGTAAGCTTCGATTGGTTGAATTTAATGTTGGAGCCACAATAGGTGGAATAGGAATTATTGAAAGGTTCTATGAATTAATTGTTAAGGATAGTTTAGAGGAGATACAGGAACAACCTAATTCATTTGTTCATACGCTTGAGAATTTAACAGAGCAATACTTAAGTAAAAGGGATACTAAGCCTTTTATAGTTTTTATTTGTTGGGAAGATGAAGTTGGTGAAGTTCATCCTCATGAGGCAAAATACTTTTTGATGAAAGCGGGATATGACTGTGAAGTAGTGTCTGTTGAAGAAATTGTTTTTAGAAATGAAGAAGTTTATTTTGGAAAAAGAAAGATTGATATAGCTTATGGTTGCTTTACTTACAATGAAATTGATAGTTTGGAGAAAAAGGAAGTTATAGATAAACTAGTTCAATGCCATTTGTCAAAAAAATTGCTGTACCTTGTCCCACCTTCTGCCACTATTTTTGGTAATAAAGGAATGTTAGCTCTCATGAAGTCTAAAGAATTTTTGGATTTATGTAGTGAAGATGAAAGACTAATATTATCGCATATACCGGAAACTAAATTACTAAATAGTGAGACTTTAGATTGGGCAATTAGAAATAGGGAATCCCTTGTACTCAAACCGGCCATTGGTAATGGTGGAATGAAAGTTTTTTTCGGGTTGCAAATTGAAAAAGAAGATTGGAATGAATTACTAGGAAATCTTCTGCATTCTAACAGTGGATTGTTTATTTTGCAAAGGTATGTTGAAACAGACACTTATAATTTGGATGGAACTGATTATCAAATTTGTTTGGGTGGATTAAGTTATGGGACTGGTTTCTCTGGTATTTTTACAAGAATAATGCCAGATACGAAAAGACTAACTCCTATTAATTGTACGCAAGGTGGATTTTTTTCTGTTGCAATACCGTATGAATTTAAAATATAAAAATCTAGGAGGAAAATAAAATGAGAAGAGTAATTGATTTTCATATTCATGTTGGGGATTTAATGATGTTAAGGAATGATATTCAAAATTTACTTTATACTCACAAGAAAAGACAGGACTTTGATATTGAGGTATTGTTTAATGAGCCTAAAGAACTTGTGAAGTACATTCAAGAGCAGGGTGTGTATAAAGGTGTTATTCTTGCTGAAGAAGGACCTGGTACTAATTTTCATATTACTACAGAGTTTATTGCAGATTATTATAAAAGAGGGGAATCAGATGTATTAATACCATTTGGCTGTATTAATCCTAACACAACTGAGGATGTAGTAGCTGCATATAAAAAAGCTATCAAAATGGGGATAAAAGGATTTAAATTATATCCAGCAGATCATGATTTCAATCCCAATTCTAAAGAGTTATTTGAGGTGTATAGATTAATGGAGGAAGATGAGCTGCCACTTATGTTCCATACTGGATCTACGGCACAAGTCGATGGCAATAGTGAGTATTGTGCCCCACTAATTTTTGAGCCTATTTTAAAAAAATTTCCTAAACTAAATGTTGTATTTGCTCATAGCGGGCGTCCAAATCATTATAGAGAAGCGGAAATGTTAACTAGAAAATATGAAAATTGCTATTTGGAAACAGCTCTAGTTAGACCAAAAGATTTTGTCAAGAATTTTCCGAATGTTGAGGAATTTAGTGAAAAAATTATATTTGGCAGTGATTGGCCTGGAGTAATGTCTTTAAGTACTCTAATAAAAGATTATGAGGAATGTGGGTTGTCTGAAGAAGCACTAGACAATTTATTTTATAGAAATGCTGCCAAGTTATTGAAATTAGTACAGACAGAGTCAGTTAAATAAATGATTACTTTAGGGAGGGGAAATTATATGGATTATCTTTATGATGTAGTAATTATTGGTGCTGGTCCAGGTGGGTTACAAACAGCTCTAACATTACAAGAGATAGCTAGTGAATCGCAAAAAGATTTAAAGTTGTTAGTAATTGAAGAAGGTGAAAAAGCAGGAACATTCTTTGAGAATTTTCCAGTCCATGGAACACTGATAAGTAATAATAAATTGTATACTGGAAAAACATCTAGGCATAGATACTCAGAAAGGTTTGATTGGAATAGCTTAATTACTAAAGATAAAAAAATTCTGATGCGAAATTATAGCAGAGAGTTTTTTCCAAAACGAGAAGCTTTAGTTGAAATGTTAAATGATTTAGTAGAGGAATATAGGATCCCAGTTAAATACAAAACTAAATGGGAAAATACAAAAAAGGATGAGTTCGGAAACTTTGAGGTATATACAAGTCAAGGGGTATATAAAACAAAGTATTTAGTTGTAGCCGCGGGAATGGGGTTCAAGCAGGCTGATATTGAAGGGATAGAGCACACAACGCCTTATCCAGCTATGAAAAAGAAAGAATTTTATAAGGATAAAAGAGTCTTAATACTTGGAAAAGGTAACAGTGGTATGGAATGTGCTCAAGAAATATTGAATGAAGCAAACTTTATTATGTTAGCTAGTCCTAGTTCAGTTAATATGGCTTATAAAACACATTATGTTGGACATGTTAGAGCTGTGAATGCATTGTTAATTGATAATTATCAACTTAAGCATCAAGCGGGTTTGTTGGATTGTAATATTCAGAGGATTGAAAAAAATAAGGATGGCTACAATGTGACTGTTAAATATGTTCATGCAGAAGGTGAAATTGAGACATTATTTTTCCATGAAGTTATAAGTGCTACTGGTTTTACCTCAAATATTACTGCGTTATCTGATTTGAATATTGATACTTTATATGATGGTAAATACCCTGCCATAAAATCAAATTTTGAATCAGTTAATCATAGTAATTTGTTTTTTGCAGGAACACAAACTCATGGATTAGATTATAAGAAGACTTTTAGTGGTTTTATACATGGATTTAGATATAATTCAAAAATACTAGCCAATATTTTAGCTGAAAAATTGAATTATGAATTAACATATCAAATTGTTCATAATGATGAAATTATAAATTATATATTAGAAGAGTTTAATGATTCACCAGATTTATATTTGCAACCGGGATATGTGGTGAAAGTATTTGAATATAAGGAAGGTGAATGGAGGGATTTAGGGCATGTAACATTAGAGTATTTTAAAACATCATTAAATGTTGGAAGAGATAAGTATTTAATGGCACTATCTTTAGAATATGGTGACATTCATAAATTCCAAGATCCATTGAGTATTCCAAGATCACCAGGAGATATAAATGCTAGTGTACACATTCACCCTGTAATTAGAGTTAAAACAAGTGGATACTATAAAAAGTATGAATTAGAGGAAGATCTAGAGAATCAATTTTTGAATGATGATAAGTATCACAGTTCTCTATTAGAAGTTCTAAAGAAGATACAGGTTAGTTATGAAGAATTAACTGTAAAATAAAAGGAGAGAGAGAGATTCTCTCTCCCCTTTTATTATGTGTGCTCAGCATGAACATATTCTCTAGTGCTCAAGTCCCGAATTGTGAAGGCAGTAGTAGCGATTAACTTAAGACAAGGGTGTGCTGTGGAATCTGAAGGAAGTCGGCAGCAACCCTCTGGCCTGATGAACACGAACTTCATAGAAGGCTAGGTGTCATTGGATGAGATTGCACAACAAATCAAAGTCCTTGCTGTCAAGGATGATACAGAGTAGATGATGAGGAAGAGTGTGGAATAAACTCAGCGTTCATGACATTCGTTGAAGCAGACAATCCTTATAAGAGGACTTACTCTAAGGAACACGTGGTGAATCTACAGAAAGCTTGGTTAGGGTTGTGGCACAATGAGATAGATAAGCATAATGGACCACGAGATATAAAATCGTGGTCCGTCTGATTCCATGAAACCGTCGTATATGGATCTGTATGTATGGTGGTGTGAGAGGGTGGGATCAATTGCCCCCCTCCTGCTCGATTGAAAGGAGAATAGAAAGTGTTAATATCTAAGCAAAAAAATATGGATGTTAAGGCTAAAGAAGATGAAAAAGTTATAATCGGAATACTCCAATCGCCAAAGGGGGTTTTTAACCCTATTTATTTTGAAAGTCAGTATGATAGATATATTTTAAATTATACTTTTGAACCCCTGTTTACATATGATAAATACATGGAGTTAAGTATTCCTGTACTTGCAACAGATTGGAAGTTTATTGAAGGTTACAAAAAATTATATGTTCAATTAAGAAAAGATGTGCTTTGGCATGATAATGAAAAATTTACTGCTGAAGATGTGATATTTACTTATGAGATGATTGCTTCTCAAAGCTACAAAGGTGCTCGGCTTTATACTATTAGCAACATTAAGGGAGTATATGAGAAAAGTAAAGGATTGGAAAGTAGCATTAAAGGAATTGAGAAGATTAATGATTATGAATTTATTATTGAGTTTACTACTCCTAATTCAACTGCTTTAGCAAAATTGGCTCAAATTTCTCCAATACCTAAACACGTATTTGAAAAAATAAGTCCTCAAGAGATTGGCAAATACTTAAGAACATGTAAAAAGCCTATAGGCAATGGACCATATAAATTTAAGGAAATAAAGGATTTATCTTGTATAGAATTAGAACGCAATGAAAATTATTTTTTAGAAAACAAACCCTTCATTAATAATATAAATATTCAAACTATAAATAAAGGGGATGTACTTTCACTATTAAAACAGGAAAAGGTACATTGTATTACTAGCATCCCACCAGAAATGTACGACGAATTAATGCTTTTGGAAAATATAGAAATTAAAGAAACCCCAGCATTAAGTTATCAGTACCTGGGTTTTAAAGTTAATAATGAAAAGTTATGTGATATTCATTTGAGAAAAGCTATAAGTCTATGCATAGATCGTGATTTAATAGTAAGAGAATTACTATTAAATCATGCGGTCGTTATTAATCAACCAATCCCTAAAAATTGTTGGGCATACAATAAGGAGTTAGAGAAAAAAGAATATTATAATCCAGAATTAGCAAAAGAAATTCTTTTTAAATCTGGCTATAAAGATATTAATCATGATAATTTTTTAGAAAGTCCTAGTGGAGAAGAGATTGTTCTAAATTTAGATTATCCAATAGGTGATAGTGTTAGAGAACGAGTCGTTTTGTGTATTAAGAATGATTTGGAGAATATAGGATTGAAAGTTCAGATTAATAATCCAAGGACATTTGATCAACATTCCCAAGCAATTCAAAACGACCAAGTTGAAATGTGGTTATCTGGATGGAATATGTCACCTGACCCAGACACGGCTGTAAGTGGTGTCTGGAGAAGTACAGATAAATTTAATTATTCAAGGTGGATTAATGATAAGAGTGATTTGTATATTGAAGAAGCGTCAATAGGTGAACAAGCGATGGATAATAGTGTAAGGAGAGAAATATATGCAAGGTGGACAGAACTTGTATATGAGGAAGCGCCTTGCGTATTTTTGTACTCTCAAAATTTAATTGAGGCATTTAATATTAATATTCGAGGGGTAAATTTCGATTGGAGAGGAGGAATTGATAGTCGCGGAGTAATAAATTGGTATCTGGAATAGCTATGATAGTTTCAATAATAATTAAAGTATAGTGGGTTGTGAAGGAGTGGGTATCTTTGTTTGTATGTCAAAAACATGTGTTAAGTGGTATAAGGAATCTTGAAATTCCGAATATATGTCAAATTAATATAGAGATTAATTGCGAATATTGTAACTCCAAAGCTTATTATGAATTGTATTATTTTAATGCTTCGGGTGTAAAAATTAACTAGAAGAGTATCTAGCAAGTTCATTTTTAGTGGAATTTTATTTTATGTTGTTGGTTCAAACAATTGATGGGTAATTTTTTTGTTTTTGAACAGATTGATTTTGTAAATCAATCTGTTCTTTTTTTATCATATCCATTGTTCCAAAGCTTGCATGAATGGATATGACTGTATCAAGCTGAATGATTAAAACCTGATAGTGGCGAATGAAGTGGTTGGAAATTGGGAATTTTTACAGAGAGAGCGTTAGGTCTAACGGAACATAGAAGATTAAAGGTTACTTAGTTTTGGAATAACATTGTTGATAAGGAAAGTAACATGGTAAGGTTTTGTAGGAAGATGGGATAAACTTAGTGAGGAGGATGTTGAAGTAATGTTTATTTTAGAATATGAGGAATTTATTAAGAGCAAAGAGTGAATTCCTTTTTGGTTAATAAAAAAATGTGCAAAATATATAGGATTTATGCACGTTTTTTTATTATGTACATTTATTTAAAGAGTTAACAACTTGATTTGAAAAGGGATTTGGGTACACTTATTAATTATGTACAGTTTTTTATTGTAGATATGTTCGTAATGAGAAATAGAAAATGTATTAGGAATCAATAAAAAAACAGCCTATTTTCATAGGCTGAATCTCTTATGTAGAAGCAATTCCATCACAACACCTACAACAGGACCGCTGTCATCGATATCACCAGTTAAGCGAAAACCGAATGATTCATATAGTTTCATTGCTACGTTATTGTCTGGATGAAGACTTAAATACACTTTTTTACATTGAAATTTTTCTTGCAAATAAGGTATGAGTAAGTGAAGAAAACGTTTGGCATATCCCTGTCCTTGAAAATGGTAATCAATCATGAAGCGATCTAGCCATATGCTATCATTTTCTTTAGAATACCAGCCATACATGGCGTACCCGACAAGCGTTTCTCCATCATATAAGCCTATTGATGTTCCGTTTCCTTCATATAATGATTCTGCTAAAGAAAACGCATTACTTTCAATGAATTGTTGTTGCTCGCTTGCTACATGTAAAGCAGCGACGGAACGCCAATTATTTGCCGTTACTTCACAAATGTGAAGATTCATAGTTCCAACTCACTTTCTGAATGAGATCTTTCATAATATGGATAATTGTACTTGTTATTTTATGTAAGTCAAGTTGTATTAAGCATAAAAAGACAGCTGAATCATCAGCTGCCTTTGAAAAATTTAATTTGTAGCTTCTTTTAAAGCGTTCACGTTTTCTTCCATTAACGTAAAGTAATCTTTATTTTTCTTTGCGTCATCTTCAGATATTGTAGCAAGATGATTTAAACGCAAAATTTTTGTACCAGTTTCTTTTTGAATCACTTCAGCAACTTTTGGAGTAGAAAATGTTTCAAATAAAATATATTTTAAACCATGCTCTTTCGCTGTTTTTGTAATCGTAGCTAATTCTTTTTGAGATGGTTCTTCCGAAGATGAAATGCCAGCGATTGGAATTTGTTTTAAGCCGTAACGATGTTCCCAGTATCCATATGCCGCATGAGAAACTAAAACTTCTTTTGTTTTTGCATTGGTAACTACAGATTTAAAATGATCGTCTAAATCAGTAAATTTTGTTTGTAGAGCTGCAAAGTTTTTTTCAAATTCTTTTTTATGTTCAGGTTGTAGCTTTACAAGGGCATCTTTAATTTTTTCTGCCTGTTTCATCGCAAGAGTTGGGTCTAACCAAACGTGTGGATCTTGATCATGATGATGAGCATGTTCTTTATGGTCGCTTTCTTGTTCATGATGCTCATCTTCAGATGAAGCATGCAGATCAATACCTTGGGATGCATTTACAGTTTGTACGTTTTCTTGTTTCAATGTTTTTTCCATCTTTTCCGCAAATGGTTCTAAATCAGCACCGTTATATACAAATAAGTCTGCTTTTGCAATTTGAACAGTTTGCTTTTGGCTAGGCTCATATGTATGAGAATCAGCACCTGGTGGATAAATCATTTCGACATTTACATAATCGCCACCAATTTTTTTAGTAAAATCGGCAAGTGGAAAAATAGTTGTATACACAGAAAGTTTACCATCTTTTTTTGCAACACTATTCTTTTTAGCGGAACAGCCAGCAAAGATTAATGTGAAAACTAATAGGAATGAAAATAAGGTTAATCTTTTACTCATGGAATTCTCCTCTTTTCGCTTTTTTACAAGATTATTCTTTCCCAATAAATGAAGAAAATCATTTTTTTGTTATAAAACGGAATAATTACGTTTTAAGTTGCGAACTTAGTATAATACATCTTTAGAAAAGTTGCAATAAATAATAATGATTACGATTTGTTTTTTGTTATAAATTTGTCAAAAAGAACAGTATTAAATGTTAGGGAACGTGCATATGTGACAACATTGTTTTCATATATTGAGGGAGAGAGAAAGAAAAAGGGGATGAGCGATTGAGTTACACGGCATTAGCAATTTTATTCATATTAGCAGTCGTAGTACCGTTAGTTTGGGTGTTAATTTTTTTAAAGGCAGTCATTCATCATTTAGGTGATTCTACATTGGTAACAAAATTGCCAACAGAAGTAGAAAAAGAGAAAGAGCAGGACGTTTAAATAACTCATCGTTTAGTACTTATGATAAAATGGTAAAGAGGAAACTCCTATAAAGCGAAGTTTTTTATAGGTAGCAGACTCTCTCCGAAGCTTTTATTAAAATTGTGAGGTGGGAGTCTTACTGCTTATAAATAGTTGGATAAATTAGGAGACATGTTTTCCGCTTAAGCGGGATAAAAGTAGATAAAGAGGTATAAATGTAAATGAATAAACGAACAGCATTAGTACTCGGCGCAAGTGGTTTAGTTGGACAAGAAGTAACGCAGCTATTGCTTGATTCTGATTACTATGATTCGGTTACTATTTTTGTGAGAAAACCGCTGCAACTAAAGCATGAAAAATTACAACAAAAACAAGTGGATTTTTCGATATTGGAAGAGTATAAAGAGTTTTTTGCTGTTGATGATGTATTTAGCTGCTTAGGAACAACGATTAAGAAAGCAAGAACGAAAGCTAATTTTAAAAAAGTAGACTATGAATATACATTGCGTGCAGCTTGTTTGTCTGAAAAACAAGGCGTACAAAATTTTCTTGTTATTTCTTCTATGAATGCAAACTCAAAGTCCATTTTTTTCTATTCACAAGTAAAAGGGAAAATGGAAGAAGAATTGCAAAAGTTAGTAATCGAAGGTATTCATATTTTTAGACCATCGTTATTATTAGGAGAGCGAGAAGAATTTCGTTTTGGTGAAAGAATGGCAGAAAAAATTTCTGGCCTGTTACCATTCATATTTAAAGGTACGTTAAAAAAGTATAAACCCATTTCTGCCGAACAAGTTGCTAGAGGCATGTATATTGCAGCGCTTCGTGAAGAGGCTGGTATTCATATTTATAATTCAAAAGAAATTACCGTAATGGAATAAATGAAAATTTCTATTAGTGAGAACGTGTTGTCCATAAATAGAGGAGAAAAAACGAGAAGAAAAAAGCCTTCTCGTTTTTTTATTTGGCTGTATTTGCAATTTTACCAGGAGCACGGCTGTATTGATGAGGATCTTTTAGTTCAAAGCCAAGTTCATTCGCAGCTGTTCTTGGAAAATATGGATTGCGCAGTAACTCACGACCAACAAAAATTAAATCGGCTTCATTGTTTACTAAAATTTGTTCTGCTTGTACGCCGCTTGTAATAAGCCCAACTGCTCCGGTTGCGATTTGAGCATGTTCTTTTAAGTGTTTCGCATATTTGACTTGGTAGCCAGGATAAACATCGATATGAGCAGGAACGACTGCACCAGAACTGCAATCAATCAGGTCGACGCCTTGCTCTTTCATCCATTTTGCAAATGGAACATAGTCATCTACTGTCAATCCTTCAGGATGATAATCATCCGCGGAAATACGAACGAATAAAGGTCCCTCCCAAACTTCTTTTACAGCACGAATGATTTCACGTAAAAAACGATAGCGATTTTCTGCCGTTCCTCCATATTCATCTGTTCGTTTATTGGATAGTGGAGAAAGAAATTCGTTAATGAGGTAACCATGTGCGCCATGTAATTCAATTACATCAAACCCAGCTTGCTTTGAGCGGATTGCTGCTTTTTGAAAGGCTGAAATTGTATCTTGAATTTGTTCCTTATTCATTGCGACTGGAACTTTCATTTTATCGTTAAAAGAGATAGCTGAAGGAGCAACTGGATCTGTATGTAGTTCGGCTTTTCGTCCAGCATGAGCCAATTGAATAGCAGCTTTTGAACCATTTTCTTTGATAAGTGATACGGTTTTCCGTAATCCTTCAATATGTTCATCATTCCAAATGCCTAAATCTTTATTCGAAATGCGTCCTTCGGCGGCAACAGCTGTTGCTTCAAGCATGACAAGTCCGACTTGGCCCATAGCTCTTGTTCCGTAATGGATGAGGTGAAAATTCGTTACTTTGCCATCTTCATTTTCAGATGAGTACATACACATTGGTGACATGACAATACGATTTTTTAATGTAACATTTTGAATCGTAAATGGTGAGAAAAGTTGCGTATTCACATTTATTCCCCCTTGCAGTCGTTTTTACCATTGTATCATTATCATCTTTATTTCCATAATAAAACGCTTGTTGAAAAAGAACGGAAAGGGGTTCTTCACTGATTAAAGTTGTAGTTTATGTTACAATTACAAATATGAAATATACTGGGGGATAGAGTATGTATCGAGCTTATTATAAAAGTGAAGTAGGATTACTTGAAGTTACAGCAAATGAAAAAGGGATTACATCTATTCTATTTGTTGAAGAACAAGGGGAAGAGAATCCAAATGTTGTTGTCGAGCAGTGTATTGCAGAATTAGATGAATATTTTAATCAGAAGAGAACCGTGTTTTCTGTTCCATTATCAGCAGAGGGAACAGCATTTCAACAAAAGGTATGGGAGGCTCTTTATACCATTCCATACGGAACGAGCGCTTCATATTTAGATATTGCAAAAAAAATTGGGAATCAAAAAGCTGTGCGAGCAATAGGTGGGGCGAATAGTCGAAATCCAATTTCAATCATTGTTCCTTGTCATCGTATAATTGGGAAAAGTGGAAAGCTTGTTGGTTATGCAGGCGGGTTATGGAGGAAAGAATGGTTGCTAAAGCATGAGGGGATTTTGAAATAAAAATAGAAGATCCTCTATGAAAAAGTCGTGGAGTGAACGGAGGAGAAATGTTCTATTTATTATATTTGTAAGTTGATGAATAGGGTAAAGTCATGGAAAGAGGGATCGTTTTGCAGTGTATAAATTGTGGAAATCCTTGTGCTGATCATCAGTGGAACTGTAATGATTGTCAGCGAATATTGCATAATGAATCAAACGGGGTAATTTCTCCACTCGAAACAGCTATCGAACAATTTGTTGGAGTGCATTATCCGTATTACAGAAAGAAATGGAATAAAGAGAATAAAAGAATTGCAAGATGGAGTTGGAACGGCTGGGCAGCTATTTTTAATGTTGGATGGTTTGCGTATCGTAAGTATTATTTGCCAGCCTTTTTATTTGTAATTTCATTAGTAGCATGCGATGCGTTTTCTTACTATATGGGTTTTAATGTAGCGCTTCCTATTATTAATATAGTTCCGCTTACATTTTTGTTGCTCATTTTCATGATGATAGGAGTCGGGCTCTTTGCAAATGGCCTATATTATCGATTTGCTGAGAGGAAAATATATCGAATAAAGGCGAAAGAAATTAAAGATAAAGCGATCGAAAGTTATTTGATTCGTGATAGTGGTGGAACAAGCAAAATAGGAGCAGTAATGGTTACTGTTTTAACAGCCGCTAGTATATTTTTAAGTCATTTTTTCTTTCCGACTGATCAAGATGTAATCCGAAAGGTACGAACAAGTTCACTTTATGAGTATCCATTCTTTACGATTGGTGAATCGTTTGACTTGTATTTTCAGCAATCACAATGGGATTATTATCGGGGAACAGATGGTTTAGAGTTGGTTGAGTTTCATGGATATACTCGAGATATGCCAAGGCGAAAAATTATGATTCAGTTCGTTGTTGATTATCAATTGCATGAGATTGAACCGTATTCTCTTTCGATAAATGGACAGCCGCAAGGAGAAAAAGAGTTTTTGAAAATGATGGAAGATGTATTTCAAATTCAAAATTCATTTGAGTTAGATGATGAATTGCAATGGGATGATTCGAAAAAGATACTGTAAAAAGCGTATGGGAGTATTATTTTCCATGCGTTTTTTTGATTATCCAAACAAATTATTTTAAAAAATCAGAATCTTTTGTATAATATAATCATACATGCTTTATTGTATACATACAGAGTGGGGGGGAAGATCGATGAAGAAAAAAGTTTCAACACTTGCTGCATTTATGTTAACAACTAGTATGTTTGTTGTAGGGTGTGGAAATGGGGAGAAAGTATCAACAACGAAGAAGGAATCAAATAAAGGAATAGCTGATAAACAAGTGCTCAACTTATTAGAAACAGCAGAAATTCCTTCGATGGATACATCGAAATCAACAGATTCTGTGTCGTTTCGAGTATTTGTAAATGCAATGGAGGGATTATATCGATTAGATAAAGATAATAAACCGACTCCAGGTATGGCTAAAGATGTAAAGATTAGTGAAGATAAGAAGACATATACATTCGAACTACGCGATGCAAAATGGTCTAATGGGGAACCAGTTCGTGCTCAAGATTTTGTATATGCTTGGCAGCGTGCACTTGATAAAGCTACGGCTGCTGAATATGCTTTTATTTTATTTGATGTGAAAAATGCAGAAAAAGTAAATCAAGGGGAACTCCCGCTTGATCAACTTGGGGTCAAGGCAAAGGATGATAAAACATTAGTAGTCGAATTAGAACAACCCGCACCGTATTTTCTTGAACTGACTTCGTTCCCAACCTTTTTCCCTTTAAATGAGAAGTTCGTCAAGGAACAAGGAGATAAGTATGCATTAGAAGCAGATACCATTTTGTATAATGGACCATTTACATTATCAGAATGGAAACATGAACAAAGTTATCAATTAAAGAAAAATCCAAATTATTGGGATCAAGATACCGTGAAGTTAGAGGAAATTAACGTAAGTGTTGTAAAAGAAACGAGCACGGGTGTAAACTTATATGACAGTAATGAAGTAGATCGCGTTATTTTAAGCTCTGAATTTGTTGATAAATATAAAAAGAATAAACCAGATGAGTTTAAGACAAAATTAGACCCGCGTATGTATTTCTTACGATTTAATCAACAAAATCCAACGTTTAAAAATCAAAAGGTTCGAGAAGCGATTGACTTAGCGTATGATAAAAAAGGGATTGCCAATGTTATTTTAAATGATGGTTCTTTACCCGCTTATTTCCTAGTGCCAGAAAAGTTCACAACAGGACCTGATGGAAAGGATTTCCGTACTGTGAATAAAAATTTCCGCGCTAAAAAAGATAATGTAGAAAAAGCAAAAAAATTATGGACGGAAGCGAAGAAAGAACTCGGTCAAGAGACAATAACAGTAGAACTGTTAAATGATGATAACGGTAGCCGTAAGAAAGTTGGAGACTTTATTAAAGAAGAGCTAGAGAAAAACTTACCAGGTTTAAAAGTAAACTTAAAACAACAGCCATATAAGCAAAAGTTAGATTTAGAGAAGAAATTACAATATGAATTTTCACTTTCAGCTTGGAGCCCAGATTATCCAGATCCAATGACGTATTTAGATATGTTTATAACAGAAAGTTCATTTAACGAAATGGCTTATTCGAATCCGGAATATGATGAGCTTATAGCGAAATCAAAAGGTGAACTTTTGAAAGATGATGCAGCCCGCTGGAAGGCACTTGCTGAGGCTGAGAAAATATTAATTGGCAAAGATGCTGCAATTTCACCATCGTATCAACAAAGTACAGCATATTTAGAAAAGCCATATGTAAAAGGAATCGCTAATCATACTTTTGGTGGTGATTTTAGTTATAAGTGGGCATATATAACGAAAAAGTAGTAAAATGAAAGATGGGTGAATTTTCACTCATCTTTTTTGCATTAGGAGGAATCATGTTGTTAAAAGGAATCAATCACATTTGTTTTTCCGTTTCGAATTTGGAAACATCCATTGCATTTTATGAAAAAGTATTAGAAGGAGAATTGTTAGTTAAGGGGAGAAAGCTTGCCTATTTTCGTATATGTGGAACTTGGATAGCACTGAATGAAGAGACTGATGTTCCTAGAAATGAAATCCATCAATCTTATACACATATTGCTTTTTCTATCGAGAAAGAAGATTTTGAGCGATTATTACAGCGATTAAAAGAAAATGATGTTCATATTTTACAAGGAAGGAAACGAGATGTAAGAGATTGTGAATCTATTTATTTTACTGATCCAGATGGACATAAGTTTGAATTCCATACAGGTACATTAGAAGATCGGTTACAATACTATAAGGAAGCGAAGCCACATATGACATTTTATTAGGATGAAAAAGGGCCGCTATCCGCGGCCTTTTCCTATTTTTCGTGCTCATCACAATGATCTTGATGACGTTTTCGATACCACCAATAATCATATTTTTTCTTTTTTCGATTAGAGTTTTTGTCATGATAGTCATCTTGATGATGTGATGAGTGCTCTTGATGATGTCCGTGATTATTTGGGTAGAACACACATTTTTTACAGTAGCATCGTTTTGTCCAATAATGTTTTTTCTCATAACGAACGCATTTTGTAACAAATGTGCATTTCTTTACGCGTGTACGCTTTGTAACGAATTTACAATCTTTAACGCGTGTACATTTTGAGACAAATGTCCATTTTTGTACGCGGACATGTGTGCGTTTCGTAACAAATGTACAGTGTTTGACGCGTGTGCATTTTGAGACAAACGTACAATGTTTAACGTGCGTACATTTTGTACGAGGACAACGACATTTTGTGCGACGTTGATGACCGTGAGAATGCTTGTCACACTTTTGGCTCGAATAGTCATCATATTCAAAAGTAGATGGATCTTGGTGTAAAAATTCCTCCATACCCGCACTTTTGATTTCTTCGACAGCTTTTCTTATATCCCTTTTCATAGAAAGCCCTCCTTAGTATGGTGTAAATATATTTGTATTTTCTTACCAGTAATCATAATATGAGAGGAAGGTACTTCGTGAATGGGACAAGAGTGTAAATTTTAGAGAAATAGATAGATAGCGGATGTAGGGACAAAACAATTAGCATACATTGAATGAAGAGAAATGAGAAGAGGGGGAAAAAGAATGTTGCCTTCTTACGATTTTTTTATTCATCCAATGTATTTGGTAGAGCTAAAGAAGGATATTTGGTCAGATAGTCCTGTCCCAGCAAAACTAACGTATGGTAAGAGAAAATATGATATTGATATTGTTTACCGTGGAGCACATATTCGTGAGTTTGAGAAGAAATCGTATCATGTCATGTTTTATAAACCAAAGCACTTTCATGGGGTAAAAGAATTTCATTTGAATTCTGAGTTCAAAGATCCATCTCTTATTCGAAACAAGTTGTCGCTGGATTTTTTTAATGAGATAGGGGTACTTTCTCCAAAATCACAACATGTGTTTGTGAAAATAAATGGTCAAGTGCAAGGAGTATATTTACAATTAGAATCAGTTGATGAAAACTTTTTGAAGAGCAGAGGATTACCAAGTGGATCTATTTTTTATGCGATTGATGATGATGCGAATTTTTCTTTAATAAGTGAACGAAATCAAGATGTGAAAACAGAACTTTTTTCAGGATACGAATTTAAGTGTGCGAATGAAAATAGTGAAGAACAACTCAGCGAGTTTGTTTATCAAGCAAATGTCATTCCTCGTGAAAAATATGAAAAGGAAATTGTAAAATATCTTCATGTTGAAAAATATTTGCGCTGGCTGGCAGGTGTAATTCTTACTCAAAATTTTGATGGATTTGTGCATAACTACGCATTGTATCATAATGATGAAACAAATTTATTTGAAGTTATACCATGGGATTATGATGCAACTTGGGGGCGAGACGTAGAAGGAAGACCCCTTAATCACGAATATATTCGCATTCAAGGATATAATACATTAAGTGCAAGACTTCTGGATATACCAGCTTTTCGTAAACAATATCGAAGTATTTTAGAAGAGATTTTGGAAGAAAAATTTACAGTTTCTTTTATGAGACCAAAAGTAGAAGAATTGTGTAAATCGATTCGTCCCTTTATGATGCAAGATCCATATATGAAAGAAAAGATAGAAACATTTGATCAAGAAGCTGAGATGATTTTTCAGTATATCATAAATCGAAGGCAGTATATATATGAGCATCTTCATGAATTGGGATGACAAAAAAGAGATTGAGTTCACTATCAATCTCTTTTTTGTTATATAATGGAAATAGAACTTCGTGAAATATAACATAAGAAAAGTGTTGAAATAATCAAAGATGAAATAAGAAGCAGGTGATATGAAAATGGAAGGGAAATGGGTGAATTGGGTCAAACAAATACAGGCTATTGCCCAAGCTGGATTAACGTATTCAAAAGATGTATATGATATGGAACGATTTCAACAATTACGTGATTTATCCATCTCAATTATGTCTTATTATACAGAGACAGATTGGGAAGTGGTCAAAAAGTTATTTGCAAGTGAGACGGGATATCAAACGCCAAAAGTAGATGTTCGAGCTGTCGTATTTCAAGATGAGAAGTTATTATTTGTAAAGGAAAAAAGTGATGGAAAATGGGCGTTACCAGGTGGCTGGGCAGATATCGGCTACACACCAACAGAGGTTGCTGCAAAGGAAGTTCATGAAGAAACTGGATATGAAGTGGATCATTTTCGGTTATTAGCAATATTGGATAAAGAGAAACATCAGCCATCACCATCAGCAACACACATATATAAGATATTTATTGGTTGTGAAATTGTTGGGGGTAAAAAGCAAACGAGTATA
Organism: Bacillus cereus group sp. BfR-BA-01430; assembly: GCF_022663115.1. Classification (NCBI taxonomy): domain Bacteria; kingdom Bacillati; phylum Bacillota; class Bacilli; order Caryophanales; family Bacillaceae; genus Bacillus; species Bacillus cereus group sp. BfR-BA-01430. The sequence goes on from NZ_JAKUEW010000008.1 coordinate 100,046, forward strand.
GAAACAGAAGATGTGAAGTTTTTTGGAGAGAATGAAATACCGGAATTATCCGTTGCTAGAAATACAGAATGGCAAATTAAAGAAATGTTTACATTTATGAAAGATAAATGTAAAGAACCAATGCTAGATTGAATAAAGAGATGAGAAAGAATGGTTCGATGTGGACTATTGCTGAATGATGATGCATACGTTCAAAAGAGAAACATGAATATATTGGCAGGGACAAATCTTTATGGGATAATAGAAAGGTATGTGAATAGAAAAGGAGATAGGTAAGGACATGTTAGCGAATTTAATAGAGCAATTATTGCAATTTTTCGCAAGTCTAGGATATTTTGGTGTTGCCCTAGGATTAATGATTGAGATTATCCCAAGTGAGATTGTTCTCTCGTATGCTGGTTTTTTAGTTGTACAGGGGAAGATTAGCTTTGTAGGTGCAGTAATTGCAGGTACAATTGGTGGGACATTAGCACAAATCTTTTTATATTGGTTAGGTTATTACGGAGGTCGTCCAGTAGTTGAAAAGTACGGGAAATATTTGCTGATTAATAAGCATCATTTAGATATAGCTGAAAATTGGTTTAAACGCTACGGCGCTGGGGTCATTTTCTCTGCTAGATTTATACCTGTAGTACGCCATGCAATTTCTATTCCAGCAGGGTTAGCTAAAATGCCGCTAAAACTTTTCACTCTTTATACAGTTGTAGCGATTATACCTTGGTCCATTCTCTTTATTTATTTAGGGGAAAAGCTTGGAGGAAATTGGCGTCATATAAAAGAATACGCCGCTGATTATACGCATTATATCATTATTGGAGCAGTATTGTTTATTGCTGTATATTTGGGGTTGAAAGTTTTAAAAAAGAGAAAAACAGTTCGTTAAAGCCGATGGTTTCATTGGCTTTTTTATATTGTTGTTCTAAAGAGAAGAAGCTGTCCATAATGTGTAATAATAAAGCGTAGCGGGGGAATGAAATGAAAGGATCGCCGTTTGTACGTGGAACAGTATTTTTAACGTCAGCAACAATGATATCAAAAATGTTAGGTTTTATATATGTAATTCCGTTTACAGCTATGGTGGGAACGAGTGGATATGTACTTTACACCTATGCGTATCGACCGTATACGATTATGTTAAGTATCGCAACAATGGGGTTGCCTCTTGCTGTTTCAAAAATGGTTTCAAAATATGATCAGTTAAACGATTACCATACGGTGAAAAGAGTTCTGAAAAGTGGCATCATCTTTATGATACTTATGGGAATGATTTCGTTTCTATTATTGTTTATGTTAGCACCGTACCTTGCTAAAATTGTAATTGATGGAAATGATCAAACTGGAAATAGCATAAGTGCTGTTACATATAACATTCAAATCGTAAGCTTTGCTTTATTAATTGTACCTGTGATGAGTTTGCTGCGCGGTTTTTTTCAAGGATTTCAATCTATGGGGCCTTCAGCAGCAAGTGTTGTGATTGAGCAAATATTTCGCGTTTTAACAATTTTAATAGGAAGTTTTGTTGTTTTGTATATATGTAAAGCTTCTATTTCGTTAGCGGTTGGTGTTTCAACTTTTGGAGCGTTTATGGGAGCAGTAGCTGGATTAAGCATTTTAAGTGCTTATTATATGAGAAGGCGAAAGTATTTGAAGAAAAAAGAATTAACCAGTGTTCCAAAAACAACAAAATCTTTTTTCTCATTATATAAAGAACTTTTTACTTACTCGATTCCATTTGTTGTAGTCAGTTTAGCAATTCCGCTCTACCAGACGATTGATACATTCACGATTAATAAGCTATTAATACAAGTTGGGTATGGACAGGGAGAGGCTGAGAAGATTAATGCAATCATCGGTCTTGTGCAAATGGTTGTACTAATTCCAGTTTCTGTTGCGACAGCCTTTAGCATGTCTCTTGTTCCAGAAATGACAAAAGCTTATACAGCAGGTAATACACAACGATTGTATAAACATTTTACAAAAACAAATGTATTCGTAGTTGGCATAACCTTTCCAGCAGCAATTGGAATGATGGTGTTAGCGAAACCAGTGTACACGTTTTTATTTGGAATGGGGAATGATCCCGATATGGGAAGTAGTGTTTTACAGTACTATGCACCTGCATGTATTTTATTTTCGTTATTTACAGTGACTGCCGCGATGCTTCAAGGAATCAATCAACAGCAAAAAACAGTGCTAGGTTTATTGATTGGAGTTGCGGTGAAAGTTAGTCTAAACATTATGTTGTTGCCATACTTAGATTATGTCAGTTTTATTATTGCAACATATGCTGGATACACGATTTCAGTTTTATTTAACTTGTGGATGCTTTCTAAATATGTTATAAAGGCAACATAAGCTTTCTAAGGGGCAGGGTCAACTCTGTCTTTTTCTATTTGAAAAGATTTGTGAAAAAGCGTTTTCAAAATAATTTTTCTATTGAAATTTCAACGTTTGTTTCATATGCTGAAAATGGTGGTTTAAAAACTGTTATTTAAGTGAGGTAGATTCCCACATGTACATGTAAAAAGAATCGGGGTGATAGTATGTTAAATATTTATTTAACAGACCGAAACGGAAAATTACAAGAAATTGACGAAATTCAAAAAGGTTGTTGGATTAATGTGCTCCATCCGACAGAAGAGGAAATTCAATTTCTCGTACAAACATTGAATGTAGAATTGGACTTTATTAAAGACCCTTTGGATGACGAAGAACGTTCGCGTATTGAAAAAGAAGATGATAATGCACTGATTATTGTCGATATACCTACCGTAAGGCATGATGAAGAAGGGAATTCAATATATGATACGATCCCAATTGGTATGATTGTTATGCCAGAATGTTTTGTTACCATTTGTTTAGAGGAAAATCCAATTTTTGAGCGTTTTATTAATCAGCGTATTAAGGAGTTTTATACGTTTAAAAAGACGCGCTTTGCACTGCAACTTTTATATACGATTTCTACGTATTATTTAAGATACTTAAAACAAATTAACCGGAAAACAGTCGACTTAGAACATCAATTAAATAAGTCGATGAAAAATAAAGAAATTTTCACCTTATTAGGTCTTGAGAAAAGTTTAGTATATTTCACAACATCTTTAAAAGCAAATAAAATTGTAATTCAAAAATTAATGCGCAATAATACGTTTATTAAAATGTATGAAGATGATCAAGATTTGTTAGAGGATGTATTAATTGAGAATAAACAGGCTATTGAAATGGCTGAAATATATAGCAATATTTTGAGTGGGATGATGAATACATTTAGTTCCGTGATTTCAAATAACTTGAACAGTGTGATGAAATTATTAACTTCCATTACAATTATTTTATCTTTGCCAACAATGGTTTCAAGTTTTTTTGGAATGAATGTAGCGATTCCGCTTGAAAATAATCCGAATGGTTTTCTAATTGTTATGATTATTTGTACGGTATTATCTTGCAGTTTAGCCTTTATTTTTTGGAAGAAACGTTATTTTTAATAGTCAAGAAAGCTGTTCTAGCTTAGTATGAAAATGAAGCTAGAACAGCTTTTTTCGTTATTATCACGCTCTAGCTGTCTATATAAAAAAATATATTTTCATAAATTTCGAAATTGTATAAAGGTTGTTTGGTTTATGAATAAGGGTTAAAATTACATATTGTTAATGAAAAAGTGGAGGAAATACATCATGGAATTGTTTCAATTACCAAAAGCATTCCTGCAAATGAATACAATTTTTATCTCAATTTTAATTGAAGCACTACCATTTGTGCTAATTGGTGTATTTATTTCAGGACTTATTCAAATGTTTGTAACAGAGGACATGGTAGCAAAATGGATGCCGAAAAACCGATTTTTATCAGTCCTTTTAGCGACTTTTCTTGGCATGATGTTTCCAGGATGTGAATGCGGGATTGTTCCCATTGTAAGACGTTTAATTGGAAAAGGTGTTCCCCCATATGCTGGAATTGCATTTATGTTAACAGGGCCGATTATTAACCCAGTTGTATTATTTGCAACATATGTTGCATTTGGAAGTAATATGCAAATGGTATGGTATCGTTCCATTGTCGCAATTGTAGTAGCGATTATTGTTGGGCTTATATTATCATTTATGTTTAAAAACCATCAGCTACGCGATAATCATTTTCCGGAAATCAATCATAAGCGCCCTTTACGTAAGAAAATGTGGGATGTATGTACACATGCTGTTGAAGAATTTTTCTCAATGGGAAAATATTTAGTCATTGGGGCGCTCATTGCTGCTGCAGTTCAAACGTTTGTACAAACATCAACGTTACTAGCGATTGGACAAGGGCCATTTTCTTCATCGGCTGTTATGATGGGGTTAGCGTATATTTTATCGCTTTGTTCAGAAGCCGATGCTTTTATTGCATCTTCGTTCCAAAGTACATTTTCAACAGCATCACTTGTCGCGTTCCTCGTTTATGGACCGATGGTAGATATTAAAAATATGTTTATGATGCTTGCGACATTTAAAACAAAATTTGTAATTGTTGTGATAGCTACAGTTACACTTGTCGTTTATGCAAGCTCACTACTCATTTATGCGATGGGGTGGTAGTTTATGTTTCGAGCGTATATTTTACTTGGATTTACAATTTTAATTGCACAGCTTCATATTTCAGGTAATATAACAAAGTATATTAATATGAAGTACGCATATTTATCTACAACAGCAGCTATTATTTTTGGTTTTTTAACATTTGTGCAAATTATGGTTACGTTTCAAAAAGAACATCAAAAAGAAAAACAACAGCATGATTGTAGTTGTAATCATAGCCACTGCGGACATGACCATTCGAAAGATGAAAATACATGGTGGAAACGAATGTTTTCATATACATTATTTTGTTTTCCTATTATTTCAGGGCTCTTTTTTCCAATTGCAACATTAGATTCAGATATTGTTAAAACGAAAGGATTTCATTTTCCTGTTGTACAAGCTGATAGTAAAGATCCATTTATGACAAGGCAATTTTTAAAGCCTGATACGAGCATTTACTACGGAAAAGAAGGATATCGTGGTGTCATGGAGAAAGGGAAAAAAGAATATGTTACAAAAAATCATATTACTTTAAAGGATGAGGATTTCTTAAAAGGAATGGAAACAATTTATAATTATCCAGGTGAATTTACAGATAAGACCCTTTCATTTAAAGGATTTGTGTTCCGTGATGATTCTTCAAAGAAAGAACAATATTTCTTATTCCGATTTGGAATTATTCATTGTGTTGCTGATTCCGGTGTGTATGGTATGTTAGTTAAAAAGCCAGAAGGAGTAGAATGGAAAAATGATGATTGGATTCAAGTTGAGGGAACAATTTCAACTGAATTTTATCAACCATTCCGTGCGAATATTCCAGTATTAGAGGTAACGAAGTGGAATAAAGTGGAACAGCCAAAAGAACAATATGTATTTAGAGGAGCCGATTGATAACAATCGGTTCTTTTTTAATAGACATAAAGTTCTAAAAATTGTTAATATATAATATGTAGTTCACCTAGTGTAATATCTATCATATTAGAAAAAATAAAAAGATTACTATTTTTATGTAAACCAATGATTAAAGAGGTGAAGGAAATGGAAGAAGTAAAGGGAAAAACAGTGAATGAATCAAGAGTTTTTAAAACGAGCCGGGTATTTCCAACGGATTTAAATGATCATAATACGTTGTTTGGAGGTAAAATATTAGCTGAAATGGATATGATTGCATCCATTTCAGCAACAAGGCATTCAAGGATGGAATGTGTAACCGCATCAATGGATTGGGTAGATTTTTTACATCCAGTCCGTTCTACAGATTGTGTAAGTTATGAATCATTTGTTATTTGGACAGGGCGCACCTCGATGGAAGTGTTTGTGAAAGTTGTAGCGGAAGATTTAATTTCGGGTAATCAGCGTATCGCGGCAACATCATTTGTTACATTTGTTGCACTTGGAAAAGAGAATAAGCCGGTTCCTGTCCCTCGCGTGATTCCAGAGACAGAGGCGGAGAAAAAACTGTATGAAATTGCTGTTTTACGTGCAAATCAGCGTCATATTCGCAAAGCTGAGAGTAAAAAAATTGCGACATTATTAAACTTATAACACATATATGTACGAAATGAAAAGCGGACACCTATTTTAGGTGCCCGCTTTTATAGTTTTTTCATCTGCGTATCGTGAGGTGCTCATTAGCAGAAACAAGCAGCGCCGACGATAATTAAGAGGATAAATAATACGACTAGTAACGCAAAGCCATTACCACATGCAAAACCCATTGTTACTTCCTCCTTTATTTTAAGGTACAACATACAATATGTCATTTTTTATTTATTTGACAGGGACATATATCATATAGGAAAAGATTTTTTTGTTGTATGTTAATGAGCTTAAAAAGGAAAGATATAAGTAGAAAAGTTTATCCCGCTCTTTTAGGGCAGTAAGACTCTGCCTCAAGATTCAGAGAGAAGCAAGGAAAATAGGTAGAAGCCTTCCTGTCTGTAACAGTCCGATTGGTGAGGGCTCATAATCACTCATGATTCAAGTTTCATTTTATGAAGAAAGGACTTTATCCGTGAAGCACTTTATATTTTTTATATTATGTCTCATAGGTGTATGGATGAATATCGATGTAGAAATGGGGAAAAAAATGATTACTGAACATAAAATATCAAACATACATTACGGTAATTTCCAAGTATATACAAATGGAAATGATTTATATCAAAAATTATTTGATGATATAGAGCGTGCAGAAAAGTATGTATATATTCACTTTTATATTGTGGGCAAAGATAAAATAAGTCAAAAATTTTTACATCTGTTAGAGAGAAAAGCTGAAAATGGTGTAGATGTGAAGCTGTCGGTAGATCGTATTGGTGGCTATAAAATGAAGAAAAAAGTAATCGAACACTTGCGAAAAAAAGGGGTCAAATTTACTTTTAGTAAAAGACCTACATTTAAACATTTCTTTTTCACTCTCCATCAACGAAATCATCGGCGTATTGTTGCGATAGATGGAAAGGTAGCTTATATTGGAGGATTTAATATAGGAAAGGAATATCTCGGTCAAAACCCTAAGTTTGGAAATTGGCGTGATTATCAGATGCGTATTGAAGGAGATGGGGCAGTTGATATGGAGAAACAGTTTGCAAAAGACTGGCAAGCTGATACTGGTGAAGAGCTTTCTTTATATAAAGGACCGAAAATAGAAAGTAACGCACCATATCAATATGTATTTTCAGATGGAAAAGGGTTATGGAATGAATATGGTACATTTATTGGACGTGCTAAGAAATCATTAGTAATTGCAACCCCGTATTTTATTCCGAGTAAGGAAATGATGAAAGGGTTACAAGAAGCATTAAATCGAGGAGTGAAAGTGAAGATTCTCGTTCCTTTAAAAAGCGATGCTCTGTTTCTTAAACAAGCTGCCTATCCATATTTAAAGAAGATATTTGATGAGGGAGCAGAAATTTATCAGTATCAAAATGGTTTTTTTCATGGAAAAGTGACAATTGTTGATGATATGAGTGTTGATGTCGGGACAGCTAACTTTGATAATCGAAGTTTTTATCTCAATACGGAGTCGGAATGTTTTATATATGATCAAGCTGTTGTTGATAAAGTAAAGAGGAAACTTGATGAAGACTTTCATAGCTCAAAACGTCTTCATGAGAAGGATTTTGAGAAAATTAGTAGTTGGGATTGGTTTATAGCAAGAATAGCGAATGTTTTTGCGCCATATTTATAGTATATAAAAGCGAAGGGAGCGATTCAATGAATTGTATAGAGGAGCTAATGAGTTATAGCTATTCCCTTATATATAATATGGGAGAGTACATGAATGAAATCCAAGATGAAGAATTAAAAGATATACTTCAGCAACATTTACCGTATATGTTACAAGCGTATAATGAACAGGTGAATTTTCAAGAAGGAGAGAATGTGCAGCAGATGATTTGTGAGCAATTAATATCTCCGCGTATCCAAAATCATATAGAGATAGAAAGGATTAGTACAGGAGATATAGGAATTGCGATTTCATATATTTTGCATTTGAAAAAATTAGCATTATGTTTTGCGCAAGTAGCTGTAGAGGTTGCTAATCCTGAGTTTCGTGCTTTTTTAGAAAAATGCTTTGTGAAAATGAATCGTTACGCATATTGTGTTTGGCAATATGTAGTGAAGCAAGAGTATAGTATTGGGCAGGTATTTATGAATGAGAAGTTTGCATAAAAAGACGGCTCACACCGTCTTTTTGCAATAAAACCCCTTCCATCTTATAAACTTTTCACCATGCCACCATCAACGAGAAAAGATTGTCCTGTCATATATGAATTTGCCTCAGAGACAAGGAATGTAGCAAACGTAGCAAATTCTACAGGTTGACCATATCTTCCGAGAGGAATAATAGATTCATACTGTTTTTGAACTTCTTCCACTGTCATGCCGCGCTTTTCAGCAGCGATTTCATCTAAAGAAGCAACGCGATCGGTAGCAATACGACCTGGGGCAATTGTATTCATTAAAATATGATAGGGAGCAAGTTCTGCGGCTAAAGTTTTTGACAGCCCTGTAATACCAGTACGGAACGTATTTGACAACAATAATCCAGGAATCGGTTCTTTTATAGAAGAAGATGCGATATTAATAATTTTTCCACCACGTTCTTTCATATATGGAAGAACTTCACGAATCATGCGTACATAGCTTAATAAGTTTAGCTCAAATGAATGGTACCAGTCCTCATCGGTTAGTTGCTCAAATGTACCAGGTTTAGGACCACCAGCATTGTTGACTAAAATATCAATTGTGCCAAAAGTGTCTCCTGTATACTTTACCGCTTCTTTAATATTTTCTTTGTTTGTAATATCACAAACTGTATACATAACTTTTCCTCTGTTAAGAGCAGTTAATTCTTTTTGCAATGAGATTAAACTTTCTTTATTACGGCTGAGCAACATAACATTTGTTCCTTCTTTTACAAGCGCTGTACTAATTGCTCTTCCTAAGCCTTGACTAGAAGCTACAACCAATGCTGTTTTACCAGATAATCCAAGTTCCATCTGTATCCACCTTTCTTTGCTTATAATACCTTCATTATAGAGGAAAGTATTTCAAAAGAAAAAATATTCGCTTTTTTATTTTAAAATTTACAAACATTTACTATATATTTACTGTTTTCTAATATTAGCTTTAAAAATAGGAAGTAATATGAGATTGTACATATTCTATCAAAAGGAGGATAAGCAAATGAATAAATGGGTTAAATCTTTAACTGCTATGGCACTTGCGAGCTCTTTATTTATGGTAGGTTGTAGTAATGGGGAAGAAAAAAAGAAAGATGAGGAAACAACAACACAACAAGATGAAAAGAAAGATAAGGAAACGAGTGGAGATACACAATCTTCAGATTCAAAAGAAAAGAAATAAGTTTGTCTGATTTATATAGTAGAGCTTCCTCTATTTATGGGGAAGCTTTTTTAATTAAAAAATAACAGAAAAGATATGAAAATAGCTACGTTGGTGTTGCGTATAAAAAACCATCTCTAAAAAGAGATGGTTAGAAAAGAATATAACAAATGAATATGATGATCATAATGATTTGTAAAATAGCTTTTGCTACTGTACTACTTAAAAAACCAATAACGGTTGCAATTCCAACCATGAAAGCTTCCTTTGGCGTCTTTTTATGGATTAGTTCCGTTATAAATACCGATAGAAATGGGATGATAATAAGACCAAACGGCGGGAAGAAAAAAGAACCTACGATGATAGACACCATGCCAACACGTTCGCCCCACTTCGTGCTTCCGTATTTTTTTAAGAAATATCCATTAGCAATAAAGTCAGCAATGAAAATGATAATCGTAAATACAATTTGAATGGCCCAAAAGGAAGTGGTTAACTCACCACCATTTATCCCAAAATAATAAATAAAATATCCAGCCCATAAAGCAAGTATGCCTGGAATAATCGGATAGATAAACGCAATAAATGAAATGATGAAACATGCAATGATACAAAGAGTTAATATAACAGTCACTTTACTGCTCCTTTATAGTATCTAATTTATGTACAGCAATTTTTTTAATTTGATGGCCGTCAAGATCTAAAGCTTTAAATTGAAATCCATCATATCCAACTGAATATCCAGGTTCAATATTTAAATCAACTGCTTGAGAAAGCAACCAACCACCGATTGTATCCAAATCGCTATCATCAATATGTAAGCCAAACATGTCATTCACTTCAGAAATGAGAACTTTTCCATCTAAAACAGTGAGTTTAGGGGTTCTTTTCTCAATCATTGGTGATTCATCATCATCAAATTCATCTTGTATTTCTCCAATAATCTCTTCAATAATATCTTCCATCGTTAACAATCCAGCTGTTCCACCATATTCATCCATTACAATGGCCATTTGCACACGATTTTTTTGAAGATGAATTAATGTTTTGCGGATTGGAACCGTTTCAAAGACTGTTAACACAGGATGGATATAGGATTCTAAAGGCTTATGAATCCCCTTTGTTTGATCATGGAAAATTTCTTTTGTATTAATCATTCCGATGATATCATCTTTATCTTTTTCAATAATTGGATAGCGTGTATACTTCTCGGAGGCAACGGTCTCCATATTTTCTTCTAATGTATTTTCAGTAGAGAGACAAACCATTTCTGTTCGTGGAACCATGATTTCTTTTGCAACACGATCATCAAATTCAAAAATATTATTTACATATTTATATTCCGTTTGATTAATTTCTCCACTTTTAAAGCTTTCGCCTAAAATAAGTCGTAATTCTTCTTCAGAATGAGCAAGTTCATTTTCTTTTGCCGGTTGTAAGCCAAATAGTTTTGTGAAAAATAAGGCTGTACGATTTAATAGCCAAATGAAAGGGTACATAATTTTGTCAAACCAAATAAGTGGTTTAGCAAACATTAAAGTAATTGTTTCGGCTTTTTGAATAGCGAAAGATTTTGGTACAAGTTCACCCAATACAACATGAAAAAAGGTGATAATACTAAAGGCCATAATAAAAGATAGTGTATTAGCCATTGGACCAGTAATATTTATTTTTTCAAATACAGGATGCAGTAAATGCTCTACAGTTGGTTCACCAAGCCAACCAAGTCCTAAAGAAGTGATCGTGATGCCAAGCTGACAGGCTGATAAATATACATCTAAATTTGAAACAACGCTTCTAGCAGCTAAGGCTTGTTTATTTCCTTCGTTTGCAAGTTGATCAATTCGGCTTTTTCGTACTTTTACAACTGCGAATTCAGAGGCAACGAAAAAGCCTGAGATGAGAATAAGTAAAATAATGAGAAAAATATTTAATATGTCCAAGTGTGTTCCTTACTCCGAAATGGAATAAAGATGTCACCTCCTGCAAGTATGTTATACTTTTATAATAAATCGAAACGAAAATAATAGTCAAAGAAAATACGTAAAAATTGACATGTTTTGCTAACCGTTAATCATTTCTTGTTATTTTATCCTGATTTATAGAGAATAACCTTCCATTTGCATGTTTGAAAATGGAAGGAGAAAGGAGCTGTTTTCGCTGTTTGTAGATGGAACTTGATTGTTTCATTTTATTCCGCTATTTTAGGGCTATAACAGTCCGATTAGTGAGGGGACATAATCAGTAGGTGATGAAGAAAATCCCCGCTGATTAAAGTTTCACTTTATTTTAACATTGTTCTAGTTACAGGGGATGTTGTATGTTTTGTATCCTTTGTTCTCCAAAGAGATTGGAGAAAAGAAAGAATCATATACGGAATATAAAGAAGGAGCAGACAAATTGCGACTATAGTTGGTGAAGCTCCTCCAAATTGAATCATAAATTGTAATAAACCATTTGTATGAAAAATACACTCCATGAAACAAAATGAAACAATAATAGAGCTTAAAATTGATTTATGATTAGAAATAAGAGCGGTAAATAATGTATTTATAAGAAAGGAAGAGGTGTGAATTTCATGTGTTTCTGCATGACTTAAAAAAGGAATCCATTTTTTTATTGCTTGCATAACAATAATCATAGCTGTACTAAGAACAATTAGTATAGAAGAGAAGAAAGGGATTGTTATATATTTTGCCATGTAGAGTGAAAATAAAATCACTATACATTGTAATATAACAACGCTCAACGAATAAGGTATCCAGTATAATAATGAGGCATATTTTTTAATCGATTTTGGAATTTTTAAAAAGGTATAACCTATTATGAAACTAATTGAAAAACCGATTGCTAACGTAAATATAAAGTGCGTCAGTGAGAAAAAATACACTTTCCATATGTAAGGAAACAAATGTGTAGAGTGCTCTGAAGTATACAATGTAGTTTCTGCATTCATAATTAGCTGAGGTGAAAAAAGAATGGATTCATGCATCCAGTCAATCATAGGGATAGAAATCGAAGGGAAATGGACAAAATGATAAAAAATCATAAATAAGCTTTTAAAATAAGAACTTTCATGAGTTAATAATAACGTGGGGAGCGGACTTATCATAAGAACGATAAGAAATCCAATCAAAAAGCGAAACATGTAAGATCGGACTAAAGAAGTCATAAAATTCACCTACTCTTTGAAAATTCAGAAAATTCTTATTGTTATTTTAGCGCTTTTTTGAAGAAGTTACAATATCTTTTTCTTTACATATGGGTATAATCTATAAGCTTATCCTGCTATTTTTAGGCAGTAAGATTCAGAGAGAAGTAAAGGAGGTAGGACCAACATGTAAAAGATTGATAATTGATTTTATGAAGAAATTATGACAGAAATGTGAGTGATTTTCAGAAAAATAAAATAAATAATTCCTTTTTTTCTAAAAATATAATATAGTTATGACACAGAAAGTATTTTAGCATAAGGAGGCTTTTTATGAGAATAAAAGGAAATTATGTACCGAAAAAAGAGGTTTTATACTGTACGATTTCATTTACAATAGGTGAAGCGTTAGATCACTTAAATAAAACAGGCTATCGTTGTGTCCCGGTTTTAGATGAAAAGAAGGAAAAATTTTTAGGAAATATATATAAAGTCGATATTTTAGAATACGAAGGATCGTTAGAAAACAAATTATCAGAATTATTAAACGATAAAGACGGATATGTAAAAGAAGATTCTTCTTTCTTTCAAGTATTTTTTTCAATTAAGAAGTTGCCATTTTTATCAGTGATTGATGAAAAAGGAACATTCCTAGGAATTTTAACGCATAAAAAAGTATTTGAACTGTTAGAAGATGCTTGGGGAATTCATTCTAGTAAATATTCTATCATGATAGGAACACAAGACTATAACGGTGCAATTCAGAAACTATCTACCGTCTTAAAAAAATATAGTGGCATTCAAAGTTTAATGACATTTGATAATAATGCATTATTAGTCCGTAGAATTATGTTTACACTTGGTGAAGAATTTCAGGCAGAAGAACTAAATCCTTTATTAAAAAACCTAGAAGATTACGGATTTCGTGTTGTATATGTAGAGAAAATGAATAATCCACATGAAGTCGAGATCATTGAATAGTACTACAGATAGTTGTTTGATTACCTTAACTGAGAAGGTCTCTCCTCTAAACGAAGGGAAGGTGGAGCTTTCTCAACTTTTCTTTTTGATGGAAAAATGTTTTGGAGAATATATATTTATTTTGCATAATTGTTTTATGAAATAAGTGGAAAAGGGACCTCGTTTGCTAAATCCTTTTGTGGAAGAATGAATAAAAAAGTTGTATATATTATTTTTAAAATTCTTTATAAAAATATATTTCTATTTTTCGACTAAATATGTTACTATATGTGTGGTTAATATAAAGAGGTCTGACTTATTTCTTTTTTATAACGTCATAATGGTTAAAAAATTCTAAAAAATCAAAAATTATCCTACTGTTTTAGAGCAGTAACAGTCCGATTGGTGAGAGTTCATAATTAGTGAGGATGAAAAAAACTCACTGATTAAAGTCTCACTTTATAAATGGGAGTAATAAAAAGGAAAAGTGGAGAAATTACAGAAAGATATTGTTCTATAAAGAGGGAAAGTTTAGTATCATCACGAGCAGAGAGGAGGATGCGTAGCATATTTGTGAGAGAAAAACAATAAAAGATGCTATGCAAATGAAAGAGATGAAGGGAAGATTAAGGTCAGGAGATACAGTAGCGATTGGCTTAATGTTATTCGCACTATTTTTAGGGGCAGGAAATTTAATTTTTCCACCCGTGTTAGGTCAACAAGCTGGAGAAAATGTTTGGGTTGCTACAATTGGATTCCTAGTGACAGGAGTCGGTCTTCCTCTATTAGCAGTAACCGCTGTAGCTTTTGTAGGGGGGGACTTGAAAGCGTTATCCGCTAGAGTGCACCCTATATTTGCTTTTATTTTTCCGCTAGTTAGTTATTTGGCAATTGGGCCATTTTTTGCAATTCCTCGCACAGGGGCCGTTTCCTTTGAAATGGGAATGAAGCCCTTTCTAACAGAAGGCCTTGTATCAGAGTGGTATATTTTATTTCTTTATACAGCCGTTTTCTTTGGTGCAACTTGGTATTTATCTTTGAATCCATCGAAATTGATTGATTGGTTTGGAAGATTTCTTACGCCACTATTGGTGCTTATTGTTGCTGTTATTGTTGGTAAAGCGATTATTGATCCGATTGGGGAACCAACTGCACCATTAGATGTATATAAAGATCATGCATTTTTTGGTGGATTTATTCAAGGCTATTTAACGATGGATGCTATTAGTGCACTTGTATTTGGAATTGTTGTGGTGCAAGTTATACGTTCAAAAGGGGTAACAGAAAGTAATCAAATTGCAAAAACAACGATTACTTCTGGAATTATTGCTGTATTCGGTTTAACGTTAATTTATTTATCTCTTGCTTATCTTGGTTCGACAAGTACATCACTTGGCGTTTCTGATAATGGAGGTCTTATTTTAACGAAAGTTGTAAATGAGTTATATGGAACGAGTGGCAAAATACTATTAGGCCTTGTTATTACACTGGCTTGTTTAACAACTTCAGTTGGACTTACATCAGCGTGTGCGGGATTTTTTACAAAATTATTCCCAAAATTATCACATAGAATGATTGTAACAATGGTATGTGTATTTAGTTTAGTTGTATCAAATTTAGGGTTAACACAGCTTATTGATGTAACATTACCAGTATTGATGATGATTTATCCTGTTGCAATTGTACTAATTGTACTGTCTTATTTTCATAAATGGATTAGACAGCGAAATACAATATATATCGGTGCAATTTTAGGGGCACTCGTTATTAGTCTATTTAACGGTTTAGAAAGTGCAAATATTAAGTTTGATGCCGTAACAAATGTGCTAGAAATGCTTCCTTTATATAAGGAAGGAATTGGTTGGTTACTGCCATCATGTATTGGTGGAATTATTGGTTACTTTTTATATAGACCAAACGAATCAAATACGTTACAAAAGAAAGGTGCCTAGGCATCTTTCTTTTTTTAGAGAAAATTCATATATTTTGTCTAAATATTAGGTTGGAAAGAGTGAAAAAACAGTTGGTTTTGGATTTTTTACAATGCAATGTACGTGTGGGAACGATAAAAAAAGCAGAAGTGCTTGTGCTAGGTGGAGTAATAGAGCAAGGAGATAGAACCTTACTGCAGCCAGATATAGACATCCCTAATGGAACACCAATTAGTTAATAGGGGAGAGGATTAAGAATGGATGTTGGAAAAAGCTATTTAAAATGTGCAATTCAAAACTTTAAGGCAATGCAAAAGCAAGGAGACCAGACGCTCTCACAGTTATCATATGAACAAATAAGTTGGAAACCTCATGAAGAGGCAAATAGTATTGCGATTATAATCAAACATTTACATGGAAATATGCGCTCAAGATGGACAGATTTTTTAACGACAGATGGTGAAAAGTTAAATCGAAATCGTGATGGTGAATTCGAAGGAGGCTATGCTTCAAAAGCAGAAGCACTAATAGCGTGGAAAGTAGGATGGGAGTATGTTTTTCAAGCGCTGCAATTATTAACTCCGCAAGACCTTTTAAAGGTTGTGCATATTCGGGGGGAAGCGCATAGTGTTATGCAAGCGATTGAGAGACAGATTGTTCATTATTCATCACATATCGGACAAATGATTTATGTTGGAAAATTGCTGAAAGAAAAAGAGGGGGAGTATTTAAGTATTCCAAAGAAACAGTCTAATCGTTATCTCAAAAAGTGACGTTCAATATAATAGTAAGACATGAAACGGGATAGAGTAGGTACTAAAAAGAAGATTCAAATAACTGATGGCTCAGTTATGGTTAAAATAATCCCTACAGCGAGGGTATACCAAGTGAAATATGATCTTAATACCGTATTTATAGGGATAAAACGAGAAAAGAAAAATTGTTGGCTAAAACAAGTATTGTGAAATAAGTAGATGCGTACGTAGAGCATTGTGGTAAGAAGATCTTGCTTTCTGACGATTTTTTTCTGGCATTTATGACATATAAAAGTTGGTCGCATTTTTTACACTCCATTAAACATAAGCATTATGTCCTTCTTAAATTGGTTACTAGTTTATAAATAAGGAGATATAAAGAATACACTCCAATATAAGCTCCGGTGATGAGAAAGAGTGGATTTAACAAGATACCGTGAATGGTTGTCATAAATACTAAGTCGTGCAGTACAACATCATAAATGTTAAAAGCGGTTAGTATACCAAGTATATATAATGAAAGGTATGCACAAATATCTAAGAAAACACGGACTTTAGGATGTGCTGCAAATAATAAAAACACACCTGACAAAATAATGGGAACTATACCGATAATTAGCTTCAATTCATTTCACCTCTCATACAATATTGCCCAAATTTAGGCGGTCTATTCTATAAAGCTTGTACATAAGTTGAAATAGAGAGGGTGATATTATGAATCGAGGCTTTTTTTATGTGAATTTCACAAGCGTTCGAAAGCTAATTTTATTTACTGTTAGTACACTGTTAGCGACTTTTTTTCTAATCGGAGTGGTAGTTACTTTATTGAAAGAAACAAAGTCAACCTATTTATATAATTGGTTAAATGAGCTGTCAATGAACGGATATATGTATGTGATTGGAAAGGAAAATCATTACTTTACACAGGAGTATCGTAATTTAAATCAAGATTTTTCTATTTCATCCTTTTTATTTTCTGTAGCTACCAATATTCGATTCGACGATGTCCGAAGCTTTGTTGGGAGAGAACTTCCGGGTTTTGGAAAGTATGATACAGAAATTGTTATTGCGGGAGAAGGAACAAACTATTCTAATCTTCCAATAGAGTCGAGTGTCCCACTTGAAGAAGTTGTGAAAGAACGGACTGGTGAAGCAGGACAAGCTCAGAAGAAAAATTCAAATGTAGAAAAGAAACAACCGGATCAAACAACGGGAGAACGAAAGGTTGCTTTTATTTATCATACGCATAGCTGGGAATCATTTTTACCGTTATTAAATTTAACAAATGATCCAAATCCAAATAAAGCGACAAGTTCGGTTACAAATATTTCAATATTAGGTGAGCGGCTTCGTGAGCAATTAGAAAACGAGGGAATAGGAGCAATTGAGGATAAAACAGATGTTGGGAAAAGACTAATTAGTAAAGGTCTAAATAGCAATAGTTCATATAGAGAATCACGTGAAATTGTACAGGAAGCAATGGCAACGAATAAAGAGTTACAATATTTCTTTGATTTGCACCGAGACAGTGCTCGGAAAAACGTAACGACAAAGGTAATTGGAGATAAATCGTATGCAAGGCTCGCATTTGTTATCGGAAAAGGAAATAAAAACTACGTAAAAAATTTACAATTAGCGACTGCACTGCATGAGGCCATTAATAAAAAATATCCAGGAGTAAGTCGAGGCGTTATTCAAAAAGGATTTCAAACAGGAAATGGGGTTTACAATCAAGATTTATCGGGACAGGCGCTTTTAATTGAAGTAGGTGGTGTAGATAATACAGCTGAAGAATTAAATCGTTCTATTGATACGCTTGCGAAGGCATTTAGCGAATATTTTTGGCAAGCAGAGAAGGTAAATGGATAGACGGAAGCATATAGTCTTGCGTCTTTTTTTCTTTTAGAAATAAATAAGAAGTTCATCAAAATGGCGCAAATTTCACTATATTAATATCGAAATTTGTCTCTTTCTTCAAAAGGAAATAGACAGGAATTCCTTTGTGAAATATCGAAATTTTATTTATAAACAAAACTTTATGAGATTAACTGAATGGGATGATAGAGATGATTCGAGAAATCCGAGTAGAAGATGCGGCATCGTTTTTGCAGTTAGGGAAGAAATTAGATGAAGAAACTGCTTTTATGTTATTTGAACCAGGAGAACGTAAGATGACAGTAGAGCAGCAACAAAAAATGATTGAACGTTATAAACAATAAAAATTCTACAATACTTGTAGCGACACATGAAGAACAAATAATAGGCTTTATTTTAGTGAATGGAATGGATGTTCAACGAAAACAGCACGTCGTAACAGTTGTCATTGGGATTTTATGGCAGTATAGTGGACGTGGAATAGGAACCGCTTTGTTTAAAGAGATAGAAAAATGGGCAAGATTACATGATGTATGGCGTTTAGAGCTAACAGTAATGGCCCACAATACAAGAGCAAAGGCACTTTATAAGAAAGTAGGATTTGAACAGGAAGGGTTAAAACAAGCTTCTCTTATTATTAATGGAAAGTGTGTCGATGAGTATTGCATGGCTAAATTATTAAAATAAGAGGTCGTTTTATGAAAAAAAGATGGATCCTACTAGGTATTATAGTAGTTGTAGTTATCGTTGGGATATCGGGTATCAATTACAAAATGTATAAGGAAAAGCAAGCGCAAGAAGTGAATGCGACTGTAATGTTTCCAAAATCTGAAGAAACAATTTCAAAGATGGAAGGAAATATCGCAGTTGTCAATAATGCGAATTCTATCTTTGTGCTTGTAAATAAGAGTAGGCGGTTACCAGATCACTATAAGCCGCAAGACTTAGTTATTCCGAATGTACGTTTTTTAAGTGAGGGAAATTACGAGAAAAAAAAGATGCGGAAAGAAGCAGCTGTAGCACTGGAGAAAATGTTTCAGCAAGGAGACAAGGAGCGGATATTTCTATTTGCAGCTTCTGGATTTAGATCGTTTGATCGGCAAAAGGCGTTAAACACCATGTATAAAATGCAAGATGGAGAAGCGAAAACGGCGATGTCTAGTGCAATTCCAGGAACGAGTGAGCACCAAACAGGTCTCGCAATGGATATTACATCGCAATCGGCAAAATTTCAGTTAGAATCTGTTTTCGGAGAAACAAAAGAGGGGAAATGGCTCGCTAAAAATGCTCATAAATTTGGGTTTGTTATTAGATATACAAAAGAAAAAGAAGGAATTACAGGATATCGTTATGAACCTTGGCATGTACGGTATGTAGGAAACCCGCAAGCTACATATTTATATGAAAATAATCTCACCTTAGAGGAAGCGATGAAGTAATAGAGTGAGGGGAGAAGAGGAAATGGCTATGTTATATAGGAAGAAAGTATATGCATATATTACAAGAGAAAAAGAAGGAATGATGCAATTGCTTGTTTCTAAACATCGTGATATGCCAAAAGAGAGGATACAAATTCCTGGTGGTATAGTAAGGCCGGAAGAAAGTTTGGAAGCTGCTATATTACGTAAAGTAATGGAAGAAACAGGACTACGTCATTTGTATATTGAGCGTTTTATCGATGACTATATGATCTATGTGAAGGAAAGACAGGAGTACGAAAAACATCACTTTTTTCATATGTCATTGTTAACGGAAGTGAAGGATATATGGGAACATATAGTAATTAAAGAAAACGAAAACATAACATTTTGCTATGAATGGGTTGATATAGAGGGATGTCCTGTATTAACAGGAAAGCAAGATGAATTTATTTATCGCTTGCTTGAAGGGATGTATATAAAATGAAACCCGCCTTAGGTGAAGTGTATTCATCTAAGGCGGGTTTTTATTTATTTTGAAAAGTTTAAAGGTCGGATTGAAAAGAAAGATCCTTTTCACGTATTTTTATATACTTTAATAATATAAAAGAAAGGCAAGCAGAACATAAAATAAGGAAAGCCGCTAGGATATAGATTGTCCGAACCCCAAACATATCCGTAATGATTCCGACACTTAGTATGGAAAGTCCAGAAGCACTAGAAATGAGTGTGCCATGAGCTGTATAAATTTTGGATAATAAGGCTGAAGGTACACTTGATTGTAGAACGGTCATTTGAGAAATATCGCGAATTTGATAGGCAGGACCTATGAGAAGGCAGAGAGCTAGTGCGATAAATCCATGGCTTGTTATGCCATATAAGAAAGTAAGTACACTGAATATAAGAGATCCAATAGCCATTGAGCGTATTAAATGATGCTGAATATAGGAACTGAATCGCCATGCTAAGAGGCCGCCTAATAATGTTCCAATATAATAGCTTGTATTAATATATCCCCACCATTCTTCGCCTTTATGAAGAACAGTTGTGACATAGGCCATTGTAATCGCTCCCATCCAAACGGTTCCAGCCAATGTTTCAATTAAATCCATATATGTAATTGTGCGAAGAGATGGATGTTGAAATAAAAGTTTCCATCCTTCAAGTAATGCAGAGATAGAATGAGTGCTGGAATTTTTAGCAGTTTTTTCAATTTGTATAGAGTGCAAAGAAAAATACAGTGTAATACATCCACAAATCATGAACATATTGTTAATTATTAGTGTAGGCGTTGCTCCGATGATAAGGACAATCATACTTGTAAAAGAATAAGCTGCTGCTTGTACAATTTGTGTTGAAAAAGAAAAGATACTATTTACTTTTACTAGTCTTTCTTGCTGTGTTAATCGTGGAATAACAGTGTATAGCAGAGGAGAACTCCATCCTGTACAAAACGAAATAAAAGTAATAAATGCCAAAAGAGCAATAATATTTGATGATATAATTGGGAATAGAAGTGTTAAGAGAATGAGAAAGACCGTTTTTATCCATTGGAATCTAAAGAGCAGAGAGTAAGATGAGAAACGATTGATGAGAAGTGGTGCAGAAGCATTTGCAATCAAGTTTACAATAGCTTGTAGTAATGGAAATAGGGCTGTGATAGTAGCAGATTTTGTTGTTATATACATATGAGTAGTTAGAATCATAATATAAACAACATCAGCCAGGGTCATGCACATTTTAGATATCCAATAAAAGGGCAATGGCTGCTTACACAATGGGGTAACCTCCTATAAATAATTATTTTTATATTCATTTTAATTTGTAAACAAAAATTTCGAAAGAATTATATTTTTTGTAACTTTTATACAAGGATTTTTCATGTATAATGAAGAATATATTAATATAACATTTTAATGATAACTTATTGTAACAGTGAATAGTATAATAGCTATCAGCTAATGGTTGTTTATATTCAGTATGGAGCATTATGAATGGAAGAAATGATTTGTTCTTGCTTGAATATTTAGGAATGAGAATTACTGCCTGTGAATAGAGGATAAACCATTCTTTTTTTCATATACATATAGAAAATAGAATAGAAAGCGAGGGTTGTATATGGCCGCATGGGTTGTTTGGTTTATTATAGCTGGAATTTTATTTATCGCTGAGATGTTATCCATTACTTTTTATATGCTTTGGCTTGGGATAGGAGCGGTTGTTGGAGGTCTTATTGCACTGTTTGCTCCAGAAGCATTATTTCTACAAGTTGTTGTAGGGGCAATTGTAAGTTTGACATTAACTTTCTTTACAAAAAGAATTTCTAAAAATTTTCGAGAAGCAAAAGGATTTACTGATACTGTCGATAAACTTGAGGGAAAACAAGGGATTGTTACGAAAGCGATTACAAATGAAGAGAATGGAATTGTGAAAGTAGATGGAGACACTTGGACTGCTATTTCTGATGTACCTATTTCAATTGGAGAGAAAGTCATTGTTATAAAGAGGAATAGTACAGTTTTATATGTGAAAAAGGAGAGTGAATAAAATGGTAGCATTAACATTAACGATTATTTTTGCATTAATTGTTATTATATTTATCGCGTTAACGATTAAAATTATTCCACAGCAAAAGGTTGGAGTCGTTGAAAGGTTTGGTAAGTTTCGATGTATTCTGAACCCGGGACTAAACCTTATCATTCCAATTGTTGATCGTGTTCGTGTTTATCATGATTTACGTATTCAACAAACGAATGTACCGCCGCAAAAAGTAATTACACGTGATAACGTACAAGTAGAAATCGATACAATTATCTTTTATCAAATAGTTGAACCCGAACTTGCAACATATGGTATTTCAAATTATGAATACGGTGTTCGTAATATTACATCTGCAACAATGCGTCAAATCATTGGGAACATGGAACTGGATGAAACCTTATCAGGACGTGAGAAAATTTCAACAGAAATTCGTCTAGCTCTTGATGAAGCAACAGAAAAATGGGGCGTTCGTATCGAACGTGTAGAGATAGTTGATATTAACCCTCCAAAAGATGTGCAAGCAGCAATGGAAAAACAAATGAAAGCAGAGCGTAATAAGCGTGCTATTATTTTAGAAGCAGAAGCTGCGAGACAAGATAAAGTACTTCGAGCAGAAGGGGAAAAACAAAGTAAAATATTAATGGCTGAAGGGGATAAGGAAGCGCGTATTCGAGAAGCGGAAGGCGTAAGAGAAGCAAAAGAACTAGAGGCGCAAGGGGAAGCAAAAGCGATTGAAATTATCGCAAAAGCGGAACAAAATCGAATTCAATTCATACGAGAAGCTAATCTAGATGAACGTATCCTTGCGTATAAATCGTTTGAATCATTAGCTGAAGTAGCAAAAGGACCAGCTAATAAAGTATTTATCCCTTCAAATGCAATTGAAACACTTGGAACTCTTGGTGCAATCGGAGAAATCTTTAAAGAAAAACAAGCGAAGACATTGCCTTCTTCTGACGCGCCAAAAGAGTAATAATAAGAAGAAAGAGAAATGGGTTTCCATTTCTCTTTTTTGGGTTTGAAGTGAAAGAGAAAACATGATGGAGTTTTATTTTGGAAATATTGAAAAAAAGGGATGGGATCATGATGCAAATACTATTAATACGGCATGGGGAATCAGAAGCAGATATTTTACATGTACATGAGGGACGAGCAGACTTTGAACTAACGGAGAAAGGAAGAGAGCAAGTTGCAAAGTTAGTCCAAAAAGTAAAAAGTGAATTTCCTCCAGATTACATATGGGCTAGTACATTGAAAAGAGCTAAGGAAACAGCGGAAACTTTGGCAGAAGCAGTTGGATGCCCAGTGAAATTTGAAGAAGAATTAATGGAGTTTAATAACGGTGTACAGGCTGGTATGTCTTTTGAAGAAGCAAAAAAATATCCAGAGCCAAAATATCTTTATGATCGCTTTGAAAATGGAGAATCTTTTATAGAGTTTCGCATGAGAATTGAGGCGATATTTTCAAAGATTATAACGGAAAATAACCATGAAAGAATTGCGATTGTAGCCCATGGTGGAGTAATCACTTGTATATTGAGTGCTTTTTTTCAAATGCCAATAAATAAAGATTATTACTTTAAAATGGGGGATACGGGAATCAGTTTGCTTGAATTGACAGGAAAGCAAAGAATGGTTCACTTTATGAATGATACAAGTCATCTAGAAATAAGAGCTTGATAAGAATAGGAAAAAGATTCTATAGTTGCTTTATCCGAGTAGGAAATTTACTCGAACAAAGCAACTGAAGGATCTTGAATATGCTCGGTTACTAATATGTGAATTTGAGCCCGATGATGATAAACGTGTGCAATGATTTCAAGTAACCATTCGAATCGAGAATAAGAAACACCCCAATATGCAGTTGTTATATGAGCCAACTCTTCGTGTGAATAAGATAGAAACGTTTCAGAAAGAAGATCATATCCCTGAAGCATGGTTTGCTGTATTTCATGAATGGTTTTTGGTGTATGTTTACGATAAAAAGTCTGTAATTCCTCTTGTGGAGTCTCATTTAAAATGAGTAAATCTGCATGACAAATAAGAGAAAGGTGAGCGTACATTTCAAATAACGATCGCTTATGTTGAATTGGTTTTATGTTTAAATCTGATTCAGTGAGTGGATTCAGCATTTTGATAGATGTATGAATCGCAATTTTTAATTGATGTAAAGCAGCTTGAACAAACATTGTAATTCTTCTCATCTCCGTATATAATAGTTTTCTAAGAGTATTATATCATACTTAAAATTCTGAAGATTCTAGTAGTTTGACTAGGAAAATGAAAAGTATTATATTGTAAAAGGTCGTATGAAACGAGAAATAGAATCGAAAGCAATTATTGAGTTAGGAGTTTAGACCAATGAGTTCGAGATATGGAAGAAATACAATTGTTGAAGTCAATTTAGATGCTATTAAACATAATGTGAAAGAATTTAAAAAGAGAATTCATAATGGAAATATCACGATGATGGCAGCTGTAAAAGCAAATGCATATGGACATGGAGCAGTGGAAGTTGCAAAAGCAGCGATTGAAGCAGGTGTTCAGCAACTTGCTGTTGCATTTGTGGATGAAGGAATTGAGCTACGCGAAGCTGGCGTGACAGTTCCAATTTTAGTTTTAGGATATACACCTGTAGAAGCTGCTCAAGATGCAATCGAATATGATATTATGATGACAGTATATAGAATAGAAGAATTATCAAGTATAAATGAAATTGCGAAACAGCTTCAAACGAAAGCACGTGTTCATGTGAAGATTGATACTGGCATGAGTCGTATCGGTTTACAAGAGGAGGAAGTTGCTCCTTTTTTAAAAGAATTACAAAAGATGAATCATATAGAAGTAGAAGGAATGTTTACGCATTACTCTACAGCTGATGAATTAGATAAAACATATACGAATATGCAGACAAAGTTATTTGAGAAAGCAGTGAATACGGCGAAAGAACTAGGGATGCAAATTCCTTATATTCATAGTTCTAATAGTGCAGGATCAATGGAACTTAGCAATACGTTTCAAAATATGGTTCGCGTTGGGATTGGGATTTACGGTATGTATCCTTCAAGAGATGTAGATCATACAGTTGTATCTTTGCAGCCAGCATTATCGTTAAAGTCGAAAGTAGCTCATATTAAACATGCGAAAAAAAATCGTGGTGTGAGTTATGGGAATACGTATATGACAACGGGCGAAGAATGGATTGCAACCGTTCCGATTGGTTATGCGGATGGTTACAATCGTCAGTTATCAAATAAAGGTCATGCATTAATCAATGGTATTCGTGTACCTGTTCTTGGACGTGTATGTATGGACCAATTAATGCTTGATGTTACAAAGGCGATGCCTGTACGTGTAGGTGATGAAGTAGTTTTCTACGGAAAACAAGGAGATGAAGAAATTCCAGTTGAGGAAGTTGCGGATTTATTAGATACGATTAACTATGAAGTGACGTGTATGTTAGATCGAAGAATTCCACGCGTTTATAAAGAAAATCGTGAAACAACTGCGGTTGTGAATATATTAAGAAAAAAATAATTAAGAAAAAGGACTGAATTGTAGCAATGCAATTTAGTCCTTTTTCATTTTTAAAAATCAATATGTATATTAGAGCGAAAACTGTTGTAATCTACAACAATTAAAAATAAGAAGGATGTTGTAACCATTCATCTAAATCAATATTCCCTTGAACGGATAATAATCGATATAAGTATCGATATGGTGCTCTGCACTGCTTTAAATCAGGAATGGGCATGATTGTTTCGTAACCTTTTTGAAAAGTACGAGCTTCTTTTTCTGTAAATACGTATTCTAATCCAATAAAATCAAATTCTCTTGGGGCAATAGCGTAAGCTTCGGTATCTACTAAACCAGTAATTCTAGAACCGTCTGTTAAAAATTGAGTGGGGTCCATATCAATTAAAACAAGAGTTGCTTCTTTCGGTGTTGGAAGAGCATGAAGCTGAGTTTGAAAGTTTTTTAATGTATTACATATTTTGGGGTTATGAGAATGAAATTTTTCTACGAGTTGCTGACTTACCTTTTCAATGTGTTTGTAAAATTGATTGAGGCGAATTTTAAAAGTTTCAGTTGGATTCCCAATATAATTTGCTGTATATTGATGAATTTGTGCTAATCCTTTTCCAAGGCTATATAAGAGAGAATTCGGTTGGCCGATAAATGAGTCGAGCGCTTGACCGCTTAATTTTTCAACAACAACATATTCCCGTTCGAATCTATGTTTCTGTAATATTTTTGGAATAGGGAGCGTAGTATGTTTTTGCAATAATGTATGTATAATTTCAAGAGCATGCACGTTTCTTGGATCAATTCCAAATAAGTATTTACATCCCCACCAAAAATCATTGTTAGGTTCTGATGTCATTTTAGAAGAACGAACGATGACTTCTTCCTCTTTTGTTTGTATGAGCCAGACATCACTTGCATGATCTTCATAACCTGGGTCCAATGTATTTATAGATAGAATAGGTGAAGAAAATAGTTTTTGAAACATAAAAAATGCTCCTTTCTTTGCATATTCATACATTCATTATATAGCATAATTGAAATAAGACGCTAAATAATGAAAATCTTTGTTCCTAGTGTTCGAGTATACATTCCATTTTATAAGAATAGTAAATAAGAATGTTGTTTTGCAATTTTGAAGGAGGGGATTGGGGAGAATTATATCATTTTCTCTATTTCTATAGGAATTATCTAAATAATATTTTTCAATTTTTTTGTATGATTAGCAAGGATATGATAAGGAAATTATAAATTGTGTTGAATAGGAATTTAGAGATATATAAAGGATATAATGTTGAAAAATGATATGTAAAGTGAAAAAGAGTATGATTATAAAAATATTTCTCAATAATAAAAGTGGTTTGAATATATGAAAAGTTAATAGATTATCATATATAATAAATAGCAAATCATTAATAAGATTAATTATTAAATTAACTTTATTAATAGTTAAGAAAGGAGAATATGATGGCGAAAGTTCTTGTAATTCATTTTCCGGGAGAAGGGCATATCAATCCGACATTGGCAGTGCTAAGTGAATTAGTAAAAAGGGGAGACAAAGTTGTTTCGTATTGTATTGAAGAGTATCGAAATAAAATTGAAACGACAGGTGTTGAATTTCGAATATATGAAAATTTTCTTCCTCAAATCAATATTATGGAGCGAATAAAACAAGGGAATAGCCCTCTAGAGATGTTGTCAAAGATGATTGAAGCTACTGATCGTATTGTAGAGAATATTCTAGAGGAAATAAAAGAAGAACAATATGATTATTTAATTTATGATAATCATTTTGCAGTCGGATCCATTCTTGCGAAAATCTTACAGGTACCAAAAGTTTCTTCCTGCACAACTTTTGCTTTTAATAAAGAAACCTCTCTTCATGACAAAAATGAACGTAGACAAATAGATGAAAGTTCTCCGCTTTATCAGTCTTGTGTATTAGGCATGAAAAAATGGGAAGAAAAATATGGAGTAAAATGCAATGACTTATTGGATATTATGAATCATCCAGGAGATATTACGATTGTCTATACGTCAAAACAATATCAACCTTACTCTCATACATTTGATGAATCATATAAATTTGTTGGGCCCTCAATCGCACCGCGTAAAGATGTGGAAAGCTTTCCACTCCAATTTTCAAAAAAGAAGCCAGTCCTTTTTATTTCGATGGGAACGATTTTTAACCAACAACCAGAACTATATGAAACATGTTTCAAAGCATTTCGAGATTTAAATGTAGCTGTGGTGTTAGTAATAGGGAAGAAAATAAATATCAGTCAATTTGAAGAAATTCCAGCGAATTTTAATGTATATAATTATGTACCACAATTAGAAATATTACAACATACAGATGTGTTTATTACACATGGAGGAATGAATAGTTCTAGTGAAGCGTTATATTATGGAGTTCCACTAGTTGTCATCCCTGTTATGGGGGATCAACCTTTTGTAGCAAAACGAGTCGAAGAATTAGGAGCAGGAATTCAATTGGATCGTACAAATATAACCCCTGAAATATTACGTGAAGCGGTAGAAATAATACTAGATAATAAAAGTTTTAGAGAAAGAAGTCGTGAAATTGGGGAGTCTTTACACGCGGCAGGTGGATATAGACGAGCTGTCGATGAAATTGTAACATTCACCTCAGTTGCTATGCATAAATCATGATTTCAATTAAAAAATAGGAAGTGACAACTAGAAATCTACTCTAATGAAAATGTATAGAAAACGGAGTGATTTTGATGTCAAAAGTACTTGTAATAAATTTCCCAGCAGAAGGTCATATTAACCCAACAATAGCTCTTGTTAAAGAACTTGTGAATAGAGGAGAAGAGGTTATTTACTATTGTGAGGAAGAATATCGTTCTAAATTGCAAAATACTGGTGTTGCATTTCGAAATTATAAGGATTATTTGAAAGAAATTCGTTTGCAAAACAGAATGAAGGATATGTTTAATCCAGTGCAAATGGTATATAGATTCTTAAATGCAACTGAAAAGGCGCTTCCTTTTCTTTTGGAAGAGATGAACTGTGAAAAGTTTGATTATATTATTTACGACCAACATTTTTTGTTAGGTAGAATTTTAGCTAAAATCCTACAATTACCAACGATAGCTTCTTGTACAACATTTGCGATAAGCAAGGAGATGTTTACGGAATTATCTGTCCAAAAAAGTAAAGTAGATACAGACTCAGCTTTATATAAGGAATGTCAAAAGATTTTAGATAGAATAAGTAATCGCTATAGACTGCAAATTACTTCTCTGGAACAACTTTTTTATTATGAGAGTGATATGACATTCGTTTTTACTTCTGAATATTTCCAACCACATGCAGAGCAATTTCATAGTAATGTAAAGTTTATAGGTCCTTCTATTATTGCACGTGAGGAGAATGTGGATTTTCCATTTGATAAGCTAAGAGGAAAAGAAGTAATTTACCTTTCAATGGGAACGGAGCTGAATCAACAAATCGAACTATATAACACATGTTTCCGTGCTTTAGAAGAATTTGATGGAGTAGTTGTAATTTCTGTTGGTAAGGACACGGATATAACGAAACTTACAAATATTCCATCTCATTTTATTGTGCGTCCTTACGTTCCACAACTAGAAGTCTTACAATATACGAATGTATTTATTACTCATGGTGGTATGAACAGTGTGAATGAAGGGCTTTATTATGATACACCACTTCTTGTGTTACCAATTACAAATGATCAGCCTTTTGTAGCAAAACGGGTTGAAGAATTAAATGCTGGTATTGTTTTAGATTATCAAAATATCACACCGGCTGCATTACAAGAGGCAGTAAGCCATCTCCTTAATAATGAAGTTTATAAAGAGGGAAGTAGAACAGTAGGGTTAAGTTTACGGAAAGCAGGAGGTTATCAAAAAGCGGTAGATGAAATATTGGATTTGAAAAAAGAGATGCTATCTCGTTCTTTATGAAATAAATAGAAGGTTTCTATTCAATGGAAACAAATGAAGTGAAATGTTCAAGAGAAAACTAAAATAATTAAGTATGAAAAAGCTGTTTTTGCAATTATTGTTGCGAGAAACAGCTTTTTTTAGTAAACCAAGCTTCTTTTAATAATGTTACAACCGTTTCAATTGCATCGATTGGTATCCCTCCGAACCCTAGTAGAACGTAAGATTCCTTTCGTAAATCATATATTGAATCGTATATGGATAAGGGGTAAACTTTTACATATTTTTCAGCAGCGGCATGAATGAGTTCGTGTTCATTCATGCCATTATGAACATGGAGCACAATATGAAGTCCAGATTGATCTCCAAGTATATCAACATCGGTACCCATTTGATTTACAAGCGATTTCACTAATGTATGATGTTTTTTCTTATATAGTGTACGAACACGGTTTAAATGTCGATCCCAGTCTCCTTTTTGAATGAAGTGAGCAAGAGCAAGCTGTTGTAATTTGGAAACGGTTTGTTTGAAAATGCCACCAAGTTTGTTGTAAGTTTCTAAAAGATGATTCGGAAGAACAATATACCCTATTCTTAAAGATGGTAAAAATGATTTTGAAAAAGTACCCATGTAAATGACGCGTTCATTTGTATCAAGTCCTTGCAGTGAGGGGATGGGTTTTCCGACATAGCGAAATTCTCCATCGTAATCATCTTCAATAATATAGCCATCCCGATCGGTTGCCCATTTTAATAACTCCAGTCTCCTTGATAAGGGCATAATCATCCCATATGGAAATTGATGAGAAGGCGTAACATAAGCAACATTTGCATCACAATTGCTGAGAAATGAAATGTCTATTCCTTTTTCATCTAATGGAATAGGATGAATAGGAAGACCGCAGCTTTGAATAATAGCTTTTACACGATGAAATCCAGGGTTTTCTATTGCATACGCTTTTTGTCGTCCAAGCAATTGAATAAGCAGCCAAAGAAGGGGCTGTATACCAGCGCCAACAACAATTTGATCAGGTGAAGAGTGAACCCCGCGAGCGTGATACAAATATTTTGAAATATGCTTACGAAGTATAAGTTCCCCTTGAGGGTCTTCTTTTGTAAATAAATCGTTTTCATATTGTAGTAAGCACTCTTGAAGTGCCCTTTTCCAATTTGAGAGAGGAAAGGCTGTTTGATCAATATTTCCTTGACTACAATCAAAATAAATGAATTCTTTCTCTATTTTTTCGAATGAGTAAGATGGTTTTTTATGTTTAGTAGGGATAACATCTACATCTACTTCAGTTACAAATATACCACGCTTCGGCTTACTGTCCACATATCCTTCTGCAGACAATTGCTGATACGCTGACTCAACTGTAATGCGGCTAACTCCAAGCTGTAATGCTAAGTTTCGATGTGAAGGAAGACGTGTCCCAGCAGGGAGGGTGCCTTTTGAAATTTCTTGTTTTATAAATTCGTAAATTTGTATATAAATAGGTACCTGACTCTCTATTTGTATAGGAATGATTAAATCCATAGTATTTACTCTCCTTCAATAACTGGCCTTATAAAAAAGAAATGAACTGTCACTTAAATGAAGGACAGTTTCGATTTAAAGTAATGATATAACATTCAGAAAGTTTTATAAATAGTTAGGAGAGATTAGATGAATATTATCGAAATAAAAACAGAAGAACAATTAGATGAGGTATTACCCGTTTTACAACAATTACGAACGACTCTTACAAAAGAGGAAGCACGGGTTTTATTTCGCCGGATGAAAGAAGGACATTATCAGCTATTTTCTTTAATAAATGAAAATGGTGAAGCGGTTAGTCTTGCTGGTGTAGCTGTGGGTACGAACTTTTATAATAACAAGCACGTTTTTGTATATGACCTTGTAACAGCGGAAACGTACCGATCAAAAGGATATGGTGAAGCATTACTCTCATATATAGAGCGATGGGGAAAAGAACAAGGCTGTAAGTGCATTGCTCTGACATCATCTATGCAGCGTGTAGATGCACATCGTTTTTATGAAAGAGCAAAATATAAAAAAGTGAGTTATTCGTTCTGGAAGGAATTAAAATAAAGAAGGGGCATCTTTACTTAAGCTCCTTCTTTATTTTTGATATCGAATTTTTATCCCGCTATTTGAGGGCAGCCCGATTAGTGAGGGTTCATAATCAGTGGGGGATGAAGAAAACCCCCACTGATTAAAGTTTCACTTTATTTCATTTAATTTCTTACTTCAATCATCTTCGAAGTAATTTTCGTGTGTTCCTTTTTTTATAAATGAGGCGAAGATTGTTTTCTTTTTTCTAAAGAAGCAAATGAAAAGGAATCTTTATTTTTCGCATATGTTTTTTGATCTGGAACAGAGGACGTTACAATTGTTTGAGAATATCTTGCTTTTCGTGCATCTTGTATTCCTGTTGTCATAAGTTTAATAAAAAGAATCGTAATAAAGAATGTCACGAGTGTATAAAAAATAATCCATAATGAAAGGTTCATTTCATAATAATTTAATCCAATCAGACCTGCCCAATCATTTGAGAGTGAAACAGGTTTGAACTCACCTTCCTTTAGTTCTTTCATCTGTATTCCACCGATTATAATGTTAAGTAATGCTAGATGCATCATGAGTATGAGTGTTTGAACAATATGCTCCATAAATAGAACGAATATGCGACCGAGTAATAAGACTCGTAAGTGTTTCTTTATAATATGGAAACGAGTTGCTCCCATGAGTTGTGAGCTTAATATATAGTCTTGTTGCATAAACTCATCAACTTCCGAAGAAATGTATAAAGAAATTGTAGGTAAAGCAATAAAAATGAGTACAATCGCTTGATAAACTGCAAATGAAATATTAGGGTTTAGTTGATCGGTATTTGATGTGATGACAATATTAAGGGGTGCTATGAGTATGAACGCGATAAATAAAGTTGGAATATAGTAAAATACTTCAGAACATGATCGGGAAAATCTTTTGAATTTTGCGGCATATAAACTTAAGAAGATTCCTATACATGTTCCAAATAAAATACGTAACAAACTAATTGTTATAGCAAATAAAATTGTAAATTTTGCCCCATCTAAAATTTGTAAGAAAATAGGTTCTCCAAAACGATCAGAGCCAAAAGGTGGCATTACAGATGGAGGAAAAGGAGCTTTTCCAATTAATTCGTTCTTGTCATTATAAAGTAGCAAGGGTGCTTCTGGTATACTATCTTTAAAGAAGAAGCTATAAATAAAGCTAGCTGTAATGAAGACGAAAAGATAAATGAATCCGATTAAAAAGCGTTTTGATTTCCAAATTCCCCTCATAACAGTTCTCCTTTCATTTGTTTTTGCAATCTATTCATCATAAAAGAGAGTATTTGAAAGATAATATAAAACGGTAAGATAATCATTATAAGTATGATAAATATAGCAGAGGGTGAAATAAATGCCTTTCTAAATAAAAACTGAACAATCCCTTGCATGTTAAAAATAAATTCTAAGATGAACAAATTAGAAAGTAAGAAAACAAAAATTGTTTTTAAATGGTGGAAGAGGTGAATGGATATATTTTTGAATAAATGAATACATAGTATATAACTGGATGACAGGCCTTTTCCATAAGCCACTTCTACATATTGCTTCCTATGTTCTTCGTATATGTATAAAATCATCATTCTAAACATTTGTATAGTAGGTAGCACTGCTAAAGCTAAAATAGGAAGTAAATAGGCTCGATTTTCTTGAAAAGATATAATGGTGACTGGAGATTCCCCGAACTGCTTAAGAAACCAGATGAAAAACATTTGTGAACAAATCATTATCATCATATCAGGGATAGCCTCTAATACAAAAATACATCTGTTTATCCACTTTTTAATAGAATCCTTTGCTGAAAAATAGAAAAATGCCATGCTAGATGAAAGAAAGAGCGCAAGAAGAAAAGCTGCGAACAAAACAGTAAAAGAATATATGTAAGGTTCTAATACGGTTGGAAATAATGGTATTTTTTTAAAATAACCGAATGGCGCTTCTGATGATAAAACGCTTAAAGACGTGGGAGAGAAAACTTCTTTTAACATAGTAAAGAAGTGCTTGAAAAATTGAAGTGGCTGAAAGGTAAATCTCTCTTGTGTGATAAACAAGTAAGGTAAATTTAATAATAGTAAGAGTGATAAAATAATCGATAAAAGTTTGCTGATGAATGAAAATATTTTATGTAACATGAAACCCCCTCCATTAACTTTTTACAATATTATACAACAAAATGTAAAATGTTGTTGGAATTTTCGAACAATGGTACACTGTATATTGGTAATATAATAAATTCAAATATTTAGGTTGATGTAGGAGGTAGTATGGAACATATATATTTAGAAGGTAAAAAAGTGATTGTGAGAGAGATAGACGAGAGAGATATTCATTCGTTATATGAACAAATATATAAAGAAGAAAAGCCGGAATGGAAAAAGTGGGATGCTCCCTATTTTCCATTTTCTATGCAAGAGTACTCGGAATACAAGGAGAAGTTACAATCTAAGTTAAAAGAGGAACCCTTGTCTCAACTCCTTATTGAGGTTAAAGGTGAAATCATCGGAATAGTTGGTTTTTATTGGGAGTATAAACCGACGCGCTGGTTAGAGATGGGTATTGTCATTTATAATCCTGCATATTGGAACGGTGGCTATGGTACAGAAGCTTTACAATTATATAGAGATTTGTTATTTGAAAATATGGTGATTGGTAGAGTGGGATTAACAACTTGGTCTGGAAATGAGCGAATGATGAAAGTGGCTGAGAAAATCGGAATGAAGTTAGAAGGGCGAATGCGAAAATGCCGTTATTATAATGGAACCTATTATGATTCTATTCGAATGGGGGTTATTCGTGAAGAGTGGGAAGAATTAAAAGCGGTGAAGGAGTGAAAGGACGTACGTCCGAATGACAATTATAGAGCATGAAGATGAGGGGAGTGAAAAGATAATTCGGAGTTAACAGTCCAAAAATATGAACTATCAACAAAAGTTGATATCCCTGATTTTATTCCTATAATAGGTGAATATGATCTTGAAGTGTGTGGGGAATTAGGATTAGGAACAATTGGTTATAGGTTTCATGCAGGTCAAGAAACTGGTGCGTATGTCGGTGGCGGTTTATTTGCTAAATTTGTTAAGCAGGGAGAAGAATAGTTGTGTTTAAACAAGCGAGAATTATAAAAATTTTTGGTTTTTCAACCTTACTTATATTTAGTTTGTTTGCTCCTTATAGGTGGGGAGAAAATTAGCACTTATTGCTTTTGTGCTTATACTAGCCGTTTTATCTTTTGGTACAACAAAATTATTGGAATCTATAACTAATAAATTTAAAAAGAATCGAGATAAGTAGTTTGCTTAGAAAAAAAGAATTTTAATTATTCTAGGTAGACTTCCACTTATTACTGAGACATGGATACTGCACTCACAGACGCAGAAAATTGTACTTTTTGTAGGAGATCTAGTGGTACTTTAATATTATTTGAGGGTTAAAAAATAAAAAAAGAGAATAAATTAATGAAACTTTTACCGATTGGAACCGTTGTAAAACTAGAAGGTGTAGAACCGATTATTATGATTATTGGAAGAATGGTTGTATCAGCAGATAAACGTGATTTTGATTATGTGGGTGTTCCTTACCCAGTGGGCTATTTAGGTGATGAAAAAGTATTGTGCTTTAATCACGATAAAATTATAGAGGAAATGCATAGAGGATATATGACTGAAAGTGAATTAGTTTTACGTGAGAAATTATTAGAAATGTAAATTAATTTAAAAGATACATATAAATGTTAAAAAATATGATAGGGGAAACGAAATGGGAAAGATAACGAGAATCCTTGTAATTATCGGTATACTTGTACCTCCTGTATTGTTGCGGAGTGTACCTGATATTCCTCTAAATGATAAACTTGTGTTTATAGGTTTACAGCTATCTGTAGGCTTTCTCGCAGTAGTGACGTTAGAGATTATATTTAGAAACCGTAAAAAGAAGGGAGTAAAATAGATATTGATTGTACGGAATGGCAGATAAAAATATTAATGATTCATCTTTTCATTAAAGAGACTAACAGGAGCGGGGAGAAATCCTTGCTTTATTTTTTGGTAAATATTAGTGTTGATCTTGATGTACCCTGAGGAGGAAAACAAAAGAGCCGACAGCTCGGTAGTATTACTTAACAACTCTTAAGTTTGCTACTTTTGGTAGTTCTACTGCGTAATTATTTCTCATATAAGTTTCTAAATTAGAGTTAGCCTATTCTAACTCCTTAGTATCCTCGCTAGACATTGCTTCTATAACTTTACTAATTAGAGCACTCTTCATATTCAATCCTCTGAGTTTATCTTCTTTTGCTGAGTGTCCTTCGATGTTTATCAATTGAGTTCGAACCTCTTCGGCGACTTTGTTTTTACCTAGTAATATTTCTAGAAATAGAATTGCTCTCCTGTTGAAATATCCATTCTCTAATAGCTAATCTTTGTGTCTTTTGACTGTTTTGTTCAACTCTTTAAGGGTTATACCGAAGAAGTTTGCAACTTGAGGAGTAGTTATAAAGCCACTACTTAGCTGTAGTAACTCCTTTGTTCTCTTTAGTATCTCTTCTCTGTTAAACGAGCTAGTTTGCTGTCCCTTTTGTTCAACAACTTTAATAGTTTCTTTTGAGCTTATCATATCACCCCATCTCCCTTTGGTTTTAATTGGTAACTACTCAGGTACCCTCTTGATTTGAGGATTTCTTTTGAGGTACTTCAACATGAAGTAGAACGAAAAATGTGTCTACATTGTCTTCATATCGAAGAAGCTCCATTTCCAAAAGATGTGACAAACGCGACTTAATATGGGCTGAATATTCAATTGATGGTGAACTATTTCACACAATATTTGTATCTATCCCTTCAGTGGATGTCTGAATTCTTTCGAGATGTATATCAACATTAAATCAGTTAAGGCACAATCAACCGCCTCATTCACTCTTTTGGTGAAAGCTTTTAAGAAAAAGAAGAAATCCGTTCTAAAATTGTAGCTTCTCCGATTGTTCATTGTGATGAAACAGGACTTCGTAATCAAGGAAAAACAGAATGGGTGCCCTATAGTACCCCTGAGCTCACCATTCGATATATTCATCCAAAACGTGGGACTGTTGCCATGAATGCGATTAGGGTATTGCCTGCATTTACAGGTATCGCGGTGCATGATTGTTGGGAATCCTATTTCTAATAATTAGGAACAATAAGTTAAGTGAGTATATTATTATTCTGTAGATATTGGCAGACTTCAACTTGAAAATGCGAAGGAAACGAACAGCGATTATCATCGCCATGCTATTAAATGACCAAAGTGTCTTCAATATTAAATACGTAAATAACGAAGCTCCTTTAGGAAAAGACGAAGTGTATGACTAGCAAAAAGGAAGCATTATGAAACTTAAGATGCCAAGAAAAAGTTTATCGGTGAAATGGTTGGTCCTTAGTAAAAAGACAGAGCCCCCCACCTCAAATCTGTGTAGAGGGAAAGGGGGGCGATATAGCCAGGTGGATTTTGTTATTATCGATATATTGTCCACGTTCCAATGTCTTGAAATCCTAACCGTTTATAAATTCTCCCGGCAGCTTGGTTATGATAGAACAAGCAAAGTGTTCTTCCTTCTTTCTTAAAATCTTGAATCATTTGCTGGAGTATGAGCGAAGCGTATCCTTTGCCGCGATAATTCGGATGTGTACATACTCCAACAACCATTGCAGATAAAGAATTTTCGGCTGATGTAGAAGCGGAAGAGACCATTTCTCCATTTTCTTCAATGTAATATGTACGTCCTGTATTTGTTTCGAGTGATTGGCGCAATATTTTTTCAGATTGATTTGACTGTGGGAATTCTTCAATGTTGTTTCGAAGATGCATAATTCGCTCGACATCCGCTATTGTTGCTTGTTTAATTGTCGTATGAATCATCGTTTTTGGTAAGGCAGTATCATCTTTACACTCACAAAAATATGTTTTATTTTTTGTTCCAAGATGTATACCATGTACATCTTCAATTTTTTCTACAATGTCTGATTTACCAGAGATTTTAAGTGGTTTGTGAGAGGAGAGAATAACCTCATAGTCCACAATAGAAAAGTTATCCTTTCCATATAGGATAAATGAATCATGAAAGCGCAGTAATACAGACTGCAACATTTCATTTTCTGTAAAATGCCCCCATAATTCTTGAAAGTCTGCATCGTATCCAAATGCTTCAATATCACCAATGATAAATAGGTTAATGGATATTTCCTCTTTTAGAAATATAAGGACCTGTTCATGATCACGCTTTGTTAATTTCCGTATCATTATAATTCCCTCTTTTTCTTTTTTCTAAATATTATTACTTATCAGTTTTAAATACAATATGAAAATGTATGTTTAGTTCATGAAGTTTCGGAAAAACTAGGAAAGATATGACAAAGGAGGTTATGAACGGTGGAACATCCAATTCAAGGATTGATGAAAGCAGCAATGGAAAATTTAAAGGAAATGGTCGATGTTAATACAATTGTTGGAGAGCCTGTTCAAACGGCTGACGGTGGTGTAGTATTAACAGTATCTAAAGTAGCATTTGGTTTTGGAGCAGGAGGGTCTGACTTCCAAACCAATGATGGGCCGAAAGCGAACGGTAATGCTGCATTTGGTGGCGGAAGCGCAGGGGGGGTTTCTATTACACCAGTTGCGTTTCTTGTTGTGAATAAGGACGGTGTAAATATTCTCCACTTACAAAATGCGACGCATTTAGCTGAAAAAGTAATTGAACTAGCACCGCAAACCATTGATAAAATCCAGTCTATTTTTCAAAAGAATGAAAAACAGGCTGAGCCACATCACCCGCAAAATCCAGATGAAATTGCGTAAAAAAGCCTGTTTTTTAACAGGTTTTTTTAATTGTAATCACTATGTAATAAAACTTACGAAATTGTAAATAGTTTTTGAAGTTTTTTCTATGTTTCTAAAATTTTTCATGTTAAAATATGCTATAGAATTGAAACATATAAAACGAAGGTGGCTAGGTGCTTTGTCTGGAGGATCTGACCAAGTAAAGAATATGATATATATTAATGGTAATCGTCGAGGTCATTGTTTTATTACTTCTGGAATTACATTTGAAGAGTTTGCAAATAATATCCCTTCACCTCTTCATCAAGTATTGCTTTTGAAGCATAATTTTGAGTGGACTGATTTTCATTATCATACTTTATTTGAATATGTTGAAGAAGACAATATACATAAGTTAATAAAAGCTGAAATTGATGAATTTGATGAGTTTTGTTGGGTTGATTTTGATGATGCAAACGATTTAGATGAATTAGAGCCGAAAGAAATTGCGGAGTTATTATACTTGGCTCATAAGAAAGAGCCGCTTGGAAGAGCGTTCTTTCCATTGCTTAAAAATCGGTTTGTGTATTTTTCACATGATGATGGTTGGTATAACAAAGTATATTACCGCAGAATATCCGATTTTGTAGGGATGCTCAGCAAGGTGA
This sequence comes from Bacillus cereus group sp. BfR-BA-01430, assembly GCF_022663115.1. Classification (NCBI taxonomy): domain Bacteria; kingdom Bacillati; phylum Bacillota; class Bacilli; order Caryophanales; family Bacillaceae; genus Bacillus; species Bacillus cereus group sp. BfR-BA-01430. The sequence continues at coordinate 139,095 of NZ_JAKUEW010000008.1, forward strand.
TTCCGTATAAGTTCGGTTCTTTTGGAAAGAAACGGTTTCCGTTCTTTCAAAAATCGAAAATTTTCCCAGCTATTTCAAAAGAAGTGATTCTTGAACTGATTCCGCTCATGGAAGACGGATTGTATATTGATTTGGGTGGAAAGATCGAGTCAAGAAGAGGGCTAGAGATTCCTGTATATGTAATTGGTTCGTATGAAAGTACGGATGAGGTAGTGGATAACATTGAGGAATTAAAAGAAAATGCAACAGAAACGGGCTGGCTTATTTTTGATAAGAAAGAACAAGAATGGCAATGGATTGCGGACTAAGAAAAACTTGACGGGGTTGGTCAAGTTTTTCTTCTGTTTTGAAAGGAGAGCAAATGAAGAAATATTATACGATTGTAGGCATTGTGAGTCTTATTCTTATTGCAGTATTACTCTTAACTTGTCCGAAAGAAGCTGATTTTCGCTTATATATACAGGATAAATATGATTTAAACTGCAATCAAGATGACTTTACATGTATACAAAATGTAGGAAAACAAGAAGAAAAAATGCAATTTGTAAGTACGGATACACGAAATGGTGTATTCTTTCTAACAATAAAACAAAAATTCGAAACAGAGGCAGGCAAAAAGAAAGAATATAGCGGATTTGGTATATTTGGTACATTTTTGTTTGTTTCAGAAAAGACTTTCTCATGATAGAAGGTCTTTTTTTTATCTTCCTGTTCATATAGATAAAGTAAGACAAGCATAGGAGGGGTATGAATGAAGAAAGTATGTATTGTTTGCGGAGGAGAGGAGTTTTTTACATCTACATTATATGCTCGAACAAAACAAGACTGGGCGTATGCGCCGAATATGTATCGGTTTGAGAAAGTCTTTATCGAACAGCGAGATGAGGAAAATTATCCTGTATTTCAAGAAATTACCGCAAAACATTGCTGTGTATGTGGACATATTATGTTATATCATGAGTGAACACACCAAGTGAAACTTGGTGTGTTTTTTATAATGCTGACAAAACGAATGGGTATAACAAAGTAAACAAGACAGAAAAACTGCCAAACCCAATCGCTGTATATCCGAGAGTTTTCGCTCCGAAGTTAACAGCTAACAAACCAATTAAAATAGAAAGGGAACCGAGTGTAACAGGATAAAAGGCGATTGAAAATAAAGAAAGAAATAAAGCAACATAACCAATAATTGTACTTGTATTACTTCCTTCCACTTCATTTGAGGTTTCTTTATGCCTTTTTCTTATAGGAAGATGATGCGGTGCAATTTCAGTTGCATACTCTTCGTTTTTTTGACCACTTTTAAAGCGGTGTGTTCGTTTTCTTGGCATATACATCCCCCTCTTTCAATTGGGTGTACCTTTATTATTTTTCATAAAGAAGAGAACATGAATATGAGTTATATCCAAATGAAGAAAAAATTGGTGAATATAGAGTCTGTTGCTATCATGTCCAGCTCTTTGGAAGAATAAACAGGAATTGAGGAAAAATGTGTAGAAAGACAATGAATGAAAATAAAGGAAGGTAGGGGAAGGGATGACGAAGTTTAACTGGCATAAATCAGCAGAGAAACAATGGAATCGTAATGCAGAATCTTGGAATCGAAATAGTCAAGAAATGTGGGATTATGGTAGCCGCAGTACAATTATTCCGTTTTTTGAAAAGTATGTAGAAAAAGGAGAGGCGGTTTTAGATATTGGTTGTGGTGATGGGTATGGTACATATAAATTAAGTATAGCAGGGTATAAAGTATGCGGAATTGATTTATCAGAGCAGATGATTCAAAAAGCAAAAGAACGAGGAGAGGGAGAAAATTTATCTTTTATAAAGGGAGATTTATTAGCATTACCATTTGAAAATGAGCGTTTTTCAGCGATAGTAGCTATTAATTCTTTAGAATGGACAGAAGATCCATTGCAGTCATTGCGTGAAATTAAGCGTATTTTATATAGTGGTGGATATGCTTGCATAGCACTTTTAGGACCAACAGCAAAACCGCGTGAAAATAGCTATCCCCGTTTATATGGTGAAAATGTGGTTTGTAATACGATGATGCCGTGGGAATTTGAAAAATTAGCGAAGGAGCAAGGATTCCAAGTCGTGGATGGTATGGGTGTTTATAAGCGGGGAGTAAATGAAAAAATGCTTGAGCAATTATCTGTAGAACTACGGCAAGCATTAACTTTTTTATGGGTATTTATGTTGAAAAAATGACATCTAAAGAAAGGCCTAAGTTTTAGGAGGGAAATAAGTGCAGAAAATACAAAAAACTGATACAATATGGTCAGAACCAATTAAAGGGGGACTAGGGTATATGACAACTACTACGACAGTTAAATCTGATATTGAAATTGCACAAGAAGCTCGTATGAAAAAAATTCAAGAAATTGCAGCTGAATTAGATATTTTAGAAGAAGAACTGGAACCTTACGGTCATTATAAAGGAAAATTATCCCTCGATATTTTTAAGCGCTTACAAACGAAAAAAGACGGAAAAGTTGTTTTAGTAACAGCAATTAACCCAACTCCAGCAGGAGAAGGGAAATCAACGGTCACAGTCGGCTTAGGTCAAGCGTTTCATAAGATTGGTAAAAAGGCAGTCATCGCTCTTCGTGAACCATCACTTGGACCGACAATGGGTTTAAAGGGTGGTGCGGCAGGCGGAGGCTATTCGCAAGTTGTGCCAATGGAAGATATTAACCTTCATTTTACAGGCGATATTCATGCGATTACAACAGCGAATAATGCATTAGCGGCATTTATCGATAACCACATTCAACAAGGAAATGCCCTTCAAATTGATACGCGTAAAATTGTTTGGAAACGTTGCGTTGATTTAAACGATCGCGCTCTTCGAAATGTCGTAATCGGCCTTGGTGGACCAGTTCAAGGTGTACCGCGTGAAGATGGGTTTGATATTACAGTAGCATCTGAGATTATGGCTGTATTCTGTCTTGCAACGGATATTCAAGATTTAAAAGCACGTTTATCTCGCATTGTAGTGGCTTATAATTTTGAAAACCAACCAGTTACAGTGAAAGATTTAGGTGTAGAAGGTGCATTAACACTTTTATTAAAAGATGCATTAAAACCAAACTTAGTACAAACATTAGAAAATACACCTGCTATTATTCATGGCGGTCCATTTGCGAATATCGCTCATGGCTGTAACAGTGTAATCGCAACAACAATGGCTGCGAAATTAGGTGACTATGTCATTACTGAGGCTGGCTTTGGTGCGGATTTAGGTGCTGAGAAGTTCCTTGATATTAAAGCGCGTGCGGCAGGAATTAAACCGGAAGCGGTTGTTATTGTTGCAACAATTCGTGCGCTGAAAATGCATGGCGGTGTAGCGAAAGATCAGTTAAAAGAAGAAAATGTAGATGCATTAGCAAAAGGAATGGAAAACTTACAAAAACACGTTGAAACAATTCAAAGTTTTGGAGTTCCATTCGTGATTGCAATTAATAAATTTATTACAGATACAGATGCAGAAGTTGCATATTTACAAGAATGGTGCAACGAACGTGGCTACGAAGTATCCTTAACAGAAGTTTGGGAGAAAGGTGGCCAAGGTGGTGTAGACCTTGCTGAGAAAGTATTGAAAGTAATTGAAAAAGGTGAAAATAAATACGCACCACTTTATGATTTAAACGCATCATTAGAAGAAAAAATTCGTACAATTACTCAAAAAGTGTACGGCGCAAAAGATATTGAATTTGCTCCGAAAGCACGTAAGCAGTTAGCTCAATTTGAAGGAGAGGGTTGGGGGAACTTGCCGGTATGCATGGCGAAAACACAATATTCTCTTTCTGACGATGCAACAAAATTGGGGCGTCCATCGGACTTTATTGTGACAATTCGTGAACTAAAACCATCTATTGGTGCAGGGTTTATCGTTGCGTTAACAGGAACAATGTTAACAATGCCAGGTCTTCCAAAACAACCTGCTGCGCTTCAAATGGATGTAAATGAAGATGGGAAAGCAGTAGGTTTATTCTAAAAGGTTGTAATTCATCTCGTTTATCTGTAAACTATATATACATCAAGTGGCGCCTTTCGATGGAAAGGCGCCTGTTTTTTGGAGGAAATTATGTTTGATCCAACTGCTTTTGAAAATTTAAAAGTAATCGTAGAGGGAGCTATTTATGATTTCGATTTACACGGAGATATTCTTGTTACGAATCGAAAAGATATGATGGATCTTGCGTCATTACGCCGTATATACAATATTTCATTTCAATTAACAGAACGATTAGAACATGCGGTTGAAGCAACGTTTTCGCTATCTGTTGATGCGAAGAATTTGTCTGGTGAAATATTAGAAGTCCCGCAATTTATACCGGGATGCGAAATGAAATTAGCATTTTCATTTCCAGTAGAACAACCAGAAGTAATGTGTCCTAAAACGGAAACACTATTACAGTCGATATGGGGAAAAGAACGAATGATTGTGCAAACAATTTCATACGAATATAATAAGCAAGCGACTTCATATTATAATAAGGCAGAAGTTCTATTTCAAAAAGCGATTACAGAAGACCATGTTGATGATTTAATAGCTGTTGTTTCTCACATGATAGAAACAGTGCGAGAAATACAGCATTTTCTTCAAAAATAGAGATAAAGGAGAAAAACGAATGATAAAAGATATGCAACCATTTTTACAACAAGCTTGGGAGAAGGCGGGTTTTAAAGAGTGTACTGAAATTCAAACACAAGCAATTCCAACGATTTTAGACGGACAAGACGTTATTGCTGAATCTCCAACAGGAACAGGAAAAACATTAGCGTATTTATTACCCCTTTTACATAAGATTAATCCGGAAGTAAAACAGCCACAAGTTGTGATTTTAGCGCCAACACGCGAACTTGTTATGCAAATTCATGAAGAAGTGCAAAAGTTTACAGCGGGAACGGAGATTTCCGGTGCATCTTTAATTGGTGGTGCTGATATAAAGCGTCAAGTAGAGAAATTGAAGAAACATCCGAAAGTAATTGTCGGTTCACCTGGACGTATTTTAGAATTAATTCGCATGAAAAAATTAAAAATGCACGAAGTGAAAACAATTGTATTTGATGAGTTTGATCAAATCGTAAAACAAAAGATGGTTGACGCTGTGCATGATGTTGTTAAAGCTACAATGCGTGATCGTCAATTAGTATTCTTCTCGGCAACCATGACAAAAGAGGCGGAAGAGGTAGCGCGTGATTTTGCTGTGCAACCACAATTCATACGCGTGAAACGTGCAGAAACAAAAAGCTTAGTAGAGCATATGTATATCGTTTGTGAGCGCCGTGAGAAAAATGAGTATATAAGAAGAATTATGCATACAGGTCATGTGAAAGCGGTAGCGTTCTTAAACGATCCGTACCGCTTAGACGAAATTGCAGAGAAATTAAAGTATCGCAAAATGAAAGCAGCAGCTCTTCATGCAGAAGCAAGTAAACAAGAACGAGAAGCAACAATGCGCGCATTCCGCAGCGGGAAACTAGAAATTTTACTTGCGACAGACGTAGCGGCTCGTGGGTTGGATATTAACGACTTAACACATGTCATTCATTTGGAACTACCAGATACGTTAGACCAATACATTCACCGCTCAGGGCGTACAGGGCGTATGGGAAAAGAAGGAACTGTTATTTCTCTTGTCACACCACAAGAAGAACGTAAATTACTGCAATTTGCGAACAAATTAGGCATCGTGTTTAAGAAACAAGAAATATTTAAAGGCACATTCGTAGAGTCGAAGCCGAAAGCACAAAAGAAAAAGAAACCTGCATTTACTGGGAAAAGAAAACCGAGATAAAGGAAAGAAGACATGGCTATAGTTTAAGTTTACTATTAGCCATGTCTTTTTTTATGCTAGAAAGCTTCCATATAAATTAAAATAAGTCATCATATTAAGATATCTACATGATTATTCTCAAGAAGAAATCCTCATTACTTAAATTGCCTTAACCGCTTCTTATAAGTTTATATTTTTTATTATAAAAGAAAAAGGAAGAAAATGAAAAAACATTTTCTTCCCTTTATGTAATGCTATTATTTTGATTGGTTTTTACTGATTGACATAATGAAGAATCCAACAATTCCTCCAACAAGTGGAAGTGTAATCATACCAGCTAAAGTAAAGTATTTACTTAAAAATAGTCCATTTACATCCATTACCCAGCCAGCGACAAATAATAACATCATATATAGTACGAAATAAAACTCACGATTGGAAAGCATTTTATGTTGTGCAGTTTTCATTATCAACACCATCCTTTTATGATTTATAATGGAATTGAAAATGTCACAATTTAGAATGTAAACTGTCACATTTTGTTCACAATTTAATTGTAAAACTTTCCAAAGGAAATGTCTAGTATTTTGTGTCGAATTTTTGAACAAAATTAAAGCGTTTTCATTAAAAAGAAAATAAAATACATACGATGGAATGAACTGGAGAGAAGAGAAAGGGGGAAGTAGATGACTGTTTATCATTTTTCTGTTAAAACAATGACTGGAGAAGAAAAGTCGCTCCGAGATTATGAGGGAAAGGTACTCTTAATTGTAAATGTCGCTAGTAAATGTGGGTTTACACCACAGTATAAAGGGTTACAATCTTTATATGAGAAGTATAAAGAGCAAGGATTTGAAATTTTAGGATTCCCATGTAACCAATTTGGAGGACAAGAACCAGGAGAAGAAGAGGAGATTTTAAATTTTTGTGAAATGAATTATGATGTGACCTTCCCATTGTTTGCAAAGATTGATGTGAAAGGTAAACATGCTCATCCACTATATCAACATATAACAGAACAAGCGCCGGGCATATTGGGAATAAAAGCTGTAAAATGGAATTTTACAAAGTTTTTAATTGGTCGTGATGGAGCAGTAATGAATCGTTTTGCTCCGCAAATAAAGCCAGAGGAATTGGAGAAAGAAATTGAAAAACTTCTCATCTAAACAGCTTATTCCATTTTTCTGCTACCGATTTTTGAATACCTAGTAGAACGTAACGATATGATATTTATTATAGGAAAGATAGGTTGTAAAAATATATTTTTTGAAGAAAGAGCACTTTATGTACAGTTGCTCTTTTTATTTTTCATTTAATAGGTACATGTTTTTTCGCTATGATACAATTGTATTAGTTTATCGCGCTGATACTAAATATAGAAAGGGGCATCAAAAAGTGAGCTTCCTAGATGAATTTGCCAGAGGAGTTAAAGAGTATTTAGAAAACGAGAAGAATGAAAAAATGATTAAGGATGGGCATAGAGATGTGATCTTTCGATATTTATATCAACTAGAAATTAAAATAGGGGTTGTAAGGAATCCCGATTTTTCTTTTTTTACATCTGGTCTACGTTCGCATATAGTAGTGGAAAATATCGAATTTAAAACGGAAGTGAATACTGAACATAATATAATTGAAATTACAAAAATTGTTGATAAAGTAGCTACTTCTCTTGATACAATTATTGTACAAGATGGAGAATTATTTGCTTTAGGTCGTAATGAAAAATTTACAACAAAGATCTTAGAAGACTATTTATGTGAAGTATTTAGTGAAAAGTTAGGATTATCATTAAATGAATGATTCGGCGTGCTCAAATAAGACTTCCATATAATTTGTTTTTTAGCAGTCTGTTGAAGTGAATTTTGATAGGTCTTCTAACTGTCATGAGGATATAAAAAAGAGGCTGGGACATAACTAATTAGCTCTTTGCGAAAGCCGAATCACTTTCAGATAAATTAAGCATTATATTTAAAAAACCTGAACAATGGCAAAACACCGTATGAGTGTCTTGCAAATTTGTTCGGGTTTTACTTTAGCTAAAATATTTTTGTCCCAGTCTCTATAATCGTAACTTGATGACTATGGCCCTTGATAGGTCTTTTTAACTTCCCTCCGAAAGAAGTCTCCCACTTCTAAACGTGAAGGATTACGCTTATTAGCGTTCGTATAGCAAAAAGAACTCTTGGAACGAGAGGGATAGCTCGGTCAGTTTTCGTTAGCTACTAAAAGCAACGATAAGTCGAGAAGCCCACACTTCAAAAATCGTTAGGTTTTAAGTGGGGGGGGGAGTTCACTACCTAGTATTTTATTGCTTTATTCATGAGAAGCGTATGAATATGAATAGAGCTTCTTTTTCTACATATTATCTTTCACAAGCAACCCCGTCACTATCACGATCTAATTTTCGGCTGTATCCAGGTTGTCCTGCATATAGAGGCGCTTTTCCAGCATTCTTAACTTCTTTACAATTTTTATAGTATACGTGACTATTATTGTTTTCTGTAGAATTTATTTGTTCTCTATGAGCTTGTTCTTCAGCTTGACGTTGTTCTTCTTCTTGTTGTTTACGAGCCTGTTCTTCAGCTTGACGCTGCTCTTCTTCTTGCTGTTTACGAGCTTGCTCATCTACTTCATTCTGTTTTGTAAGTTTTTTATCTGTTTTTTCAGTTGCAACTTTTTTTTTCGTTAGCATTTACATTTGGAGTGGAAGGTGTTGCTATAGTTGATAGTACCCCGAAAAGAATAAATAGGATACCAGTAATGAAAAATTGCTTTTTTGCCATACCAGTTTTTTTAATGACAGATAGAATGGATAAGACAAGAAAGAAAATGAATAGAATGAAGCATAGATTAGCAAAGAAATTAACGATAGGATGCTCTGTTTCTGCTGCGCTTATTCCAAATATTAAAAACGAAATCATAAAACAAACAACTGCAGGCCTCCCGTATTTCATTGCTTTCCCATTTTTCTTAAAGGATGCAATGATACATAAAATGAGTAGAATGATAGCGATCCAAAATAAAATTGTACTAAGATTACTCCAAAAAAGCATGTTTTTACCTCCATTTGTAAAATATGACCGGTTTAATTATATAGCAATATATTAAGGATATATAGTTTAAAACAAAAATCAAAAAAATAAGTTATTTAATAGGTTTTAATATTATTTTTTCTTTATATCATAAAAAATAGATATAAACACTATTACTTTTTTGGTGTTCATTCATAGAGTATAGTATCTCGTCTGAAAGGAGGGGAATGGAATGAACTTACAATTATTAGTGACTTGTATTTTAGAAGAAAATGGCGCGTTCTTCTTAGTTACAAAAGTGGATGATGTTATTACGTTAAAAGTGCCAATTACTGAAAGTTTAGCAAATTTATTTCTAGCGCTAGGTGTACCAAGATGTTCTTAATATGAAGTAGTATAGTAGGAAGGTGTGAGAGAACTCCGCTTTCCTACTAATACATAATATTTTTATGTTAACTAAATATATATAATACTAAAACGGTTTTTATGTGAAATGAAAAAGAGAAAAGAAGTGCGGGTTTCTATTTTTATATTTGCGATTTCTATATCGTTTACATTTCTTCATTCTGATTTCCTGCTGCATTGTCTGATTTGGAAAGGTGGAACAATTTCGTGCGGACATGCATATAGTATAGTGCTATAAAGCATGTGAAAGTAATCCAATAGTATAGAAATGAACGAACTCCTTTCTGAAAAATAGATGAGGTGATAAATGAGATGAAAAAACTAACATACAACTTGCCGATAGAATTGCGAAGAGAATGGTTTTTAGTAGAGTTGGCCTACTTAACAAAAAAATATGGAATTGAAATCGGGACAGATAGGGATGAAAGTTCTCTATTCTTACAAGATCAAGTTACAAGGCAGAAAATAGGTAGTGGCCTATACTATGATAAGTATGACGATGAATATATAGTAGAAGGATTCCGTATTAGTAAGTAGATAATGATGTATGAAGATTTTGATGCAAGATAAACAAGATAGGCAAGTTATAAGTATACATCTTTTTATGAGAGTGGTGAAAGTATGGAAGAAATTGATTATCTAAAGTCCAAAATGGAAGACTTAAAGTCAAATCAAAAGGAAATTATGAGAGATGTTCGTAATTTGGAAACTCGTACAACGATTAACGAAAAAGATATTTCTACTATAAATAAACAATTAGAAAAAATAAGCTTGAATACAACTTGGATTTTACGGATTATTATCAGTTCCATTATTGTAGCAATTTTAGGATTAATTATGAACGGAACTATGTGAAGCAATATTCTATGTTTTCATTTGATGAAGGATATTTAAGAAAGTAGATTCTAACAAAAATGAATCTGCTTTTTTTATTTTGTATTGTATACAAAAATATTTTTATTGAGAAACATTATATTAGTTTATTTTTAAAAGGAGTTCAAACTGAAAGGAAGAATAGCATTGGTAAAGTAGGAGGCGCTGCTTTATTTCAGAGATGCTATTTATCCCACTATTTTAGGGCAGCCCGATTGATGAGAGTTCATAATCAGTGAGGGATGAAGAAAAACCCCACTGATTAAAGTTTCACTTTATATAGTTAGCAATTTGAAAAGATAAAATAATTAAGTTTGAATTTATATTAGTATAAGAAAGTGCCGTTATTTCCAAAGGAGGAGTTTTTATGAAAATCATGAAAAGGTGTATTGTTTTATTAATTGCATTTCTTTTTATTTTTTCTATGTATAATAGTAAGAATGTGCAAGCAAACATAGGAACGATAAATGGAAAATGGTTTCCTACTTCAGAGGCATTTACACCAGGGGATTGGTTTTTAGGTGAGAAACCTTTCAATTATGATGAAAATAGACCACCCATTGTCTTTGTGCAAGGGAGAAATGGAAGTGCAGATACTTGGTATGGAGAAACGGTGTATCATGAAATGAATGATATGTACGAATATGCATTTCGAGCTGGATATCAAACCGTATTTATTCAACTATATGATGCGGCTGGTAAGGGATCCGCTACTCAATGGAAAAATGGACAATTATTAGCTGAAAAGCTAGAAGAGATATATACCTATTTTGGGAAAAAAGTAAATATAGTAGCTCATAGTAAAGGAGGAATTGACACACAAGCAGCCCTTGTTCAATATGGAGCAAACCGTTTTGTGGGAAATGTGATCATGCTTGCTTCACCACATTATGGCTCCAATTTAGCTGATTTATCATATAGTTGGTGGGCCGGTTGGTTAGCTTCATTATTAGGGCAAAGAGATGAGGGTACATATTCTTTGCAAATAGGTGAGATGGCGCATTTTCGATCCATTATAGATCAGAATCCAAATAGTAGATTAAATGGTTACTATACGGCGACCGGAACAAGTTGGGGGCCATGTTTTTCGGCTTTATCAATAGGCGGGCTATACTTATCAAATTATGGTTCAAATGATGGCTTAGTGAATGAATGGAGCACGAAGTTACCGTATGGAATCCATTTATTTACAGATTCGGGACTCAATCATGATAATATTCGAAAAGGTTCTGCTGTTTTTTCTAGAATTGAACCTTATTTACGCACCTCTCAAGTGAAAGTTCCGTCTAACTTTCATTCTGTTTCTAATGAAATAAGTAACAATACCAATCCTCCTTCTAATCAAACCATTTTGGGAGGTGCGTTACCGCAACATAATTGGGTGAATCAACCATTTGTAGTAGACAGAAAAACAGAAGGGACTGTTTCAATTTTAACTGCTTCTTCAGAAGTGAAGATAGAATTACTATCTCCATCAGGAAAGATATATACAAATAAAGATAGTGTGACTACGATTGGAGAAGAGGAATCATACTTTAAAGGAGCATCCATTCATACATTTCAACTTTCTAAAATGGAAGAAGGAGAATGGAATATTAAAATGTTAAGCAATCATCAACAAGATGCGTACATGATGGTTGTTAATTATAAGCAAGATGATGCTCCATTTACTTTGAAAATACCGAATAAAATGAAAGCTGGGACAGCGAAATATCAATTGGAGAAGTCTGCTAAGGCACCGGAAATTCAAAAGGATGTATCTGTTACGGTACGGATCATAAATAAGGAGGGAACATTAGTTTCTGCGTCAAATGATGGGAAACAAATAAATGATAATATGGTTACAGGGCTTTTGAAGAATATGACAGAACCAGGTGTCTATAACGTAACGTTTGATATAAAAGGTCTAAATAAGGAAGGAAAGGTGTATACGCGTACAATGATTCAGTCGGTCTATATCGAAAAGTAAAATAATACAACAAAAATCTCCTGTTAATGGGAGATTTTTGTTGTATTGCATGTAGTTTAAAATAAAAAATTTGATTATGTTTTGTTTTTTAACTCTTGCTTTCATAAGTTAATCACTTGTTAAAAATACTTTCCCTTTTGTTTTTTTTAAGGATTCGACTGTATCGACAGCTTTTATTACATCTGTTAAATCATAGGTAGAATCAACTGTCATAAAACGTAATTTTTTACCCTCTACTAAATGAATCAAACGATGAAAGGTTTCTTGCCATTTATGTACTGAGACATTTTTATTCCAATTTCGTAAATGAAACATATTAGCATTCACTCTCGCTTTATTTATAATATCTACCCAATTTACTTGTATTCCTGATAGAAGCCCTATGGTTAAAAAATTACCATTAGGGTGTAAACAAAAAGCCAATTCATTTCCATCTGAGCCTCCAATGGAATCAATAGCAGCATCTGCCCCCATTCCATTTGTTAATTCCATCACTGATTCATAGAGTGAAGCAGTAGAAGTATCTATTACATAAGAAGCCCCGAGGTGAAGTAAAGCCTTTGTATATTTCTTGTTTCTTGTAACTGCAATTAATCGAAAACCTAAAATCTGCGATAGTTGGGCAAAAAGATGCCCAATGGAAGAACCACAAGCGTTAACCAATAAAACATCGTTCAGTTTTAATTTTAGAATTTCCGTACAAGTCACCCATGCTGTAATTGGATTGATATACATTTGTGCTGCAGTAAAATCATGCATTGAATCAGGTATAGGAATAGCAAAGTCTGCTGATGTCTTAACAAACTCTTGCCAAGTACCTTCTCCACGTAAAGGTAAGACACGTTTGCCAATAAGGTCTTTAGAAACTAAAGAGCCTATATCTTCTACAATACCAACTCCTTCATAACCAGGTATGTTAGGTAAAGAAATCCTATGTGCATATGCTCCTCTTATTGGAATTAAGTCAGATGGATTTATAGGTCTCGCTAACATTCGAACTATAATTTCTTTGTTTTTTGGTGGTTCTATATTTTTATATTCAATTTTTAACACGTTTTTAGGACTACCGAACTCATGAAATGTAATACATTTTCCGTACAAAATAATGCCCCCTTAGGATAATTAGATTCATTATATCATCTTCAATTAAACGGTCTCTTTAATTTATAACATAGAGGCTAAACGAGATTGAGAACATTGTAATATATTTTTACGTTGTGATTTTACTCAAAGCTACAGTGAAAAATAAAGTTTGAAAAATCTATTAAATGTGCAGAGATTAGTGAGCTGATCAAAAAAGGGAATCATAATGTGTAAGGAATATCGCAGCATTTTAGGCATTTGCTCTGACCGTAAGACAAGTTCTGAATATGATAATAGAAAAGGAGATGATTTATAGTGCCAATTGCGGCAATTTCAGCAGGTCATAATAGCATCGTTCCTGGGGCAAGCAGTTCTTACGGAAGAGAAGAATTAATTGCTCGGGATTTTGTGCAGCGAGTTGGGCATTATTTTAGACAGGTAGGTTGGAGTGTAGTAGATTGTACAGATAACGTCGGAACAACACAAACGGCTGTATGGACCAATTGTGCAAATAATCATTTACGCGTGAAAAGTACTTTTGATGCCACTTTTCATTTGAATTCTTTCAACGGTTCTGCAAGTGGAACGGAAGTGTTATATCATCCGAGTTATGGAAATTTAGCGAAGTGTGAACAACTTGGGAAAGTTGTTGCGAATGCATTTGGGACAAACTGGCGCGGGGTAAAATCTCGTCCTGATTTAGGGTGGTTAAATAAAACAAAAACAGATTATTATTTTGAACTATTGTTTATAGATAATGAAAGTGATATGAAAAAATATAATCAAAATGTGGACAAGGCGGCACGTGCACTTGTATCAGCTGTTACAGGAGTAGATCTAGCACCAGTAAATAAATATGTTGTCACAGGCGGATTAGGTGTGAATGCAATTTTGGAAGTTTCAAAGTACTTTTTAGATCATAATTGGTGGGCAAAGGTTGAGTTTCCAGGGGAAGGAAACAATCCATTTGCAACAACAGGTGGTTTAAGTGAAGAATCGCTTGCAAAGTTTGAAGCATGGTTAAAAGCGCGTGGATGGTATTATGAAGTAAGACAGTAGTTATAAATAAAGAATACCCTAAGTGCTTGTATTTCAAACATTTAGGGTGCTCTTTTTTATGGTGGGAAATATTTCTAAAATTGCTCGTTCTTCTCCCAAGATTCTACAATATAATGAGCAATCGTTGGATTAAATCCTTTTCCAACTAAAAACATAATCGCAGCAATTTCGGTCATTGCGTGTTCGTGGGATGTATGCTTCGCTTCATTCATACCGTATTGAACCCAAGGTTTTACAAAATCAAGGACAGGTTTTTTTAAAGAGAGAAACTGTGTGCCGACAACTTGTTGAATTTGTTCTTGTGTCGGTTCAGTGGGAATTGGTGTCGCTGGGCCTGGTGGTAAGATTTGTGGTTGTATCGGGTTTAATGTTGGTGCTGGTGGCGAAACGCGAAAGTTTGGATATGGTTGATACATTTGAGGCTGCTGATAGGTAGCTTGCTCTGATAAGTATGGATTTTGTTGATTTTGTGATTCGTACGGTTGTTGTACAAACTCTTGATTTTGTTGATTTGTATTTGGGAGATACTGCGTTTCTTCTGATTGTTGCGGCGTATATGAATGTTGCTTATATTGAGGCTCTTGATGTTGTTGAGTGAAATATGGATTTTGTGAGATTTGGTTTTCTTGGAAATTTTTTGCGAAGTCTGAGTGGTTTGCATACTGAGGTTGTGATGCCGAGTGAAACTCCTGTTCTTTGATTGCAGTATGTCGTTCTTCATTTTGAGGGTAGTATGGTTGCCCTGGGTAAGGCTGTTGATTATGATAAAACATTTGATTTCCTCCTTCATCATCATACATACAAAATAGTCTATGGGCAGACAAGAAAATATGTGATGAAAAAATAAGGGCGTGTTACAATAAGAAACTGGGTGAAGATAAATGACAAAACAGGAACAAATTCAAAAAACAGTGACGTTTGTTAAAAATATTTTAGAAAAAGATGCAAGCGGGCATGATTGGTATCATATTGAGCGTGTACATAAATTAGCGATTTCTTTAGCCAAGCAAGAAGGTGGAGATCTTTTTGTTATTGAGATGGCAGCTTTGCTTCATGATGTTGCGGATGAGAAACTGAATGAAAGTGAAGAAGCTGGAATGAAAAAGGTTTCTGACTGGCTAGAGAAGTTAGGTGTAGAACAGGAAATAAGGCAACATATTCTACATATTATTGCAAATATGTCTTATAAAGGTGGACATGGTGGTAAGGTAGAATCGCTAGAAGGAAAAATCGTTCAGGATGCGGATCGTTTAGATGCTCTTGGCGCTATCGGCATTGCTCGTACATTTGCGTATGGAGGAGCAAAGGGTAGATTAATGTATGATCCAAATATTCCGCCGCGTGAATCGATGACGAAAGAAGAGTATAGAAAAAATAATGATCCATCTTTAAATCATTTTTACGAAAAGCTGTTAAAGTTAAAAGACTTAATGAATACAGATGCAGCGAAGCGAGAGGCTGAGAGTCGTCATCTTTATATGGAAGAATTTATTGAACAATTTATGAAAGAGTGGAATGGGCAAATATGAAAATGTTAACAGTTGAAAATGTATCGAAATCATATGGAGATAAGCCGTTATTTAATGGATTATCATTTAGCATAGCGGAAGGACAACGTGCTGGAATTATTGGGGTAAATGGTACAGGGAAGTCAACGTTGTTAAAAATTATCGCTGGTGTAGAAATTCCAGATACAGGCGATATGACACATACGCGTGGGTATACAATTAGCTATTTACCACAGCAGCCAGACTTTAAGGAAGATTTAACTGTTCTTGAGCAAGTATTTCATGGAGATACCCCCCTTATTCGTCTTCTTCGTGAATATGAACAATCACTATTGCAGATTGAACAAAATCCAAATAGTGAAAAAGTACAAGAGCAATTATTTGCGATGCAACAGCGTATGGATGCAATGAATGCATGGGAAGCAAATGCGAATGCGAAGTCTCTTTTAACGAAATTAGGGATTACAGACTTTACTGCAAGAGTTGGAAATTTATCTGGAGGACAAAAGAAACGTATTGCGATGGCGCAATGTTTTATTGAAACACCAGATTTACTCATACTAGATGAGCCAACGAACCATTTAGATCATGAAACGGTAGAGTGGTTGGAAGAGTATTTATCAAGATATACAGGAGCCGTTTTACTTGTTACACATGATCGGTATTTCTTAGACCGCGTAACAAACCGCATTTTTGAATTAGATAAAGGGGAGTTATATAGCTACGAAGGGAATTACAGTACATTTCTAGAAGCAAAAGCACTTCGTGAAGAACAAGAACTAGCGCAAGAAGCAAAACGACAAAATTTATATCGCCGAGAATTAGCTTGGATTCGCCGCGGAGCAAAAGCCCGTTCAACGAAGCAAAAAGCTCGTATTCAACGTTTCGAAGATTTAAAGAATCAAGAAGGGCCTGCTGCGAAGCAGACTGTTGATATTGCACTTAGCGGCAGCAGATTAGGAAAGAAAGTGATTGAACTAAAAGATGTAACGAAACAGTTTGGAGATAAGCCGTTGCTTCATAAGTTTAGTCATATTATAAAACCAGGCGACCGCATAGGGATTATTGGAGCAAATGGTAGCGGAAAATCATCATTATTAAACATGCTTACAGGTAAATTATCTCCGGATAGTGGTGAAATTGAAGTAGGTCAAACTGTAAAAATTGCGTATTATACACAAGAAAATGAAGAAATGAATTTAAATCAGCGTATGATTGAATATATTAAAGAGGTTGCAGAAGTCATTCATACGACAGATGGCAAAATCATTAGCGCTTCACAAATGCTAGAGCGTTTCTTATTCGAACCACATTCACATGGAACGCCGCTTGGGAAATTATCTGGTGGTGAGCGAAGACGATTGTATTTATTGCGCATTTTAATGGGAGAACCGAATGTACTGTTATTAGACGAGCCAACAAACGATTTAGATACACAAACATTAACGGTATTAGAAGATTATTTAGAAGATTTTCCAGGCGTAGTGTTAACCGTATCGCATGATCGTTATTTTCTAGATAAAGTCGTAGATGAGTTATTTATTTTTACTGGAAATGGTGAAGTTCGTGAATTTTTAGGAAGTTATAGTGACTATTTAGAAATAGAAAAAACAAAGGAACTACTTGAAAAAGCCGAAGTACGAAAAGAGAAGAAAGTAGAAGAAGTACCGAAACAACAACGGAAACGTAAACTATCTTATCATGAACAACGCGAGTGGGACACAATTGAGGATAAGATTGCAGAATTGGAAGAAAAATTGGGAGCAGTTGAGGAAGAACTTGCAAATGTAGGTTCCGACTTTACGAAGGCGCAAGAACTTGCTGAAGTACAGGAACAACTTGAAGAACAACTAGAGAAAGCGATGGAACGATGGAGTGAGCTTTCAGATATTGTTGAAGGATTAAAATAAAAACAAGCTGCATATATTGAAATATAAAGAGAAAAACTTTACACTATTGGTAGAACCTATTATAGGAGGGAAAAAATGAGAACATCGAATCCAATGTTGAAAAAAGAGGCATTTCGTAAAGAAGGAGCAAGTGCGTCTGCCATGACAATTAGCGGAGCGGTAGGCAAAACTTTTATTATGCTTATCTTGCTTCTTGCAACGTCTGTCTATTCATACATACAGATGATGAATGGTGTAATGAAAATGCCAGTATTTATTGGTGCGCTAATTGTTGCTGCTATTATCGCGTTTGCATCAATGTTTATTCCGCGTATCTCACCGATTGGTGCGCCAATTTATGCAGCGGTAGAAGGTGTTGTGTTAGGAAGTGTTTCAGCTATATACACAATGCGTTTTGGAGATTCTATCGTTTTAAATGCGGTACTACTAACTGTTTCTATTTTATTTGCAATGTTAGTGTTATATGCGACTCGCGTAGTGAAAGTAACGGATAAATTCCGCACAGGTATTATGGCTGCAACCTTTGGAATTGCGATTATGTACTTAATTGTTTTCGCATTAAATATGTTTGGTGTAACAGTTCCATATATTCACCAAGGGGGAACAATCGGTATAATCATTAGTGCGGTTATTATTGTCGTTGCTGCATTAAATCTATTACTAGATTTCGATTTAATCGAAAATGGTGCGCATAGCGGTGCTCCGAAATATATGGAGTGGTATAGCGCAATGGGCCTAATGATGACGCTAGTATGGCTATACTTAGAAATTCTTCGCTTCGTTTCTTACTTTGCAAAGAATGATTAGTAGAAAAACCTGTATGTTTGCAAGCATACAGGTTTTTTTGTTGTTCTCTTTCTAAAGCTCATGAAAATTTGTTATGGTATAATATGGATGGAAAATGAAATAGAACTATAAATGAAAGTTTTATTTTATCCCGCTATTTTAGGGCAGCCCGATTGGTGAGGGCTCATAATCCGTGGGGGATGAAGAAAACCCCCACGGATTAAAGTTTCACTTTATGTGTGAAGGGAGAGTGTTTGTGATGAAAGAAAAGAAAGGACTCTTCAAAAAAATATTAAGAAAAAGTTTTTTTATTGAATTAGCTGACGCTTTAACGTATCCATCCGCCGAAATCATTTGTACAGCTGTTGAGAAGTATGCGAAAGAATCTCAGGAACAGCTAGAATTTGTAAACAAAGTGAAGCCGATTACTTTTCGTTTAAACAATACATTATATCGTGCTGATATACGAATGGCTCGTGGAGGATATTATATTTCTTGCCGAGAAGCATAAATATTTCAGGAAATTCTGCATGATTGCATCATATAGAATTTCTTTTTTTATTTTATTGGATTGAAAGTTATGATTTCTGAATGGAAATATATCATTTTGCATTTTTTACCTATTTTCTCTTTTTTTCTACAATGGAGAAAAAATGTGAGGTGATATATGTATGATGAATCGAGTTGTATTAGTTGGAAGATTAACAAAAGACCCAGAATTATACTATACAAAGCAAGGAATTCCTTATGCACGTATTTGTATTGCTGTAAAAAGAGGATTTCGAAATAGTTTAGGGGAACAACAAGCAGATTATATTTATTGTGTTGTTTGGAGGAAGTCAGCTGAGAATGTATCAGAGTATTGCCGAAAAGGTGCTCTCGTTGGTATTACGGGCCGTATTCATACGAGCAATTACGAGAATGACCAAGGAAAGAGAATATATAGAACAGAAGTTGTAATTGAAAGAATCACGTTTTTAGAAAGGAAAAGAGAGATTTCAAATGGGTGAAAAATAAAATGCATATGATATAAGAGCTTGCAAGATTGTAGTTGATTGATTCACAGTATAAGAAGAATTCGTAAAAATAAGCATCCTAGTAGGAGTATAGGAATAGGACATGTTACAATACAGCTAAGAACAAGCAATAAAGGAGAGTATATTTACGTGAAGATTAAAGCAATTGAACCGACGCCAAGTCCGAATACAATGAAAGTTATTTTGAATGAAGTATTACCAGCAGGAGCACGTAACAATTATACGAAAGAAAATGCAGATCAAGCTCCTGAGCAAGTACAACATATTTTGAAAATCGAAGGTATTAAAGGCGTATACCATGTTGCTGATTTTTTAGCCGTCGAACGAAATGCGAAGTATGATTGGAAAGTTCTTTTACAACAAGTTCGCACTGTATTTGGAGAAGAGGTAGTAGAAGATGATGGGAGAGAGCAGCTTTCTCATTTTGGGGAAGTGAAAGTATTTATTCAAATGTTTTTTACCATTCCAATGCAGGTGAAATTAACAGATGGAACAACAGAAGAACGAGTTGGTTTACCAGACCGATTTAAAGAAGCGATTATGAAAGTCCAAATGTCTGCTCCAAATGTTGTGAAAGAACGAAAATGGGTGGAACAGAGTACACGCTATGGTAATTTTGAAGAAATCGGAACAGAAGTTGTCGAAGAAATTGTCGCGGCATATCCTGAAGAGCGCATAAATGAAACAGTGAAAGAGTTGTTAGAGCAAGCCGGTGCAGTAGAAGTAACAATTCAAAAGCGCACGCCATATAAAGTAACGGAAGAAATGATGTCAGATCTAGATTGGAAAAAACGGTATGCTGCATTAGAACAGATGGATCCTACTGAAGACGATATCCCTGTCTTGAAGAAAGCGCTAGAAGATGAAAAAGTATCGATTCGTCGTTTAGCAACAGCATATTTAGGGATGGTTAAAGGAGAAGAGGTACTACCATTACTATATAAAGCGATGTTAGATCGTTCTGTCAGTGTACGACGTACGGCAGGGGATTGTTTATCAGATGTAGGAGATCCAGCAGCGATGTTTGTGATGATTAAGGCATTGAAAGATCCAAGTAAGTTAGTGCGTTGGCGTGCAGCGATGTTCTTATTTGAGCTTGGTGATGAAAGTGCAATACCAGCTTTGCGCGCCGCACAGGATGATCCAGAATTTGAAGTAGCGATGCAAGCGCGTCTAGCATTAGAACGCATTGAGGGCGGCGAAGAAGCGAAAGGGTCTGTTTGGAAGCAAATGACAGAAGCTCGTAAAGGAGAATAATATGATTGTTTTCTATGATAGCTGGTGTCCAATGTGTGCTGCGATTACAGAGCGCACAAAGAAACTTGATAAAAAGGGACGTATAACGTTTCTTTCTTTTCGTGATAAAGAAGTAGTGAAGAAATATCAGTTATCGGAAACATTGCAACATAAGATGGAACAAAGGCTTTATGTCTGGAAAGACGATCAGTGGTACGATGGAATCAATAGCATTTATGTAATAGCAAAGGTGGTACCATCTTATTGGCCTATTGTTCCATTCATTAAGTTATCAATGTTGCTGAGGTTTGGAAATAAAGTATACGATTATATTGCGAATAATAGGAAGCTAGTACCGGTTGGACATTGCGGGGAAGGAATTTGTGAAATTCCTGCAAAAAAATGATAGGATTACTATCTTTCTTTTGCACCTATTATTAGACCGTGATATGATGAACTTGGAATGAAAGTTGAAGGAGAGAGAAGAAAGATGTCAAATGCATACGAAGAGTACATGCGTCAAATGGTAATTCCGATGCGTCAAGAATTAGTGCGTGCTGGATTTGAAGAATTAACAACAGAAGAAGCTGTAACAGAATATATGGAACAAGCAACAGGTACAACATTAGTTGTTGTAAACTCTGTTTGCGGCTGTGCAGCAGGTTTAGCGCGTCCGTCAGCTGGTCAGGCGGTTGTGCGTTCAGAAAAACAACCTGATCATCTTGTAACTGTATTTGCAGGGCAAGATAAAGGAGCAACTGCAAAAATGCGCGAGTATTTTGGAGAGATTCCACCATCTTCACCATCTATGGCTTTATTAAAAGGAAAAGAAGTTGTTCACTTCATTCACCGTCATGAAATTGAAGGTGCAACGATGGAAGAAATTATTCATAACTTAGAACAAGCTTTCGAAAAGCATTGTTAAGGAACGAGGGAGAAGGAATTCTCCCTTTTTCTTTATATATGAGGTGAAAAGAGATGATTGTAACAACAGCAGGACGAACAAATAAAGAAATGACAGTGTATGCAAAAGAGGTAGCAAAAGAATTACAATGCCCTTTTGCCATGCGAGATGAGCTGCCGGTGCATCAATTACATAAGCAGTTTGAAGACGATATACTTGTCGTAGGGAAGAATCGATTAGCCATTTATCCAAACGGAACGGATGAGTCATTCTTTTTTCATCCTAATTCAGCCATGTTTCGTGTGAAAAGGTTGATGAGAGGAGAGCACGATCCATTTGTACAAGCTGCTAAGTTAGAAAAAGGAATGACAGTGTTAGACTGCACACTTGGTATGGCATCAGATAGTATTGTCGCAAGTTATATTGTTGGAAAAGAAGGTGCTGTAACTGGAATTGAAGGGAATCGCTACATGGCCTATATTATGGATAAAGGGTTAAAACAATGGTGTTCGGGCATTCCAGAAATGGATGAAGCGATGCGCCAAATTATCGTGAAGAAAAGTGAGCATTTTCATTTCCTAAAGCACTGTGAAGACAATCGTTACGATGTGGTATATTTAGATCCAATGTTTGAAGAAACCATTGTGGAATCAGATGGAATTCGCGGTTTGAAACATTTTGCGTTATATCATGATATTGCAGATGAAACGATTCGAGAAGCGAAGCGTGTTGCGAAGAAACGAGTTGTTTTAAAAGATCATTTTCGTAGCGAAAGATTTGAGCGACATCATTTTTTTGTATATAAGCGAAAAAGTGCAAAATTTCATTTTGGTGTTATTGAAACTTGCTAATTATTTGAAAAAATGTATAATAGGCAATAATCAATTATATATGATGTCGTAGATGAAGAGAGTAGTCCTTCTTCAGAAGGGAAGCGAGCTAGGGATGGTGTAAGCCTAGTACGGAGAAGAGGATGAAGCGCACTTCGGAGACGCTGCTTGAAGCGAATAGTAGGGTAAGCCGGGGTTCCCTGTCCTCGTTATAAACGGGAAAGTGGTTCAAATTGAACAACAAGGGTGGTACCACGGGTAAAAACTCGTCTCTTTTTTAGAGGCGAGTTTTTTGTGTTTTTTAATAAAAGGAGGGGTAATGTATGGAATACAAAAAACAATTTGCAAAAGCATTAGTAAACAGTTTACATGACGGATTGTCATTAGAAGAAATTACGGCTTTAATCGAAACACCAAAGCAAGATGAATTAGGGGATGCGGCATTTCCGTGTTTTACGCTTGCAAAACAATATAAAAAAGCACCAGCACAAATTGCTAAGGAAATTGCTTCAGAATTAAAAGGGTCATTTTTCACAAAAGTAGAGGCGGCGGGACCGTATGTAAATATATTTTATAACCGTTCTGTTGTCAGTGATCATATATTAAAAACCATTTTAGCTGAAAAAGAAGAATATGGGCAACATCATTTTGGACAGGAAAAGACAGTTGTAATTGATTATTCTTCTCCGAATATCGCGAAACCATTTTCTATGGGACATTTACGTTCAACAATGATTGGGAATGCTTTAAACCATATTGCTGAAAAATGCGGCTATGAAGTTGTCGGTATTAACTATATTGGTGATTGGGGAACGCAGTTCGGAAAGCTTATTACCGCATATAAAAAGTGGGGAAATGAAAATCTTGTCAAAGAAGATCCAATTCGTGAATTATTTCAGTTATACGTTCAATTCCATGAGGAAGTAAAAGGAAATCCAGAGTTAGAAGAAGAGGGGCGTACTTGGTTTAAAAAGTTAGAAGATGACGATGAAGAAGCTGTCTTTTTATGGAATTGGTTTCGCCATGAATCGTTAAAAGAGTTTTCTCTCATTTATGAACTTCTTGGAGTAGAGTTTACAAATTTTCAAGGAGAGTCTTTTTACAACGATAAGATGGATGAATTTGTTGAAATGCTAGAGGAGAAAGGGTTATTAGAGGAATCAGATGGAGCGCAAGTTGTGAATTTAGATGAAGAGAATATGCCGCCATGTTTAATTAGAAAATCTGACGGGGCGACTCTTTATGCTACACGTGATTTAACAGCAGCTGTATATCGTCAAAACACATACGGATTTGATAAGGCGCTTTATGTAGTAGGAGCGGAACAAAGCTTACATTTCACACAATTTTTTACCGTATTAAAACGATTAGGCTACACATGGGTTGAGGGAATGCAGCATGTACCATTTGGTCTTGTTTTAAAAGACGGTAAGAAAATGTCTACACGTAAGGGAAAGGTAGTATTACTAGAAGAAGTACTAGAAGAAGCAATTGCACTTGCTCAGCAACATATTGAAGAGAAAAATCCAAGTTTAAAGCAGAAAGAAGAAGTTGCGAAACAAGTTGGTGTAGGGGCAATCGTTTTCCATGATTTGAAAAACGAACGTATGCACAATATTGAATTTTCATTAGAGAAAATGTTGAAGTTCGAAGGGGAAACAGGTCCATATGTTCAATATACACATGCACGTGCTTGCTCTATTTTAAGAAAAGAACATATAGAATTTGAAACAGCAACATTTGCATTAAATGACGCTTACAGTTGGAATACATTGAAATTATTAAATCAATTTCCACAAGTGATTGAAACAGCTTTCACAAAAAATGAACCCTCTCATATTGCAAAGTATATATTAAATGTAGCACAGGCGTTTAATAAATACTATGGAAATGTACGCATTTTAGAAGACAATCATGAGAAAGAAAGCAGACTTGCACTTGTGTATGCGGTAACGATTGTATTAAAAGAAGGCTTACGTTTACTTGGAATTGGTGCGCCAGAAGAGATGTAAAAGGAGATAAGGGGTAGAATATAAATGAAAGGGAGGAGAAGTTGCGAATTCAGTTGCATTCAGCTAGCTAAATCGCATGATGAGTGGAAAATTCCGAAATTAATGTTGCTTCTTTAGTATAGAGTAAAATATAAGAAAGGTTGAAACCATAGTCAAATTCGTGTATTTTGGCTATGGTTTTTTGCGTTAATATTTGATTTGGTATATTCATTGAGACTTTAGTTTCTTATTTCACGAAAAAACATTGAGAAAATATTACTTTTTCTTTTTATAAGATCATTTACAAAGGTAATGGAATTGCTTTTATAGAATTACTCGTACATTCTGCGTTTATTAGGGAGAGTGATTCTATTGATGAATAAGAAAGTGATAGCGCTCGAGGTGGTTATACCTCTTGTGTTAGGGACGGTATCTACAGCTTCGGCAGTGAAGAAAGAACAAATAAGCCTAGAAAAGTATTCCCCTAAAGAAAAGGCCATAGAATATTTGAAAGAAAATGCAACGCATTATGCGTTGAAGGAAGATTTATCGGATTTACAATATATTTCAGCAACTGAAACGTCAGTAGCCTCATATGTGAGATTTCAACAAGTTGTAAATGATGCTCCTGTATTTTCACGACAAATAACGGTGACAATAAATGGGGCAGGACAAAGTGTGTTAGTAGTTTCTGATTACCAGCCTGTTCAAAAGGTGAAAGAAATAAAGAAAAAGATGAGTGAACAAGAAGCTGAGCAAAAGTCAAAATCATATATATATGGTGCTGAAAATGAAAGTAATGTATGGGCACCAACGACGAAAGAATTTGGATATATCATTGAAGAGGGAGTTGCTATACCGGTATATAAAGTTGTTGTCCATTCTAATAAACCATTTGGTGCTTGGGAAACATTTATTGATGCAGGAAGTGGAAAGCTATTAAAAAAGGTGGATATAAACCGTAAAGTAGAGGGAACTGGTAAAGTATTTTTGCCGAATCCAGTCGTATCAAATGGTAGCTTAACAGGCTTGAAAGATAACAATGATAAAGATTCAGTAGAATTAAATAATCAATTGAAAACGGTTATTTTAAAAGGTTTAGATGGAACGGGTTTTTTAATTGGTGATTATGTAACAATTTCTTCTAAGGCAAAAACAAAATCTACAAATTTTCAATTCAATTACACACGTTCTAATGATAGTTTTGAAGATGTCATGGCATATTATCATATTGATACTTTACAACGTTATATTCAAGGATTGGGGTTTCGGAATATTAACAATCGCTCCATTAAAGCGAATGTAAATGGAACAACGGCTGATAACTCTTTTTATTCTCCCTCAACGAAAGCTTTAACATTTGGAACAGGTGGAGTAGATGATGCAGAGGATGCCGGAATTATTGCGCATGAATATGGACACTCTATCCAAGATAATCAAGTTCCAGGGTTCGGAAGTTCCTTAGAAGGTGGAGCAATGGGGGAAGGATTTGGTGATTTCTTAGGTGCGACATATGAAGATGCTGTATCGGTGACAGAGTATGGGAAAGCTTGTGTTGGAGAATGGGATGCAACAGCTTATTCTAGTTCTGATCCAACATGTCTTCGTCGATTAGATAATAACAAAGTATATCCAAAAGATATGCAAAATGAGGTACATGCAGACGGAGAAATTTGGGCGCAAGGAGATTATGAAATGGCGCAAGCCTTTGGTCGTGATGTAGCGACAAAAATCATTTTACAATCCCATTGGTCATTGACACCAAATGCGACATTCCATGATGGAGGACGAGCAATTAAACAAGCGGATGCGCTTCTTTATGGAGGACAACATGCTGCAGAAATTGATCGAATTTGGGCAGCAAGAGGAATTCATACAAATTAAGAATAAAAAAGGCAGTAACCTAGTTCCATTTCTGCTCTTTGTTGTGAAGAGATATGGAGGATTGTTAGGAAAGAGCGATATAAAAGATTTTAGAAGTAGATAGGACTTTACGTACAGCGTGCATATTTAAAAACATTTTTTGACAAAAAATATATAAATCTTATTGACAGTTTAAAATATAATCGATATAATTCGTATTAATTTCAAAAGAAAATATATTCGGAATATTAAGTTGCGTTGAATAGGAGTAGTAAGGTCAAGTGTTTGTGCAGAGAGCTATGGGTTGGTGTGACATAGTCAAATAACATCCTGAACTCGCCTAGGAGCAATAAGGTGGAACGGAAATCTAATTCTTAGTAAATCTTAACGGTTAACCTTCGATAACGGGTTTGTAATCATATGATTGCTACTAAGGTGGATTCATAATGGAATCAATAAGAGTGGTATCGCGTTAAGTAAATGGCTTAGCGTCTCTTGATAAAAAGAGACGCTAAGCCATTTTTTATTACAGAGAAGAAAATGGAGGTTGCTTTTAGATTGGTCAATGAAATTTGGTTATTAACATAAAATGATTTAGGAGGGGAAAGAAGATGAAACAGACGGAGCAATGGACGTCAAAGTTAGGATTTATAATGGCAGCAGCAGGTTCTGCTATTGGGTTAGGAGCGATATGGAAGTTTCCTTATATAGCTGGAAAGAGCGGAGGGGGTGCATTCTTTTTAATTTTTATATTGTTCACGGTATTAATCGGGCTCCCTTTATTAGTAGCGGAATTTATGATTGGTCGTAGTACGCAAAAACAGGCAATTGGTGCATTTCAAAGCATTGCACCAAACACGGGATGGCACTGGATTGGTCGCCTTGGTGTTGGTACTTGTTTTATTCTACTTTCTTTTTACAGTGTTGTTGGTGGATGGGTATTAATCTATTTATTCAGAGGAGTGACGGGACAACTTATTACTTCGCAACAAAATTATAGTTTGCTATTTACAGAAACAATTGGAGACCCTACTTGGGCCATTACTGGTCATTTTGTTTTTATGTTTATTACGATTGGGGTTGTATCAAAAGGAGTACAAAATGGGATTGAGAAAGCAAGTAAGTATATGTTACCAACGCTTTTCATTTTATTTCTTGCCTTAATTATACGATCTTTAACACTTGATGATGCAATGAAGGGAGTTACATTCTTTTTACAACCTGATTTTTCAAAAATTACATCAGAAAGCATTTTGTTTGCGATGGGGCAATCATTTTTTGCGATTAGTATTGGTATTTCTATTATGATTACGTATAGCTCCTATTTAAATAAAAAAGAAAGCTTGCCTAAATCAGCGGTAACAATTGTTGGGTTAAACTTATTTGTTTCTCTTTTTGCTGGACTTGCTATTTTTCCTGCTGTATTTTCACTAGGAATGGAACCAGCTGAAGGACCAGGGTTACTATTTATCGTATTGCCATCTGTATTTAGTCAAATTCCATTTGGGAGTTTTTTCTTAACGGTATTTCTTGCCTTATTTACATTTGCGACGTTAACTTCGGCGTTCTCTTTACTAGAAACAGTTGTTTCAGCTATAACGAATGGCAAGCAAGAAAAAAGAAAGAAATTATCTTGGATGATTGGAGGGGCTATTTTTCTAGTAGGTATACCGTCAGCACTGTCGTTTGGAGTATGGAGCGATATCACAATTGGTAATAAGAATATTTTTGATGCAGTAGATTTTTTATCTAGTAACATTTTAATGCCACTAGGTGCATTATTAATCAGTATTTTTGTATCATTTAAAATGGAGAAAAAGGTACTGGAAGCCGAGTTCTTTGTTGGTGGGAATTATGCGAAAGGATTATTTACTTGCTGGATATTTTTACTTCGATTTGTTGCACCAATTGCAATTGTCATTGTCTTTTTGAATGTAATGGGGATTATTTAAGGTGATTTGGTTAGAAAATTCAGTCAATGAAACATTTTAATGCTTTCTCTAAATGTAAAAAGGGGGGATTGTAAGGTGGAAACGAAACATCATTTCTTTCCAAAAGGGAAGCAAATGAATATTAGAGGGAAATTATTATATGTTGAAATATACGGTTCTTCTGAGAATATGCCTATTGTATATTTACATGGAGGGCCTGGAGAGATGTGTTTTGATTTTACGTATCATCAAGCACATAGATTGCAAGATTCGTTTCAACTGATTGCGATTGATCAACGCGGGGCAGGACGCTCAGAGAAAATGGAAAAACAAGAACCATTTGGATTACAAGATATCATTGAGGATTGTGAAGAATTGAGGAAAATGTTGCATATTGAGAAATGGTCTGTTATTGGACATTCATTTGGGGGCTTTCTAGCATTGTTATACGCAACGTTATACCCGCAATCTATTCAAAAAATTATTTTTGAAGGACCTACTTTTGATTTTTCTTTAACAAGTAGAGCTTTATTAAAAAAGACGGGTGCCCTGTTAATCAAGTACGGCAAGGAAAAGATAGGGAAAGAATGTATAGCTATTTCGGAAAGTGATATGAATTCAGCTGAATTATTAGAAGCGTATTCAAAGTTAAGCAATGAATTAGGAGAGAAAAGAATGGAAATATATGATTATGGGGAGGATGAAACAGATTATAGTCTGTATAGTGAAGAAGAATGGGAACAGTTTTACAGGCGCTCTGAGATTCATTTTGCCAGATTGAAAGAAGAAGGTGCATTTCATACATCATTATTACCAAATTTAAAAACTGTGAAAAACCCTATGTTACTTATGGTAGGAAAGCATGATGTAGTAACCTGTGGAAAGCAAATGCAAGCATTTCATCAGAATGTACAAAGTGGAAAAGTCATTGTTTTTGAAGAATGTGGTCATACACCGCATTATGAAAAGGCCGATTTATTTGCAGAGGCTATTATTGACTTTTTAAAGTGAAAAAAAGGTGCTTCCAAATATGAGAAGCACCTTTTTGTTTAATGCATTAATTCAATAATCCATAATATCCAATACGCTCCCGGTACGAATAAAAGCTGTGCTAATAATGTACCAAAAAGTCGAGAAATCATAAGCCAACCGTATATTTTATTCATCATCTCCGCACCATTTTCTGATTGAAGGGCGCGTTCTGTTAAAAGAGCGATGCGTGGGTCTAATAGTACTGTTAATAAAATAGTAGCAAATCCATTCACAAGGCCAGAAGCTGTACTAGCATTTGTTGCATACGTTGGATTTAAAAACGATGCATATAAAGCAGAAAGAACACCAGCTGTATAAATGGCGGTTGCAAACATATTAATGAGCATAATACGTTTCGGAATTCCACCAATACGCATACGGTGAATCATTTCAAATTTTGGAAAACGAACATACTTTTTTGTGTATTTTAGCTTTTGTATATTATTTGTTTTCATCATTCGCATAAATGAGCCATCTGCTTCAAAATTTTGAATCACATATCCAAATAATTTTGTTAACGTTGGATATAAAATGATGGCAAGAAATGTTCCAAAAGAAGCGGATAATAGAACGAGGCGAATCATCTTTTCTAAATGAATCGAAGAATCGAGTTTAGCCTGATCTACAATTCCACCTATTAAAAAAGCTTGCAGTAAGTTAGAAGTTCGAGAGATGAGCAAAACCATCCCCACTACAGATAATGCAACAGCGATTTTCTTTAAACGAACACCAGCAAGTCGAATGCTGTATGAGCTTGTTTCAACTGCATGAATAATAATTGTAAAAACGATTATAAAAATGAGCGTGATTGACATCTATTTCACCATTTTCTGTTAAATTATATCATCCTATAGTAATATCTGTACTTTAAAAGTAAGGGTAGATGATGCATCAGTATGTAAAGAGTGAGAGGAAGAAAACTTTTATTTTATCATATAACATATTTGTATTGTTTGTATATTTCCTATATATAAAATTTTTAAGTGCAATGTATATTATAAAAGATGTCGAAAAATTGCAGGTGCTATGTATAAAGGGAAATATATGATGCAAATTCGTTTAAAGGGATTTTTCTATATAGAATCGAATACTAATTAGTATGTTTTTCTATTATAAACATTTTGTAGTAAAGCAAGGAGGGAGCGTGATTGGATAAAGGTTTACTAATAAAAGATTGAATTTTCAGTTAAATATATAAGTGTAGTTGGAGGTAGTTATTTTAATTATGTTTGTTGCTTACCTTGGTTTTTCTGTTAGATTATTTGCACTGATTTTCGCCTTATTTGCTATCTTTTCCGTAATAGCGTTTTATCCTTTAACAGGAATCTACTAACATATAAATCACGATTGTTTAGTAAGAGGAACGATAGGATTGAAAAAATTTCACATCATAAATGATGAATCAATGAAAAAGAGGTGAGACATTTGCAAGAAGTAGCAGAATTTCGGATGCCAAAGATTGTTTTATATGGAAGAAATTCGCTTGAAAAATTAGGGGAACAAGCTAGCAAGTTAGGAAGGAAGGCTTTTATTATTAGTGATTTTATTATGGGAAAACTTGGCTATATAGATATATGTATAGAGCAGCTAAAAGCAAATAAGATAGAAGTCGTTACGTATAACAATGTAAATGCTGAACCGACAGATGTCCATGTTTCAGAGGCATTAAGGATTTGCATGGGGGAAAAATGTAACTTTATTATTGGGCTTGGTGGCGGGAGTTGTATTGATGCAGCAAAAGCTGTAGCTGTTCTAGCTGCAAATGGAGGCCAGATTGAAGATTACGTACAAAATCATGTAAGTATAAAACATGAATCGTTGCCGCTTATTGCGATTCCAACAACATCTGGAACTGGTTCTGAAGTAACAAGTGTTACTGTTATTACAAATAAAAAAACAGATGTGAAGATGATGATTAAGCATCCAAACTTTATACCACAAGTAGCAATTATTGATCCGGAATTAACACGTTCTGTACCACCTCCTATTACGGCAGCAACAGGAATAGACGCATTATGTCATGCAATTGAAGCTTATATTTCTCGATTTTCACAACCGCTTACAGATGTGCTAGCACTTTCAGCGATGAAAAGTATTATGAAATAATTTGCGCATTGCTTATGAAGATGGCGATCATATGGAAGCTAGAGAAGCGATGATGATTGCATCATTACAAGCGGGGATTGCCTTTTCGAATGCTTCAGTTACATTAGTTCATGGAATGTCCCGTCCGATTGGAGCATTGTTTCATGTGCCTCATGGGATATCGAATGCGATGTTATTACCGGTTGTTTTAGATTTTACAAAAGTTTGTGCTATTAAACGTTTTGCAGACATCGGGCGACATATAAATGCAGAGTTACGTTCGTATTCTGATGAAGAAGCTGCAAATCATATCATTTTGGAAATAAAGAAACTTTGTTTTGATCTTCATATTCCTAATTTAAAGGGGTATGGGATTGATCAAACTGAATTTATAAATGCTCTTTCAAAAATGGCAAAAGATGCACTGGCTAGCGGAAGTCCGAGCAATCACCCGCGCATTCCATCCTATCATGAAGTGAAGAAATTATATCAAATTTCTTTTGATTACCAATATGAACCGATGGTTAGTAGTTCTTTAAAAGTCTGAAAATTTTTAAAATATTTCCATGGAAATGAAAAGAGGGGGGAGAAGATGGAATTAATTATTATTTTATTAGCGCTCGGTATGCTTATGTTTGTTGCTTATCGTGGGTTTTCAGTTATATTATTTGCACCAATTTGTGCATTATTTGCAGTATTGTTAACCGAACCGAGCCATGTACTTCCTTTTTTCTCTAATGTTTTTATGGAGAAAATGGTTAGCTTTATTAAGTTATATTTTCCAGTTTTTTTGCTGGGAGCAATTTTTGGGAAAGTAGTAGAAATGTCTGGTATTGCTGAATCTATTGCAAAGACAATTATTCAATTTGTTGGTGTGAAACGTTCCATGCTTGCAATTGTTCTTATGGGGGCAATCTTGACATATAGTGGGGTTAGCTTATTTGTTGTTGCATTTGCAGTCTATCCATTTGCAGCGAATTTATTTCGTGAAGCAAACATACCAAAACGACTCATACCAGGGACAATTGCTCTTGGGGCCATTACGTTTACAATGGATGCTCTTCCAGGAACACCACAAATTCAAAATGTGATTCCAACTACATTTTTTAAAACAAATATTTATGCTGCACCAGTTCTCGGCACAATCGGAGCAATTTTTGTTTTTGTAGTCGGTATGCTTTACTTGGAAAGAAGACGTAAGCAAGCTGCTAAAAATGGAGAAGGATATGATGGATTTGGAGATGGAACTTCAGAAATGGCAGCTAGTTTAGAACCTAAACAAAATACAAAAACAGCCATTCAAGTTTCTGAAATTACTCCTCTTCGACAAGTACTTGCATTTGTTCCACTCATATTGGTAGGAGTTATGAATAAATTTTTTACAGTATGGATCCCGATATGGTATCCAAAAGGTTTTGATTTTGCAATGGTAGGATTAAAAGATTTTGGTAAAGTAGAACTTTCGGCTGTACTAGGAGTCTGGTCTGTGGAATTAGCTTTATTAATTGGAATTGTTACAACGATTATTTTAAATTGGAAACGTTTAGTTACAGGATTCCAAGCTGGTTTAAACGCAAGTATTGGCGGTGCATTACTTGCAGCTATGAACACAGGTGCCGAATACGGATTTGGCGGCGTGATTGCAACCCTTCCAGGGTTTGGAATGATTAGAGATGGAATTTCGACAACATTTACGAATCCACTTGTGAATGGAGCTGTTACTACAAATGTTCTTGCTGGAATTACTGGATCAGCATCAGGGGGAATGGGAATTGCATTAAGTGCGATGGCAGAAAAATACATTGCAGCAGCTGAGCAATATGATATTCCTTTTGAAGTCATGCATAGAATCATCTCAATGGCTTCAGGAGGTATGGATACATTACCTCATAATGGAGCAGTTATTACATTATTGGCAGTAACGGGATTAACGCATAAACAATCCTATCGCGATATTTTTGCTATCACGATTATTAAAACATTAGCTGTTTTTGTAGTAATTGGTGTTTATCGTTTAACTGGAATCGTATAAGGAGAGATAAAAAGATTATTATTCTTGAAGTCTCTTTTATTATGTTGAAATTACATAATAAAAGATGAGTATATTTTTACTATTAAAAACAGGAGATAACAAAGGAAGGGGCATGTAATGAAAATTATTAGCCTTACCGGAGGAAGGAAATGATAATGAAAAAAAATACAGTTTTATGTAATTGGAATAAGATAATAATATTATGTAAACTAAATATATATGGAAAAGATTCAGAAAATATTCTATAATGTAAGGGGTTACAAAAAGAGGAGATGTAAATGTTTTCACTTCGGCCTATCGCTTTTGTACAAAATGAAAGAAAGATGATAAAGGATGACGATTGGGGAAAAACACAATCTACTATTCTATTAACAGATTTCTTTTCTGAAGAAAGTATACAAGGGATTGAGAGCTTTTCACATATTGAGATCATCTTTTATTTTCATAAAGTAAAGGATGACCAAATTCAATATGCAGCAAGGCATCCACGTAATAATAAGGAGTATCCGAAAGTAGGTATTTTTGCACAGCGCGGGAAAAATCGGCCGAATCGATTAGGGACTACAATCGTAAGACTCGTAAGAAAAGAAGGAAAAGTAGTAGTAGTTGATGGTCTAGATGCAATTGATGGGACTCCTATATTGGATATAAAGCCTGTTATGCAGGAATTTATCCCAAATGAAAAAATCATTCAGCCTAAATGGGCAACGGATATTATGAAAGAATATTGGAAAGGAAGCGGAGAAAAATGAAAATATATGAAGCGACAATTGCAGATTTAGATGGGGTAGCAGAACTATTTAATAACTATCGTATGTTTTATGGACAAGAATCCAATGTGGAAGAAGCAAAATCGTTTTTACGAAATCGGATGGAAGAAAAAGAATCTGTCATTTTTGTCGCAGTTGAAAATGGAGAATATCTTGCCTTTACACAGCTATATCCTTCTTTTTCATCCATTTCAATGAAGCGACTGTGGATTTTAAATGATTTATTCGTCCAAGCCCATACACGCGGAGCAGGGATTGGCAAAAAATTATTAGATGAAGCGAGAAAATTCGCATTAGAACATGGCGCAAAAGGTTTGAAATTACAGACAGAAATGAATAACTTCTCGGCGCAACGATTATATGCGGAAAATGGATATTTAAGAGATAATCGTTATTTTCATTATGAATTAACGTTTTAAATTTGTATATAATAAGAAGCTCAGCATACAAAAAAATGTAAGTTGAGCTTTATTTATTGAAATAGGCATACAATTATATTTGGTGGAGAATCCACGTTACAGCATCTTCAAAATCTATCGCAATGTAATTTGGTGTAATATGTGCCCACTTCTCACGATATGTGTGTAAGGCATCATATCCAGCTCCGGTTTGTACTAAAATCGTTTTCGCGTGAACATTTGCACCTGCGACGATATCCGTCCAACGATCACCAATTACGATACATTTTGTTAAGTCTAAATTATGTTTTTCCACCGCTTGTAGAAGCATGCCAGTACTTGGTTTACGGCATGTGCATCCATCATTATGTCTATGGGGACAAAGATAAATATCATCAAAACCAAATGCAGTGAGTTCTTGAATAAAATCTTCAGTAGTTGCTTTTCCTTCAGCGATGCCTGGTTGATTTGTAAAAGAAAATAATTTAATATTTTGATTTTTAAGCGCATGTAAACATTTTTGTGTAAATGGAAATAAAGTAAAAGCACCAGGGTAGTGTACTGTATGATCGCCACCGATTGTTCCATCACGATCGATAAAGATAGCTTGAATATGTTTCATCATGATTATTCCTTTCGAATCGTAATTTAAAAATGTTTCACAAAGCGATATCCATTTATCTCATATCCTAATTTTTTATAAAATGGATGAGCATTTGTTCTTTGCGTACCACTGACAAGCCAGGTTCCAATACAGTTATGCTCTTTGCTTAATTGTTCAGCGTATGCCATTAAAATTTGTCCGATTCCTTTTCTTCGTGATGTGGAATCAACACTAATAATGGAAATTTCTCCATAACGTGTTACATCCTCTAAATTCTCTCGTATGCGAAACCCGAAGAAACCGTGTATTTTATCGTCCTCTTCATACACATAGAGGAAATCAAATGGACTGATCTTAACAAATTCCAATCTATTTTGCATATCTTTGTGAGAAATAGATGAGCCTTTTAGCTCTTTTGTTAGTGAACATAGTGACGGAATATCATTTATGTTTGCTTCTCGAATTTGAAATGCCATACAATCAACTCCTTGATTTATAACTATAAACTCCATATATTCTATAAAATAATGTTTTTTCCTTCTTGTAGATCAATGATAATTAAAATAGATATATAAAGTGATGTTTTAATAGAGAATGTGTTATGATTTTCTTAAGTTTATTGAAGTGAGAAAGAGGGGGAAATATTTGTTACAAGTTAATATTCGTTCAGCTGGATATGAAACAGGTGAAAAAATAATCCGTAATATAGTTTTTTCGATGAAACAAGGTGAGTTAGTTGCACTGATTGGTGCAAATGGAGCTGGGAAAAGTACAACGATAAAATCGATTCTAGGTCTGCTTACCAATATGGAGGGGGAAATATCATTTGGAAAAAAGAATAATCCATATGCATATGTACCAGAACATCCAACCTATTATGATTATTTAACACTTTGGGAACACATTGAACTATTAATGGCTGCACGTGGCTGTGAAGTCGGAAGCTGGGAAGAGAAGGCAAATGAATTACTACATACGTTTCGGATGGAAGAACGCAAGCATGAATATTTATCTAAGTTTTCAAAGGGGATGAAGCAGAAATCAATGCTTATTCTTGCGTTTTTAACAGAGCCAGACTTTTATATCATTGATGAACCGTTTATCGGTTTAGATCCAGTCGCGACAAAAGAGTTTTTAAATTTTTTATATAAAGAAAAAGAGCGCGGCGTTGGAATTTTACTCTGTACACACGTACTAGATACAGCAGAAAGAATTTGTGAAAGATTTCTTCTTATTTCACAAGGTACTTTAGTGGCAGATGGCCATTTAGAAGCAATTCAAGCATTAGCAGAAATGCCGGGAAGTCCACTATTAGATTGTTTTGATGCGATTGTAAGGCGGGAACAACATGATAAAAGAACAATTTAAGAAACGATTATATAACGAATTACATAGAAAATGGAAATCAATACGCTCTGTGACAGATTGGACAGTTGCATTATATTTAATCATTCCAGCATTTGTATTTTGTGGGATATATTATCGGTCGCTATGGACAAGAGAAATAGCAAGGGAAGAGACCACTTATTTTCTGCTTGGTTTATTTTTGTTTTATTGCGTTATCTATTCGAGAGGAGTACGATCGTTTATTGAACGGGCGGATTGCTTATTTTTAATTCAATATCCGGTACATATGCAAAAATTAATGCGATATGGCATGTTATATACGTTTGTTCGGATTAGTATAACAAATGTTATCTTAATCGTATTTATGTTACCGCTATGTATGAAAAGTATAGGAGCATCACCTTTACAAATTATATTAGTATGGGGATTTTGTACTGTTTTTCGATTTATGTTGTCATTATTAGTACGGTATATAAATGTATGTATTGGAAAACGATGGGTCTTATGGATCGTTAGTAGTTTGCTATTTTTTATTTGTTTCATGTATCTTGGATACGGCATATTTTTTATTTTAAAAAGCGCTGTTTATTCAATTGTATTTATTATAGTAACAGTTCTTATTTGCGTAGCATGTATAAAACAAAAAGTGAATTATAAGAAGTACTTTTTTAAAGAAATTGAGAAAGAAAAAGAAGAAAGTATGCGCTGGACGAGGGGAATTATGCAAGTTGGTGGACATGTGACAAATACGAGCAGTTCGAGTAAAAAGCCGTGGTTGTTTCCTCGTTCTAAAAAATTTTTAGGGGAAAAATCTGATTCGCGTATTGTAGAATCTTTTTTAAAAGAATTTTTTCGTACCGGAAGTTCTTTGAGATTTTATGTGCAGATTGTTTTTATCAGTACAATTAGTATAATGAGAACGCCGTGGTGGATTACAGCCATCATTCTTATTTTTGCATTATTTGCTATTTCGCGTTACTCACATAATGATTGGCATGGATTTACGAAGAAAATGTTTCTTCATTTATACTGTGAAGAGAGCAAATTATTATTATTAAAATGGAGAGCGACTCAGTATTTATTGCTTCCAGCAATTTTTATTTATGCAACAGTGATACTTGCTCAATTTTATCTATTACCAGCAATTTTCGTAGGAATTTTAATTGCTGTCATAGTAGGATGGATTCTATTTTTGCCAGAGAAAAAGAGCCGAAAACGACTCTTTTAGTCTGTGATGGACTGATAGATAAAATATAGTAGAATGACAATACTAATGCCGGAGTATATAACGTCTAGAGTCATTACATTCCCTCCTAGTTGTTGTTATATATAGTGTATGAAATCTTACAATTCCATATTCAATTAAAGCATATAGGGATGATAATAAATTTATAAAGTGCAAAAATTAAAATCATTTTGTATAATAGAAGAAATAATCGTTATATAAATGGTAATGAGTAAAAGGGGAGGGAATGAAGATGCCAAATTGGTTTAGAAAAACGTTAGTCGCATTCATTACTGTATTTACATTTGGTTTAGTGACGCCTCCTTCCATTTTGCTTGACAATACAAAAGCAGCGGACAAGCCTACTAGGCAACAAAATTTGGAGCAAACGTCCTATACATATGAAGAAAATGATGAACGGCTAACGCCAGAATCTTTTATTACTTATGCGATGGAAGAAGCTGAAAAACAATCTATGCAAAAGTTTGGTTCTAAAATTGGACCTATAATTGAAGATGAGTTTAAAGATATTATTTTACCTAAAATAGAGGAAGCGATTGCTAATCTTGCACACGATGTACCGGAAGAGTCATTGCAATCGTTAGCAATTTCACAAAAGCCAGCTGGTGGAAATAACGAAAAGATTTTTCATGTGTATGATACGAAAACAGGAACTGATTTATTACGATTCCATGTAAGACGTGATCATCCACCGCAAGATGGATATTATTTTAACTTCCATTATCATCGTTTTGATGATGGATATATAGCGCATCATGAGTTAGGAGATATTTATTGGAATACAAATATACCACCAAAATGGCTATCATGAAAAGAGTAAGGGAAATTGAAGTGACCCCTAAAAGTTAGACACGGTTATTTCATTAGGCAGCTTGATAAAAATGAGTTCGGTATTGTACCGGACTCATTTTTAATTTTGCCTTAATCCGTTTCGTAT
>NZ_JAKUEW010000009.1:0-164922 GCF_022663115.1 Bacillus cereus group sp. BfR-BA-01430
GCCTCCTGCGCTTTTAGGTGGTATCTAGCTCCGGCGGCAAGAATGGACGGTGGCTTCGCTTCTTCCGGCGAGGCAAAAAACGCCTCTATGTCAGAAGCTCCATCCCCCTTCCATTCTGAGCAAGCCGCCTGCGCTTTTATTTTTTATAATGCTAAAAACAGGTAGTTGCAAAATGGTGTGAGCCTTGTTATAATTTCATCATATGTGCTTCATCAATATAGTTGTGAATGCAGCTAGAGATGAAAAACTCTGTTTCGAAAATGATTCAGGGCGGAAGGAGATGAAAAGAATGAAAGCAGGAATCCATCCAGATTACAAGAAAGTTGTATTTATGGACACAAACACAGGCTTCAAATTCTTAAGCGGATCTACTAAAGGTTCTAGCGAAACAATCGAGTGGGAAGATGGAAACACTTATCCATTAATTAAAGTTGAGATCAGTTCTGATTCTCACCCATTCTACACTGGACGTCAGAAGTTTGCTACTGCAGACGGACGTGTTGACCGCTTCAATAAGAAATACGGTCTTAAGTAATAAAAACATAAAACAGGCAAGTGTATCTATTCGCTTGTCTGTTTTTTTTGCGAAAATATAACCTTTACCCTACTTTATATAGGAAAAGTAGCTGAAAGGAGAACTCAATGTACTTAATAAATCAAAACGGTTGGATTGAAGTGATTTGCGGAAGTATGTTTTCTGGAAAATCAGAAGAGCTCATCCGCCGTGTACGTCGTACGCAATTTGCGAAGCAGAATGCGATTGTTTTTAAACCTTGTATTGATAATCGTTATAGTGAAGAAGATGTTGTTTCACATAATGGCATGAAGGTGAAAGCAGTTCCTGTATCAGCTTCAAAAGATGTATTTAAATATGTGACAGAAGATATGAACGTTATTGCAATCGACGAGGTGCAATTTTTTGATGAGGACATTGTGGAAGTGGTGCAAATGTTGGCAAATCGAGGCTATCGCGTCATTGTGGCCGGTTTAGACCAGGATTTCCGTGGTCTACCATTTGGACAAGTTCCTCAGCTAATGGCGATTGCTGAACATGTAACAAAATTACAGGCGGTTTGTTCCGTATGTGGTTCTCCAGCTAGTCGTACACAACGCTTAATTAATGGTGAACCAGCTGCGTTTGATGATCCAATTATTTTAGTCGGCGCTTCAGAATCGTATGAGCCGCGTTGCCGTCATTGTCATGCAGTGCCTACAAAGCAAAGATAAATGAAACTCGCTACATAAGGCGGGTTTTTTTCGAAAGTTGGTAGCAAGACCAAGACCAGTTGGTCGTTTCACCCCTTCCGACGAGGCAAAGAGCGCCTCTATGTCAGGGGTTCCAACGTCCTCCTGTTCTAAGCGAGCCGCCTGCGCTTTTAGGAGATATCCAGCTCCGGCGGCAAGACCAGTCGGTCGTTTCACCCCTTCCGACGAGGCAAAGAGCGCCTCTATGTCAGGGGTTCCAACGTCCTCCTGTTCTAAGCGAGCCGCCTGCGCTTTTAGGAGATATCCAGCTCCGGCGGCAAGACCAGTCGGTCGTTTCACCCCTTCCGACGAGGCAAAGAGCGCCTCTATGTCAGGGGTTCCAACGTCCTCCTGTTCTAAGCGAGCCGCCTGCGCTTTTAGGAGATATCTAGCTCCGGCGGCAAGAATGGACGGTGGCTTCGCTTCTTCCGGCGAGGCAAAGAGCGCCTCTATGTCAGAAGCTCCATCCCCCTTCCATTCTGAGCGAGCCGCCTGCGCTTTTAAATATAATTTGCGTTTTTTTTATTTTGTGCCATATACTATTGATATTAGATACTAGGATGTTGAGGTGAATGATGTGTTAGATCGTTTGCAAGCTGTAGAGGATCGTTATGAGAAGTTAAATGAGTTATTAAGTGACCCAGCGGTTATTAATGATTCTAATAAGCTTCGTGAGTATTCAAAGGAACAATCTGATATTCAAGAAACGGTAGAAGTGTATCGTGAGTATAAAGATGTTCGTGAGCAATTGCAAGATGCAAAAGCGATGTTAGAAGATAAATTAGATGCTGAGATGCGTGAAATGGTAAAGGAAGAAGTTTCAGATTTAGAGGTACAGGAGAAGGAATTATCAGAGCGTTTGAAAATTTTACTTGTACCAAAAGATCCGAATGATGATAAGAACGTTATTGTCGAAATTCGCGGTGCAGCTGGTGGTGATGAGGCAGCTTTATTTGCTGGCGATTTATATCGTATGTATAGCCGTTATGCTGAGGTACAAGGATGGAAAACAGATATTATCGAAGCAAGTTATACAGAATTAGGTGGATATAAAGAGATTATCTTTATGATTAACGGTAAAGGTGCATATGCGAAGTTGAAATTCGAAAACGGTGCGCATCGTGTACAACGTGTTCCAGAAACAGAATCTGGTGGACGTATTCATACATCTACAGCAACAGTAGCTGTATTACCAGAAGCGGAAGAAGTAGAAATCGACATTCATGAAAAAGATATTCGTGTGGATACATTTGCTTCTAGTGGTCCTGGTGGACAAAGTGTTAATACAACAATGTCAGCGGTACGCTTAACTCATTTACCAACTGGGGTAGTTGTATCTTGTCAGGATGAGAAGTCACAAATTAAGAACAAAGAAAAAGCAATGAAAGTATTACGTGCGCGTATTTATGATAAATTTAGACAAGAAGCGCAAGCTGAGTATGATCAAAACCGTAAACAAGCTGTTGGTACGGGGGATCGTTCTGAGCGTATTCGTACGTATAACTTCCCGCAAAACCGTGTTACAGACCATCGAATCGGTTTAACGATTCAAAAGCTAGATCAAATTTTACAAGGTAAGTTAGATGATTTCATCAACGCGCTAGTAATGGAAGATCAGGCGAAGAAGATGGAGGCCGCTGAGTAATGCGTGTCTATGAAGCCCTGAAATGGGCTTCTTCTTTTTTACAAGAGAATGGGCGGGATGAAAATGCGGGAGAAATCGTCCTTTGTCATGTATTAAACACAAATCGTACGGGTTTAATGATGAATATGCGTGAGGAAATATGTAATGAACAGGAAAAGCGTTTTAAAGAGTTGATTCATAAACATATTGATGGAATTCCTGTTCAATATTTGATGGGATATGAGATGTTTTATGGTCGATCCTTTTTTGTAAATGAGGAAGTGTTAATACCGCGCCCAGAAACAGAAGAGCTTATCGTTGGTGTGCTGGAGAGAATTCAACGTAATTTTGGTAATCAAGAGCTTCATGTAGCGGACATTGGAACAGGAAGTGGAGCTATTTCCATTACACTTGCATTAGAGAATCAAAATCTTCATGTATATACGGTAGATATTGCGCAAGAATCCATTGAAGTTGCCAAACAAAATGCAACATCACTAGGAGCAAATGTGACATTTTATCACGGAGATTTATTATCACCATTTTATGAAACAGGGCAAAAATTAGACGTTGTTGTTTCGAATCCTCCGTATATACCGGAAGAAGATTGGAAAGGATTATCTTCTGTTGTGAAAGAACATGAGCCGAAGCGAGCGCTTGTTGGTGGAGCGGATGGTCTTGATTTTTATCGCCGTTTTATGGAAGAGTTGCCTCGTGTATTACAGAAAAAAGCCATTGTTGCTTTTGAAGTCGGTGTGGGGCAAGGGGAAGATGTAAAAGGGTTATTAGAAAAGACGTTCCCACACGCTCATGTAGAAGTGGTTTTTGATATGAATGGAAAAGATCGTATGGTCTTTGCGGAAATGGAGTAAGGCATAAGCCTTGCTCCATTTTTGTATA
This sequence comes from Bacillus cereus group sp. BfR-BA-01430, assembly GCF_022663115.1. Taxonomy (NCBI): domain Bacteria; kingdom Bacillati; phylum Bacillota; class Bacilli; order Caryophanales; family Bacillaceae; genus Bacillus; species Bacillus cereus group sp. BfR-BA-01430. The sequence continues at coordinate 3,770 of NZ_JAKUEW010000009.1, forward strand.
AAAAATTTATATAGATTTTGAATTTAATAGTTTAGAAAGATGAAAGTCTGTCCACACTGTTTCTAGAAGGGACGGTGGAGGAAATGAAAAAACAAGTGATTGCTTATTTTCTTTTACTATTAATTGGTGCACAGTTACTTGTGCAGTTTGAATATATGAAAGCCGATGCGAAAGGGCCGGCGGTGATTCCAAAAGAAGCAGTTCGCCTTCGAATTTTAGCGAATAGTGATTCAGATAAAGATCAAGCGTTAAAGCGGAAAGTACGCGATGAAGTGAAAGCGCAAATTGATGGTTGGGTAGCAGATTTAAAAACATTTGAGGAAGCGCGTCAAGTCATTCAAAGTCATATCCCAGAAATCGAAAAAACAGTTGCTCATACGTTAAAAGAAGAAGGAAGTAAGGAATCATTTCAAGTTACATTTGGAAAGAATATAAAATTTCCTACAAAGGTTTATGGTAATTTTATTTATCCAGCAGGAGAATATGAAGCGGTATTAATTACGATTGGAAAGGGAGAGGGGGCAAACTGGTGGTGCGTATTATTCCCGCCAATGTGCTTTATGGATTTTTCGAGCGGTACAGCTGTAGAGAAAGAGGAGAAAGTTGTAAAGGCTGAATCGCTGGATCAAGAAGAAGAAGTAACACCGCAGCTTGAAAAGGAAGAAGAGCCTACAAAAGAGGAACACAAAGATAAAGCGCAGCGAAAAGGGAATAATCAGCAAGAGAAAGATGTTAAAAAACAAGAGCGCGTACAAGAAGTAGTAAAACAGGAAGTGATGAAAAAAGCACAAAATAATCCGAAAGAAACAAAGGATCAAGAAAAAAGCGACAAATTAGAAACGGTGGAAATTGTGGAAAAAACAAAGGAGCCTACGGATAAAAAACAAGATCAAAAGGTGGAAGTAGTAGAGTCTGAAGAAGAACCTGAAGTGAAATTATTTATTGTTGAAGCTTTTTCATCTTTATTTTCTAAATAAGTACTATTTATAAATCCCTCTTCATATATATAAATGAGGAGGGATTTATGATGAAAAAGATTTCTTTTGCAACGAAAAACGATATTGAAAGATTGCATTCTTTTTTCGGACAAGCTAATAAAAAAGATGATAAAATAAATGAGTTGTACGAACAATTTATGATTTTAGAAGATAAAGGAACGATACAAGCTGTTATTGGATATGAACGGGAAGGGCAAAAGGCGCTCGTTCGCTCATGTTTATTCACACCAGCTGTGGATAATAAGACTTTCTTATATTTTTTTGAAATGTTTTTGCAGTATATGAAAGAAAAAAATATCGAACAACTATATTTACTCACAAATCATCCACAATCTATAACAATCTTTCAGTTTTTTCATTTTAGACCTGTGGAAAAAGAAGATGTTCCTGTAGATATTCAACAGCTAGAACACTTTTGTGAAAATGTAAAAGAGCAGAATGTAATAATACTAAATTGTCAGCTATTAACAAAGTTATCCACTGATTAATTGATTTTATCCACAATTTGTGGATAAACATGGTTTGTCTTTTGGATAACTGTCATAGTAAACTAAAAATACATATGTATTTCATGGGAGAAAAGGACGTGGAAAAAAATGCATACAAATATGTGGATTGTGGATAATTTTGTGGAAATAAAAAAAGATTATCCACAATTACAAGAAGCAGCAAAATTATTACGAGAAAATGAGGCAGTTGCGTTTCCGACAGAAACAGTATATGGACTTGGAGCAAACGCAATGAATGATGAAGCCATTGCAAAAATATTTGAAGCAAAGGGCAGACCTAGCGATAATCCTCTTATTGTTCATATTGGCTCGAAGTTGCAATTAACTGATATTGTTAGGGAGGTTCCACCTGTTGCCGAAATGTTAATGAAGCACTTTTGGCCAGGACCACTGACAATTATTTTACCGAAAAAGGACGGTATTTCAGAGAAGGTTACAGCAGGGTTAGATACAGTTGGTGTTAGGATGCCTGACCATAAAGTAGCACTGGCACTCATTGAAGCAGCAAACGTTCCAGTTGCAGCACCAAGTGCCAATCGTTCTGGACGCCCAAGTCCGACGTTAGCTTCTCACGTGTATGAAGATTTGAACGGAAAAATTGCTGGGATTGTTGATGGTGGAGCAACTGGTGTTGGAGTTGAATCGACAGTCATTGACTGCACGAGTAAGGTGCCAACCATTTTACGTCCAGGCGGGATTACGAAGGAGCAGTTAGAAGAAGTAATTGGCCCGGTTTCTTTCGATCCAGCGCTGAAAGATGAAAAGGAAAAACCGAAAGCGCCAGGGATGAAATATACGCATTATGCTCCGAAGGCACCACTTAGTATTGTGGAAGGATCGCGCGATTTTATTCAACAACTTGTGGATAAAAAGAAACGAGAGGGATATACGGTTGGTGTATTAACAACAGAAGAATATCAGCATGTATATCAGGCGGATGTTGTATTATCTTGTGGATTAAGAAGAGATTTAGCAAGTGTTGCAACAAAATTATATGATGTGCTTAGAACGTTTGATGCAAGCAAAGTAGATTGCATTTTTAGTGAATCGTTTCCAAATGAAGGAATTGGAAATGCCATTATGAATCGTTTAACAAAAGCGGCAGGGCACCATATTATTGTTGAAGAATAGGCGAGTGCATGACTCGCCTTTTTCATATGGATACAAACATAAAAGCAGGCTCTTTGTTTCATACCTACATGTTAAGGCATGAATTGATACATAGATTCTATTTTTCCTCGGATGAGCATATGGTGAAGTAGCAAGTCCGAGGAGGGACGAGAACGATGATTGAACAATTCATACCTTTAATCATTATGGCTTTTGCCTTAGGAATGGATGCATTTTCTGTAAGCCTCGGCATGGGGATGGTCACGCTTAAGGTGCGACAAATTTTTTATATTGGGGTAACAATCGGTATATTTCATATTCTGATGCCCTTTTTAGGGATGGTTCTTGGACGACTGTTATCAGAAAAATTTGGTCAAATTGCTACACTCGCTGGGGCTAGTTTGTTAATTGGATTAGGTTTTTATATTGTTTACTCTTCACTTTTAGAAAATGAAGATACAAGAGCGACTCCCACTGGGATTAGTTTGCTTATATTCGCATTTAGTGTAAGTATCGATAGCTTTTCAGTCGGATTAAGCCTCGGGATTTATGGGGCACAGATGATTTTGACGATATTGCTTTTTGGCTTCATCAGCATGATTTTAGCGTGGGCTGGCTTATTATTAGGAAGACATGCAAAGCATATGCTTGGTACATATGGAGAAGTTTTGGGAGGGCTCATTCTAGTTGGATTTGGATTGTATCTTCTTTTTCCGCTATAATCTTGTTATTATGTAAGAAAATGAGAAAGATTACGTTTAACAGTTTCTATTATTTGATGGGTAAATACCTTTCTATAAGAAATCTCATTTCTATTCATACTCTTCATAATAAGATACTTTCCATATATAGAAAGGATGATACAAATGACAAGAGTAAAACAAATTTTTGGAATCGTGATTAGTTTTTTTGTCTTTTGGTTTAGCATGCTCGGAGTACAAATGTTTGCCGAATTTCTAGATATTGATTCTTTCAAATTCATTGTAGGTAAAACAGAAACAGCTCGTGCGTTCTATTCACCGTATCCATTTTTAATTGTATTTTTGCTTACATTGCTATCTTTATATTTCTTTGTCATAAAGCTTGGGAAACCAAAGAAAGTGAACAATGTTCTTCCTGAGGAAAATAAAGAGCAAATTTGAGTTATTTTTAAAACCCCCGCGAGATATGCGGGGGTTTTTCTTTTAAATGGGGCGCACTAATTCAAATTGTTCGCCTAGTTTCGCATAGTTATGACCAGCAAGTCGGCTTACTGGTTTTAATCCTTCGGCATGGATACGCCCTTTTTCATATAAGTGTTCAGCAACATGAAAACGAACGACACGCCCAATGAGTAGATCGCACGCTGGGGACTCCTCTGTTCCGCCAAGAGGAATCGCGCGCTCTAATACGCACTCCATTCGAATATTTGCTTCTTTTACACCTGGTACAGAAATAACATCACTATCAATAGGAGTTAATTTCGCTCGTTCAATTTCGCTTTGATGGGGAGGGAGGTTTGCGGCAGTTTCATTAATAGCTTCCACATAAGATTCATCGGAAATATGTACAACAAATTCCCCTTTTTCAATTGCATTTCGCGACGTATCTTTTCGCTGCCCTTCTTTTCTTTGTACAGAAACAGAGATGAGCGGAGGATTGGCAGCAACGATATTAAAATAGCTGTAAGGAGCCCCGTTTAAAACACCATCTTGTGTCAAAGAAGTGACGAATGCGACAGGGCGCGGGATAATACTTCCTGTTAATAATTTATAATTCTCTCGTTCTGTTTGTTCATTTGGGTTAATGGAAATCATATTCGTAATCTCCCTTCTTTTTAGAAATGCTTCCTTGTTTGTTTACAAGATACAACTAGAAAACTCCTTCTTTTTTTCAATTTTTGTGGAGAGGATCGGTGAGGTGGCGAGGTGACGAAATTTGTCGACCGGTCGATATCTTGTGTCGAACCGCCGATAAATCAGGAGTTGCGCCGATATCTGATGCCGAATCGCCGATAAATCTGAAGAATCGCTAATATATGATTGCAAAAAGAAGAGCCTATCTCCAAAAGGAGATAGGCTCTTCTTCATGTCTTAAAGTAAAGTGTAAGCGCCAGGGCCGATTAAGGCAACACCTACTGCAACAGCAATTAAGATTAAGTTATATTCGAATCCATTTTCTGTTGCCCAGAAACCATTTTTGCCATGAACTGTAATAATTGCAACTAACATTGTACCAACAATAAATAGTGCACCAACCCAAGTGAAGATACCTGCTGCGAATAAGAAACCACCTAATAGTTCAGTTGCACCTGCCATAAATGCCATAAATACACCAGGTCGTAGGCCGATAGATTCCATCCAGCCGCCTGTTCCTTTTAGGCCGTAGCCACCAAACCAGCCAAATAATTTTTGAGCAGCATGCCCCATAAATGAAATTCCGATAATAAGACGAATAATAAGTAGACCAATGTTCATCATTTATAAAACCTCCTAAAAGTTATTAACTTATGTTATGTAAGTAATAATAAATGAGTTACTTACTTTAGTCAAGTAAGATTTTGAAAAAATGTGAAGAAAATTTTACAAATCATAAATAAAAAATAAATATGTTGTGAGGACCTCTAGACAAGTTTGTGAAAAAAAGAGACAATATAGATAAGAAGTTTGTTGTTATGCCAATAATTTGAATTGACTGGATTTTTTTGAAGCGATACAATGAACTTCTATTCGTAATCATGCACTTTATTTCGAAAGCGTTTTTACGGTATAGTATTTAAGTAAGAAGTTTTACGAGTATTTCAATATTTACTAGAGATTGCCCTATATATTTGCAAGCAACTTTTAAGGAGGACTATCCTATGTTTAAAAAGTTATTCGGTTTTGGTTCAAAAACAAATGAAGAAACAATCGTAGCTCCGTTAACTGGAGAAGTGAAAAATATTGAAGAAGTACCAGATCCAGTATTCTCTGGTCGGATGATGGGGGATGGTATTGCAATCGTTCCAACTGAAGGTGTTGTTGTATCTCCTGTAGATGGTGAAATTGTTCAATTATTCCATACGAAACATGCTGTTGGTATTAAGGCAAAGAATGGTACAGAAATTTTAATTCATGTTGGCTTAGAAACTGTAAAAATGGAAGGTGAAGGTTTCGAAGCTCACGTATCTGAAGGACAAGCTGTAAAGAAAGGCGATAAATTAATTTCCTTCGATTTAGAATTCATTCGCGAAAAAGCAAAAAGTACAATTACACCAGTTGTTATTACAAATACAGACGCAGCTGAATCTATTAAAACAACTGTAGGTGTATCAGCTACAAAAGGTGCAACAGAAGTAATGAAAGTTACAATGAAATAATCATTTTTAATAAGGAGTCTATTTCGTATGAAATGGATTCCTTATTTTCATGTATTTTTTATATGGTAAGAAAGTGAAGGAAATGTCGTACTGTTAAGTGGTAGTTTACATTTCTATGATGTTTTGAATAAGTATGGTATTATATTTAAGGCACTTGAAACTAGGGTTTCACATATATGTGGATAAGGCGCATTTCTCTTAGAAAAGTAAACGAGAAATGCGCCTTCTGTTATACTCACAATTCTTTTGTTCCAGTGTCATGTACGTTATGATAAGTATAGGATATTTGGCAGAAGGAGTGATTTTGGATGAAGCGAGTATTGTTTGTTTGTACTGGAAATACATGTCGTAGTCCAATGGCAGAGGCATTGCTTCGTCATTATGGAAGAGGGAATTTTGAAGTGCAATCTGCTGGTGTTTTTGCAAGTCCTGGAAGCGATGCATCTCTGCATGCTAAGGAGGCATTAGCTAAGAAAGGAATTTCAATCAATCATGCTTCTAAGCAAGTGACAGAAACATTAATTGATTGGGCTGATATCATTTTGACTATGACAGAAAACCATAAACAGCTTTTGTTAGGATACTATCCGAAAGCAAAAGAGAAACTGCATACATTATATGAATTTACAGAAGGTATAAATAAAGATATTTCAGATCCATTTGGTGGATCGCTCTCTATTTATGAAACAACACTAGTAGAGATGGAAAAACTTGTACAAAGTTTACTGGAAAAACATTCAGAGTCTTAATGTTTCGTGTATAATACGATATTGGAGATCAACTTGTTTGTAATAGACAAGTTTGAAATGAGGTAGCCATTTATGAATGGAATGATTCATAAACGTTGCAGTAAAAATCTGGAGGGGTAAAAATGAAAGTAGTAGTAGCATCTGATCACGGCGGTATCAATATCCGCACAGAAATTGTAAATCTATTAGAAGAGTTAAACATTGAGTATATTGATTTAGGATGTGAGTGTGAGGCAGGATCTGTTGATTACCCTGATTTTGCATTTCCAGCAGCAGAAATGGTTGCAAAAGGTGAAGTAGATCGTGGTATTTTAATTTGTGGTACAGGTATTGGTATGTCAATTGCGGCAAATAAAGTTCACGGCATTCGTTGCGCATTAGTTCATGATACATTTAGCGCAAGAGCAACTAGAGAGCATAATGATAGCAACATGTTAGCGATGGGTGAGCGTGTTATTGGCGCTGGCTTAGCACGTGATATCGCAAAAATTTGGCTAACAACTGATTATGAAGGTGGACGCCACGAAAATCGTGTAGGAAAAATTAAAACATACGAAGAAAAATAATATACATTCTAACTTCTATCAAAAGATAATATAATTTGTTGAACCAACCTGTGAAAGGAAGAGGCGTAATGATGGAAATAGTAAAAGTAAAAGAGCAGCTACAAACATTGCTTTCTGATTTTCAAGAACAAGCTTCTTTACAAAGTGGTCAAATTTTTGTAGTAGGCTGTAGTACAAGTGAAGTGCTCGGAGAAAGAATTGGAACTTCAGGGACGATGGAAGTAGCCGAAGCGATTTTTTCTGAACTAATACAATTTCAAAAACAGACAGGTGTCGCATTAGTGTTTCAATGTTGTGAGCATTTAAATCGCGCTTTAGTAGTAGAAAAAGAAGTAGCTTTGAAACATGGTTTTGAAATTGTGACCGTTACGCCTGTTAGATCAGCGGGTGGTGCATTGGCGACATATGCGTATCATAATTTTAAAGATCCTGTAGTGGTAGAATTTATAAAAGCAGACGCAGGTATCGATATTGGTGATACATTCATTGGTATGCATTTAAAACATGTGGCGGTTCCTGTTCGCACAAGCATAAAAGAGGTTGGAAATGCGCATGTAACGATGGCTAAAACGCGCGCGAAACTAATTGGGGGAGCGCGTGCTGTATATAAAGCGACAGAAGAAACAATGATTTGCCGTTAATATATATAGGGAAAGAAAAGACCGGACTTGGTCTTTTTTTTCTTTTATGATATAGAAAGTCATGTTAGAATGTAGTTGAAAATATGAAGGTTTAAAAGAATTACAACTTGAATTTTCGTTTTTTCTGAATAAATAGGAAAAAACCATTAGGAATTGATGTAATTCGTTCAGAAAAGGGGGATTTTGGTGGATCATTTAAAACGTCAAGATGAAAAGGTATTTGCTGCAATTGAAGCGGAATTAGGAAGACAGCGTTCAAAAATTGAGTTAATTGCTTCGGAAAACTTCGTAAGTGAAGCTGTAATGGAAGCACAAGGTTCTGTTTTAACAAATAAGTATGCGGAAGGGTATCCTGGTAAACGTTACTATGGTGGTTGTGAGCATGTAGACGTAGTAGAGGATATTGCACGCGATCGTGTGAAAGAGATCTTTGGTGCTGAACATGTAAATGTTCAACCGCATTCTGGTGCACAAGCGAACATGGCTGTATACTTCACGATTTTAGAGCATGGAGATACAGTTCTTGGTATGAATTTATCTCATGGCGGTCATTTGACACACGGAAGTCCTGTTAACTTTAGTGGAGTACAATATAATTTCGTAGAATATGGTGTGGATGCTGAAACTCATCGTATTAACTACGACGATGTGTTAGCGAAAGCAAAAGAACATAAACCGAAACTTATCGTCGCAGGTGCAAGTGCGTATCCTCGTGTGATCGATTTCAAAAGATTTCGTGAAATTGCCGATGAAGTAGGGGCATATTTAATGGTAGATATGGCTCATATTGCAGGTTTAGTTGCAGCGGGCTTACACCCAAATCCAGTGCCACATGCACATTTTGTTACGACAACAACACATAAAACATTACGCGGTCCACGCGGTGGTATGATTTTATGTGAAGAGAAATTTGCGAAGCAAATTGATAAATCAATCTTCCCTGGTATTCAAGGCGGCCCACTTATGCATGTCATCGCTGCAAAAGCTGTCGCATTTGGGGAAGCACTTCAAGATGATTTTAAAACATATGCGCAAAATATTATTAATAATGCACAGCGTTTAGCAGAAGGACTTCAAAAAGAAGGACTTACACTCGTTTCTGGTGGAACGGATAACCACCTGATTTTAATCGATGTTCGCAACTTAAATATTACAGGAAAAGTGGCAGAACATGTATTAGATGAAGTAGGTATTACAGTAAACAAAAATACAATTCCATTTGAAACAGCAAGTCCGTTTGTAACAAGTGGTGTACGTATCGGTACAGCCGCTGTAACATCTCGTGGCTTTGGCTTAGAAGAAATGGATGAAATCGCGTCAATTATTGCATATACATTAAAAAATCACGAAGACGAAGCTATATTAGACGAAGCTCGTAAACGTGTAGCTGCATTAACAAGTAAGTTTCCAATGTACACTGATTTATAATAGATGAAAGAAAACCACTGTAACATCATGTTGCAGTGGTTTTCTTTGCTTTAGATTGCATATTGCTTGAATATAGAGAAAGAACTTCATGAAAAAAGATGAGACACAACTGCCCCTTAAAGTATGTATACAAAACATGAATAAATTTTGGGAATATAATGAAGGATATGATTTCCATAATTGGTAAAGATATTAGATGAATTCATTATGAAATTAATATTTTTCCAAATTTGCCCTTGAATATTAGTAGCGTTTTCTTTACAATCGTAAATAGTGCAAACGGCGTGGAAACACGCATGAATATCATCTGAAGGAGAGATTCACATGGGAAAACTGTATGTATTTGATCACCCGTTAATTCAACATAAGATTACATATATTCGCGATAAAAATACAGGTACAAAAGAGTTTCGTGAATTAGTGGATGAAGTAGCAAGTTTAATGGCTTTTGAAATTACACGTGATCTTCCACTTGAAGAGATCGAAATCGAAACACCTGTGAGCAAAGCAAAAACAAAAGTGATCGCTGGGAAGAAGCTAGGTTTAATTCCAATTTTACGTGCAGGCTTAGGAATGGTAGACGGAATTCTGAAATTAATTCCAGCAGCAAAAGTGGGACATATTGGTTTATACCGTGACCCAAAAACATTGCAACCGGTAGAATACTATGTGAAACTTCCAACGGATGTAGAAGAACGTGACTTTATCGTACTAGATCCGATGTTAGCAACAGGTGGTTCTGCAGCTGAAGCGATTAACTCTTTGAAAAAGCGCGGTGCGAAACATATTAAATTAATGTGTATCGTAGCTGCACCAGAAGGAGTAAAAGTTGTACAAGAAGAGCATCCTGATGTTGATATTTATGTAGCAGCGTTAGATGAAAAATTAAATGACCACGGTTATGTTGTTCCAGGTTTAGGTGATGCTGGAGACCGCCTATTTGGAACGAAGTAAGACAACAGACGAGAGGGATTCCCTGCTCGTCTTTTTTTATAGATTGGGAGTAGGGGAGGGGGATAAATATACAAAGTATATGCAACATAAATTGCATATGGATAACATATAATATAGAAGTCTAACAACTAAAAGGGGCTATATTATAGAAAGAAAACGTTATATCTGAAAAATAGAATGGTGACAAACTTGTGAACATTTGCTTCTATATATAGAGAGAAATCTACTAGATTTCACATGAATTCCACCAGTATTTAGAAGGGGAACGTTTTCATTTTTGGGAGGAAATAACTAATACTCAAATTTTTTGATTTTTTACGATTTCTCGTTGACAGTGCTAATACCCTATTGTATGCTAACAACGGGGATAGATGGTAGGGCTTTCAGTGACAATTTTGCATCTATTCCGTGACGAAAAAGTAAACTTTTGGTTTTGTTTAAGATTTATGCAAAAAAATGAGTTATTATTAACACATCTTGAATGAGGCTTACATATTGGAGGGATGAATCCTTGCAAAAAAACGATCGTAGCCCTATAAAAGCATATGCTTTAATGTCAGGGATTTTAGCTCAGCTAGTCGGTTCCATTCTTGTTGGGATTTTTGGTGGGCAATGGCTTGACAGTAAGGTTGGAACGTTTCCATTGTTTCTAGTTATCGGCTTACTACTAGGGTTAGGAACAGGAATTTATGCAATGATTCGACTCATTCGACATTACTATTCGGGAGAGCAATGATGATAGATGTACATGGGCTTGTCCAAAGACAAAAGAAATATATGTACTACTTGCTTGCACTTCTAGTGCTAGGATGGGGATTTACCTCTTACAAGGATGTGTTTCTTGGGCTGATTATCGGAACGATTTTCAGTTTTCTTAGTTTGCGCATCATTGCACGTAGAACAGACAAGCTTATGGATCGCGTTACCAATGGAGGAAGCGTGAAATTTAAAGCTACAGCTGTAAGTACATATTCGAGGTTTGCGACGATTGGATTATTAATTTTATTTGCGGCAAAGTATCAGCATTTCATTGCGATGTGGAGCTTAGGTGTAGGATTGCTGACAGGGTATCTTGTCATGATCATAGATTTTCTTTATTTAGAGTATAAGAACAGGGAAGAGAGGTGAATTACTAGTGGAACACGGTAAATTGGTTGATTTTCTAGGTTTAACGTTCGATTTGTCCGCAGTTATCATGGTTACTGTAGCAGCAGTTATTGTTTTCTTAGTCGCTGTGATTGGAACTCGAAGCTTAGCTCTTCGTCCGACAGGAATGCAAAACTTCCTTGAGTGGGTGTTAGACTTTGTGAAAGGCATTATTGGCAGTACGATGGACTGGAAAACAGGTGGGCGCTTCTTAACACTCGGCGTTACACTTATGATGTTTATTTTCGTATCAAACATGCTCGGTTTACCATTCATGTTTTCAACAACTGAGGCTGGTGAACATATTGCATGGTGGAGATCGCCAACGTCTGACCCAGCAGTTACTTTAACATTAGCCGTGATGGTAGTTACCCTCACCCATTACTATGGAATTAAGATGAAGGGTACAAAGGAATATATAAAGGGTTATTTCCAACCTATGAAGTTCTTATTTCCTTTAAAGGTTATTGAGGAGTTTGCTAACACGTTAACGTTGGGCCTTCGTCTATTCGGTAACATTTATGCTGGTGAGATTTTATTAACATTGCTTGCTCAATTAGGTGCAAGTGGTGCTTTTGGAGCATTAGGCGCGGTTGTGCCAATGTTAGCATGGATGGGATTCAGTGTATTCGTTGGATCAATCCAAGCATTTATTTTCACAATGTTAACGATGGTTTACATGGCTCATAAAGTAAGTCATGACCATTAATATATCTTAAGTAAGTATAAAATTTATTTTTTTCTAATAAAAAGGAGGACATTTTAAATGAGTTTAGGTGTAATCGCAGCTGCAATTGCAATTGGTTTATCAGCATTAGGTGCAGGTATTGGTAACGGTCTTATCGTATCACGTACAATCGAAGGTGTTGCTCGTCAACCAGAATTAAAAGGCGCACTTCAAACAATTATGTTCATCGGGGTTGCATTAGTTGAGGCACTTCCAATCATTGGTGTAGTTATTGCATTCATCGTAATGAACAAATAAGGGATACTCCCCTTACATAAATGGCGAAGAGTGTTTTTTGAACTTTCTTCGCCATTGCTTTATGAACGATATGTATGTCTTTTTTTCATATAGTTAATTTAGATATCTTGAAGGGAGTGAATCCTTGTGCCAACTTTATTATTAGGAGCTGCCATTCCGTTTGGAACGATCGCTTATACGTTGGTCGTTTTCCTAATTTTATTAGTGATGCTACGCAAATTTGCTTGGGGTCCTTTAATGGGAATTATGAAGGAACGTGAAGAGCATGTTGCTAGCGAAATCGACGCTGCAGAAAAAAATCATGCAGAGGCGAAAAAGTTAGTAGAAGAACAACGTGAAATGTTAAAACAGTCACGTGTTGAAGCACAAGAGTTAATCGAAAGAGCGAAAAAGCAAGCAGAAGAGCAAAAAGATGGTATTATTACTGCTGCAAAAGAAGAAGCAGAATCAATTAAAACATCTGCTGTACAAGAAATTCAACGCGAAAAAGAGCAAGCAATTGCTACATTACAAGAACAAGTCGCTTCTTTATCTGTTCAAATTGCTTCCAAAGTAATTGAAAAAGAACTAAAAGAAGAAGATCAAGTGAAATTAATTCGCGATTATATTAAAGAAGTAGGAGAAGCGCGATGAGCAATGAGATTGTAGCAAAACGTTATGCTGTCGCTCTTTTTCAAATTGCAAAAGAAAAACACGTATTAGAAACGTTTGAAGAAGAATTAGGCCTTGTACAAAGCGTTTTTATGAAAAACGAAGAACTACATAGCTTTTTAACAAAGCCAAATATTTCAAAGGAACAGAAAAAAATGTTTCTTTCTAACGTATTCTCTTCTGTTTCTGAGTCTATTTTAAATACGTTATATATTTTAGTTGATAATAAACGAATTGAAATTTTACCTGCCATTGCAAATGAATACGTAACTCTTGCAAATGAAGAGCGTAACGTAGCGGATGCAACTGTCTATTCTACTCGTCTTCTATCTGAAGAAGAGAAACTGAACATTGCAGAAGCATTTGCAAAAAGAACTGGAAAAGATGCAATTCGCGTAAAAAATATTGTAGATGAGGATTTACTAGGCGGTATTAAAGTGCGCATTGGAAATCGCATTTACGATGGAAGTTTACAAGGAAAATTAGCACGTATTCAGCGTGAACTAATGAAGAATAGATAGGGGTGAAGCACATGAGCATCAGAGCTGAAGAAATTAGCGCACTGATAAAGCAACAAATTGAAAACTATCAGTCTGAAATCGAAGTTAGCGATGTTGGTACAGTTATCCAAGTTGGTGACGGTATCGCGCGTGCTCATGGTCTTGATAACGTTATGGCTGGTGAACTTGTAGAGTTTGCTAACGGCGTTATGGGACTAGCACAAAACTTAGAGGAAAACAACGTAGGTATTATTATTCTAGGACCTTACACAGAAATCCGTGAAGGTGACGAAGTTCGTCGTACAGGCCGTATTATGCAAGTGCCAGTAGGTGAAGGACTAATCGGTCGTGTTGTAAACCCATTAGGTCAACCGGTAGACGGTTTAGGCCCAATCCATACAACAAAAACTCGTCCAATCGAAAGCCCAGCACCAGGTGTAATGGATCGTAAATCTGTTCATGAGCCACTTCAAACTGGTATTAAGGCAATTGATGCACTTGTACCAATCGGTCGTGGTCAACGTGAGTTAATCATTGGTGACCGTCAAACTGGTAAAACGGCAGTAGCACTGGATACAATCTTAAATCAAAAAGATGAAGACATGATTTGTATCTATGTTGCAATTGGACAAAAAGAATCTACAGTACGTAACGTAGTAGAAACACTGCGTAAGCATGGTGCATTAGATTACACAATTGTTGTAACAGCATCAGCTTCTCAACCAGCTCCATTATTATACTTAGCTCCTTATGCAGGTGTAACAATGGGTGAAGAATTCATGTACAACGGAAAACACGTATTAGTCGTGTATGATGACTTATCAAAACAAGCAGCTGCTTACCGTGAGCTATCATTACTATTACGTCGTCCTCCAGGTCGTGAAGCATATCCAGGGGATGTATTCTACTTACATTCTCGCTTACTAGAGCGTGCAGCAAAATTAAGCGATGCAAAAGGCGGCGGCTCATTAACAGCTCTACCTTTCATCGAAACACAAGCAGGGGACGTATCAGCATACATCCCAACAAACGTAATCTCCATTACAGATGGACAAATCTTCTTACAATCTGATTTATTCTTCTCTGGCGTACGTCCAGCAATCGATGCAGGTACTTCAGTATCTCGTGTTGGTGGATCTGCTCAGATTAAAGCGATGAGTAAAGTATCAGGTACACTTCGTCTTGACCTTGCATCTTACCGTGAGTTAGAAGCGTTCGCTCAGTTCGGTTCTGACCTTGATAAAGCAACACAAGCGAAACTAAACCGCGGTGCTCGCACAGTTGAAGTGTTAAAACAAGGATTACACAAACCGTTGCGAGTAGAGAAACAAGTTACGATTCTTTACGCTTTAACACGTGGATTCCTAGATGATATTCCAGTAGCAGATATCACTCGCTTTGAAGAAGAATTCTATGCTTGGTTAGATTCAAATGCAGCTGATTTATTAGAAGAAATCCGCACAACGAAGAAACTTGCGGATGACGACAAATTTGCAGCAGCAATCAATGGATTTAAAAAAGTATTCGTAGCTAGATTGTAATAAAAAGCGGAGGTGGCTCGTCCAGAAGGGGAGGACGCTGGAACTCCTGACGAAGAGGCGCTTTTTGACTCGCAGGAAGGGGTGAAATGACCGCCCCTTCTAGCCGTCGCAGCTAGATTGAATAAAAAGCAGAAGCGGCTCGTTCAGAACAGGAGGACGTTGGAGCTCCTGACGAAGAGGTATTTTTTGCCTCACAGGAAGGAGCGAAACGACCGACTGTCCAAGCGGCTGAAGCTAAACTATACAAAAGGTAGTTCGTCTTAGAATTACTAACGATTTACAGAGGAAAAGAGTAGGTGCACCTATTCTTTTCCTTCAATCATGAGCAAGCATGCCTTGCAATATGGATTAGAAAGATGAACGAAAAGGAATCTTACTAATCATGCCAACTTCCCGAAAAAAAGGTGGTGAAAACCTGTGGCATCTTTACGCGATATAAAAGCGAAAATTAACTCGACAAAGAAAACGAGTCAAATCACGAAAGCGATGGAGATGGTATCTGCATCGAAATTAAACCGTGCAGAACAAAATGCTAAATCTTTCGTTCCATATATGGAAAAAATTCAAGAAGTGGTAGCGAGTATCGCGCAAGGTAGCAAAGGAATCAATCATCCGATGCTAACAGCGCGTCCTGTAAAGCGTACAGGGTACATCGTTATTACATCTGATCGCGGACTAGCAGGTGGTTATAACAGTAACGTATTACGTGAGGTAAGTAACGTAATTCGTGAGCGTCACAATATGGATCCAAATCAATATTCAATTATTGTAGTTGGACGACTAGGACGTGATTATTTAAAACGTCGTGGCTTTAACATCATTGATGAAGTAGTTGGATTATCTGATCACCCATCATTTACAGATATTAAAGATCTTGCTTCTCGAGCAATTGCGATGTTTGCAGATGGTGCTTATGATGAATTGTATATTTATTACAATCACTATGTAAGTAAAATTTCACAAGAAGTAACGGAAAATAAAGTTTTACCGCTTACAGATGTGAAATCTGATAAAAAGTTAACTCCATATGAGTTTGAACCTTCAGAAGAAGAAATCTTAAAAGTACTATTGCCACAATACGCGGAAAGCTTAGTGTACGGTGCACTGCTAGACGGAAAAGCAAGTGAGCACGCAGCGCGTATGACAGCAATGAAGAGTGCTACAGACAATGCGATGGAAGTTATCGATACACTTACACTTTCATTCAACCGTGCTCGTCAAGCTGCGATTACACAAGAAATCACAGAAATCGTTGGCGGAGCAGCAGCGTTAGAATAGTAATAAAAAGCGGAGGTGGCTCGTCCAGAAGGGGAGGGCATTGGAACTCCTGACGAAGAGGCGCTCTTTGCCTCGCAGGAAGGGGTGAAAT
This sequence comes from Bacillus cereus group sp. BfR-BA-01430, assembly GCF_022663115.1. NCBI lineage: Bacteria > Bacillati > Bacillota > Bacilli > Caryophanales > Bacillaceae > Bacillus > Bacillus cereus group sp. BfR-BA-01430. The sequence goes on from NZ_JAKUEW010000009.1 coordinate 20,254, forward strand.
GACCACCCCTTCTAGCCACCGCAGCTAGATTGTAAGAAAAGGCGGAAGCGGTTCGTTCAGAATGGGAGGGGGATGGAGATTCAGACGTAGAGGCGTAGTTTGCCTCGCAGGAAGAAGCGAAGCCACCGAGCATTCTAACCGCTGTAGCTAGATTCATAAAAAATTGAAAGCCGACTGATAGAAAGCTGGCTAATATAAAGAAAGCTAGGAGGGAACCCGATGAATAAAGGGCGCGTTACGCAAATCATGGGTCCGGTTGTAGACGTTAAGTTTGACGGCGGAAAGCTACCTGAAATCTACAATGCCCTTAGAATTAAAAAAGATGAAGTTAACTTAACTTTAGAAGTTGCACTTCACTTAGGTGATGACACAGTTCGTACGGTTGCAATGTCTTCCACTGATGGACTTGTTCGTGGCACAGAAGTAGAAGATACAGGTCGACCAATCTCAGTTCCAGTTGGTAATGCAACACTTGGTCGTGTATTTAACGTATTAGGTGAGTCAATTGACTTAGATGGTGAAATTCCAGCGGATGTACGCCGTGACCCAATTCACCGTCAAGCACCTGCATTTGAAGAATTATCTACAAAAGTAGAAATTCTTGAAACTGGTATTAAAGTAGTAGACTTACTTGCTCCATACATTAAAGGTGGTAAAATCGGTCTATTCGGTGGTGCCGGTGTAGGTAAAACAGTATTAATTCAGGAATTAATCAACAACATTGCACAAGAACACGGTGGTATTTCTGTATTCGCTGGTGTAGGTGAGCGTACTCGTGAAGGGAACGATTTATACCATGAAATGAGTGACTCTGGCGTAATCAAGAAAACAGCGATGGTATTCGGTCAAATGAACGAGCCACCTGGTGCACGTCAACGTGTTGCATTAACAGGGTTAACAATGGCGGAACATTTCCGTGATGAGCAAGGACAAGACGTACTATTGTTCATCGATAACATCTTCCGTTTCACGCAAGCGGGTTCTGAAGTATCTGCCCTTCTTGGTCGTATGCCATCTGCGGTAGGTTACCAACCAACACTTGCAACTGAAATGGGTCAATTACAAGAGCGTATTACATCAACAAATAAAGGGTCTATTACGTCTATCCAAGCGGTATATGTACCAGCCGATGACTACACTGACCCAGCACCTGCTACAACGTTCGCTCACTTAGATGCAACAACAAACTTAGAGCGCCGTTTAACGCAAATGGGTATTTATCCAGCGGTAGATCCATTAGCTTCTACATCTCGTGCGCTTTCTCCAGAAATCGTAGGAGAAGAGCATTATGAGATTGCTCGTCAAGTACAGCAAACTCTTCAACGTTATAAAGAGCTTCAAGATATTATCGCTATCTTAGGTATGGATGAGTTATCTGAAGAAGATAAGTTAGTTGTACATCGCGCTCGTCGCATTCAATTCTTCTTATCTCAAAACTTCCACGTAGCGGAACAATTTACAGGTCAACCAGGATCTTATGTACCTGTAAAAGAAACAGTTCGTGGTTTCAAAGAAATTCTAGAAGGTAAACATGATGATCTTCCAGAAGATGCATTCCGCTTAGTAGGTGGAATTGAAGAAGTTGTTGAAAACGCGAAGAAAATGATGGCGTAAGGCCTTAGGAGGGACGAATTATGAAGACATTTCCAGTCAGTATTGTAACTCCTGATGGACCAGTTTATGAAAAAGAAGTAGAAATGGTAAGCGTTAAGGCAGAAAGTGGGGAGATGGGGATTTTACCAGGTCACATTCCCACTGTTGCGCCGCTTAAAATTAGTGCGGTTCGTTTGAAAAATGGCGGTCATACTGATTATGTAGCAGTAAGCGGCGGCTTTATCGAAGTTCGTCCAGATAAAGTAACAGTATTAGCACCATCTGCTGAAGAAGCGAACCATATTGATATTCATCGTGCAAATGAAGCGAAGCGTCGTGCTGAGCAACGTCTGCAAGATAAACAAGCTCATGTTGACTTTAAGCGTGCAGAACTAGCGCTAAAACGTGCAATTAATCGTTTGGACGTTTCTGAGATGAAATAAAAAATCCGTAAAGGTTCTTGCCTTTACGGATTTTTTTATTTGTCTAAATAGAATGAATTCCTGATTTGTAGAAAATATTAAGAAAAATGATATAATGAGAAGGTATTTTTATATAAATATGATATACGGCGTATGAAAGGAGAGGGGAACATGATTAGTGAAATGAAACGAGAAGCTTTGCAATCACTAAAGGGGAAGTGGGGGCTTGGTGTAGGCTCAACGATTTTACAATTTGTTTTAAGTTATATTGTTTCGCTAGTTGCATCATTAATAATTTTTATTCCAGCAGTATTGTTAATCATAGCGACTGGCGACTCATTGTATGCATTTGAAGAGGGAGGAGTAGGAATTGGTGCTGTTCTTGCATTTATTTTTATATATATGCTAATGCTCATTGTGAATTATGGAGCATATGGAATTATGGTATATGGCTATACGAGTTTATATGTCAATATAAGTAAGAGAAATACTGTTACGATAGATTATTTATTTGAAGGGTTTCGTGGTGTAAATAGAATTTGGAAGTCAATAAAAGCGATGCTAGGTGTATTTATATATTCGTTATCTTGGGTTCCTATCGTATTTATAGGAATATTAATGTTTGTTAAGCCACCTGAAAGCGAAGCGTTAGTTATCGTTGTGTTTGGCCTTCTATTCATTTCAATCATAGTATCGATTATTGCTTCTTTTTCGTATGCGATGACGTTTTATATTTTAGTAGAGAATCCGGAATACAGTGTTTTACAAGCGTTAAAAGAAAGTAAATCAATCATGAAAGGGCATAAAATGGATTTATTTCTTTTATGGCTTAGCTTTATTGGCTGGGGAATTTTAGCTATGTTTACATTGGGAATTGGATTCCTTTGGTTATACCCATATTTCACTACAACAACAGCACATTTTTATCAATATATATCAGAAAAAGAATTATACTAAAAGGATATGGAGTGGAGGGTGCAAGGATCATGTGCTCTCGCCTTTTATAGACTATATAATGAGAAGATAGAAGCTTGGAGGGTTTACATGATTAGTGATTTAAAAGGAAGGGCTCTTGATGCCTTAGAAGGGAAATGGGGCTTAGCGGTAGGAATCACGCTGCTTATTATTATTTTAATAACCATCTGTAGAACAGTTATTACAGTCCCATTCTCATTTATATGGGGCTGGGAAGAGGCAAGTAGATCTCTTTCAGTAGATATGGTTGCCATGCTTATTATTGGGCCGTTAACTTTAGGAGCATACTCCCTTGTATTGCGTGCAGTTCGTGAGCAAGACGTAAAAGCAAGTCAACTATTTAGCTGGTTTACAGATGGAAGTAAGTTGATAAAGTCATTTTTAACATATTTATTAATATATGTATATTTGATTTTATGGACGTTATTATTGATTATTCCAGGGATTATTAAGTCCTTCTCCTATTCGATGACGTACTTCATTTTGAACGATCATCCTGAATATACAATGAATCAAGCGATTACAGAAAGTCGTCGCATAATGGATGGGCATAAACTAGATTATTTTCTAGTATGCTTAAGTTTTATTGGTTGGTTTTTATTAAGTATCGTTACAATTGGAATTGGATTCCTATGGTTAATTCCCTATTTCTATACAACAAGCGCAGCATTTTATGAGGAAATCACAAAAGATTAATTGAAAAAGGTAGCAATCAAAAAACACCCTTTCTAAATCGTCCTGTTTAGAAAGGGTGTTTTTGTAGAAAGTCGAGGAACTGTTTACTTGTAAGTGGTTTACTAAAGTAATACCCTTGCATGTATCGGCAATTGTTAGCTTGTAAAAAGTCAAATTGTTTTTCCGTCTCAATCCCCTCTGCAACGACGGAAAGGTTTAATGTATTTGCAAGTGAAAGTATTGTAGAAATAATAGCTCTTTCTTCATCTCGATGATCGGCCAGTTGTGTAAATTCTCGTGGCACTTTTAATGTATCAATTGGGAAAATGGATAAGTAAGCTAGAGAAGAGTAACCTGTGCCAAAGTCATCAATTGAAGTTTGAATGCCATGTTCTTTTAACTTTTTAAGCTTTAGTAATGTTTCTTTTTCATTTATCATGGCGATGCGTTCAGTTAATTCCAGTATGAGAAATCTCGGTTCTACTTGTACCTCCTTAAGTATATTTAAGATATTTTCGATTAAATGATCTTGTTGAAATTCTTTTGCTGATAAGTTAACACTTATTTTCAAATCAGTATAGCCAAGCTTATGCCAACGCTTTAATTGCTTGCATGATTCTTTTAACATCCAATGACCGAGCGGAATGATTTGAGGTGTTTCTTCGACAATCGGAATGAACTCACAAGGTGAGATATTACCTAGAATCGGATGATTCCAGCGGATTAAAGCTTCTGCGCCAACTATTTTTTTCGTTCTAATATCAACTTGTGGTTGATACGAAATAAAGAATTGGTTATTTGCTAGAGCAAGCGACAAATCTTTTTCAATTCGTGATTTACGCGCCATCTTTTTGTATAGCTCCTGTGTATAGATGGAACTTCCATTTTTTCCTTTGTTTTTCGTTTCATACATGGCCATGTCAGCATGCTGCAAAATTGACATCGGATCTTCACCGGCCTCTGGATAAATCGCAATACCAATACTCGACGAAATTTGTAAATGATGATTTTCAATTCGAAATGGTTCATTTAATGCGGTCAAAATATGATCTGCTAATGTTTGAACTTCAGCTGGGTGCTTAATATTTTCGACGAGGAGCGTAAATTCATCTCCGGCAAGCCGTGCAAGTTTTACATTCGGATTTGAAATTTGTTTCAGTCTTTTGGCTATAGCAATTAAAAGAAGGTCTCCGATTCGATGTCCAAGAGTGTCATTGATAATTTTGAAACGGTCTAAATCAAGGAATAAAACAGCAAAAGGTTGTTTTGTTATTTTAGCTCGTATGATGGCATCTTCTAGTTGCTTGTGAAAGGCACGGCGGTTGGAAAGTTCAGTTAATGTGTCATGATATGCTAGGAAGTTAATTTGCTCTTGTTGCTGTTTGCTTTCTGTAATATCTTTAATCATTAAATAGACACCTGGAATATGTTCTTTTAAGATAATGGGAACAGCTGTAACATGCAAAAAATAAATATCTCTATTTTTATGATATGCTCGTATCTCTAATGAAATCGAGTTCCCTCGTTTCACATGATGAAACGCATCTATTATTTTTTTTAAGTCTTTCTCATATACAAGTGAGTAATAAGGCTGATTTAATAGTTCATTTGTTTGATAACCAAGCAATGTAATTCCAGCATTATTTACATTTAAGAAATTGCCGTGTAAATCCAATGTGAAAATAGGATCAGGATGGTGTTCATATAGAGATTCGAACATTTTTTTACTTCGATATAACGCATCTTTTTGTTGCACTAAATCTTGTGTGCGTAACTCGATTTGTTCTTCTAAACGTTGGTTAAATCGCATCTGCGTTAGCAGTAGTCCTTTATTTTGTCTACGAACTAAAATATGGCGTATCAATACAAAGAAAAATGTAACAATAAGGCCTATTACTAATACGGGTGAAAAAGCATGCTCTATTAATACAAATATACTAAGTGCAATAACGGAGAGATAGGGTAGTGATAAATGAATTGCTTCACCGATTTGCGGTGTTAGTAATACTTGCTCAGTTTGCTCTGCTTCTTTTGTGTGCAGCACACAAGCGATAACAATTAGCATTAAAAAAGCTTGATATAAAGGCGCAATGATAAATCCAGAATGATTAGCTGTGAAATATTTCATATAAGTATAGATCGAATCAATACTTGCATAACCAATGACTGAAGTTGCTAAAAAGATGGAAACTTGTTTTGAAAGAAGTGACAGCGGTCGAAATAATAAGCTAATGCCTATTAGAAGAAATAATAAGTTTGCCATGGGATACATGAGTTGCACGATTATATTAAAGTAAGTAGTAGCGATAATATGGATAGCCTGCTCGATAAGAAGGTAATAGCTTAATGTAAATTGTGCAGTCACGACAATGCAAACATCACATATGATAAATAACTGTTCCCATATATTTCGATCATAAAGTAATTCATATAAGAAGGCAGCTACAAAAATAACGAGAAATAATAAATAAAAAAAGTCGGACGGATCAATAAATATAGCAGAGTCATGTAAAATCAAACGTTGGTAGGCAACGATGATGTCACCAATAAAATATAAAATGGAACCGAGTGTTAGTAGCATCCAAAATCGATAAGCATGACTACGTTTAATGGATGAAAAATAAAATAAGTAACTACAAATGATAATATCAATTAAAATCGTTGTTACCCATATCATGATTTGAAATATAAGAGAGTCTTTCGAGTAAATGAGTACCCCGATATAATGAATGCTAAGATAAATGAGTAAACTACTTATAAGAATCGTTACGTGTGTTTTTATCTTCATGGAATTCACCTACGGTATAGAAAATATAAATTATTTTATTATATGCTCTTTTATATAATTTGTATGGGATGAATATTGTTTTCATATTGTATCCCGTTATTTTGGGATAGTAAGACTCCTATCTCAAGATTCGGAGAGAAGCAGTCAAAGCCCACTGATTAAAGTTTCGCTTTATTGTACATATTTTATGCCAATAGTAAAAATAGTAAAGGAAAGATGCACATGTTTATAAAATGTGCATCTTATTTCATCCTCATTATTTATTGTAACGTACATGAGTTTGTAAAAATAAAAGAAAGTCCTCTGGAGTAAGGGGCTTGCTAAAATAGTATCCTTGTACGTAGTGGCAACCATTTTGCTGTAAAAACTTTAATTGTTGTTTTGTTTCTACCCCTTCTGCAATAACAGACATATGCAAAGTATGAGATAAGGAAATAATCGTTGTAATAATCTCTTTTCCTTCCTTAGATTCATCAGCCATTAAAATAAATTCACGTGGAATTTTAAGCATATCAATTGGATATAAAGGCAAATATGCTAGTGAGGAATAGCCTGTTCCAAAGTCATCGATTGATATATGTACACCGCTCTCTTTTAGCTTACGAAGTTTTTGCAATGTTTCTTTTTCATCCACCATGGCAATTCGTTCCGTTAATTCTAAATCTAGAAAATGTGGTGCTAATCCAGTTTCTTTTAGAATGGAAAGAACGGATGGGACAAAAAAATCTTGTTGAAACCCTTTAGCTGACACATTTACTCCAATTTTTAAATGAGAATATCCAAGCGTTTGCCATTCCTTTATTTGCTTACAAGCTTTTTGTAATGCCCATTTTCCAATTTCAAGAATGTGCATACTTTCTTCGGCAATTGGAATAAATTCGTAAGGAGATACAATGCCTAATTCTGGATGATCCCAGCGGATGAGCGCTTCGGCACCAATTACTTCATAAGAACTACTGTCCACTTGCGGTTGATACAATAAGAAGAATTCTTCATTTTCGATTGCTTTTGGTAAATCTTTTTCTAAACGTAAACGTCTACCCATTCGTTTTGATAACGACTCATCATAAAATGAAATGGCATGCTCCGTTTTCAGTTTTGCATCATGTATTGCTATATCTGCGTGTTGGAATAGTAAAGTAGCATCTGTTCCGGCTTCTGGATAAATTGCAATACCGATGCTAAGTGATAGATGGTAAGTATGGTTATGAACTTGCATAGTTTTTTTTACAGTATGAATTAGCTGGTTACACAAGTCTAATAATGATTCTTTGTCCGTAGCATGACGGATTAAAATGGTAAACTCATCTCCGCCAATTCTCGCCAGCGGAGTATCTTGAGGAATACAAGATTGTAAGCGAGTTGCAACTTCTCTTAGTACAATGTCTCCTGCCTTATGTCCCAGTGTATCGTTAATAAGATTAAAGCGGTCTATATCTATAAAAAGTAATGCGAATTTCCTATCATTTATTTTGGATTGTTTAATATAATTGTCTAATTTTCTTTGAAAGAAAGCACGATTTCCAAGAGTAGTTAAAGAGTCATGAAATGCTAAATAATGAATTTGTTCTTGTTGTCTTTTCATTTCCGTAATATCTTTCACGAGAATGTAAATACCAGTTACTTGCTCATTCAATATAATGGGGACGATTGTTAAGTGGAAAGAGTAAGCTTGCCCGTTATAGTTAGCGAGTATTTCAAAAGAAGTCGATTCCTTCTCTTTTGCGTTTTGAATGGCAGCGGCAAGTTTAGGTTTGTCTCTGTCGATAACAACAGAGAACCAAGACTTTCCTAATAATTCACTAACAGGTACCTTTAGCATTGTACTGCCTGCTTTATTCACATTTGAAACAATCCCATTTAAATCAATTGTAAAGATTGGATCAGGGTGATATTCATGTAACGATTGAAACTTTTGTTGTTTTCTATTTGCAATTTCGGTTTGTAACATTAAGTCGCTTGTTCTTTGCTCTACCGTACCTTCTAATTGTTTATTAAATAATTGTAAAGCTTTCGTTAATCCTCTATTTTGCATTCTTGCAAGCACATGCCGAATCAGTGAAAAGATAAAAGTAATACAATTTCCTATAATTAAAGTTGAGGAAGCTGTGTTTTCTTTTAATGTAAAGCCAATTAAAATGGTAATCGCAAGATAAGGAAAGATAATAAGTAGTTGCTTTCCTAATACGGGATTCATAATAAAGTAAGATGTTCTGCTTGTAGTATCGCGAATAGCTGCAGCGATTGCAATACATAATAATAAAACTCGGTAAAGAGCTCGAAGGCTAACAAGGATATAACTTGGTAAATCATCTGCAAAAAAAGTGTATGTATAATCAATAAGTGCATACCCAATTAGTACAGTAATAAAAAGGTATAACTTTTTGTTTGATTGAAAAATGGTTGGATAGAAAAAAAAACTGATTCCAAGTAGTAGAAAGCATACATCTGTAATTGGAAAGAAAAATTTCATCACTGCATCTGCAACTGACAAGTCATAAATACGTATAGAAGGTTGATTAAATAAATACCACTCTAAGGTGAAAACAGCTGTCACAATGATACATATGTCGCAAATGAGAAAGGCTTTTCCCCATTTATCACACTCTTTCATTAGTTTATAAAAGAATGCAGAGAGGAAGAAAATAGAAAAAAGCATAACGAATAGATCTGAAATATCAAATTCATCCATGGGAAGTTCAAAAGGATGATAAGTTCCTAATATATCTCCGATAGAAAAACAAAAAATCCCGATTAAGATTAATATCCAAAAAGGTCTAAACGTCTTTTTTTTGTATAAAATGGAATAACATAATGAAATAAGACCAATCACTTCAACAAATATGGAAGATAAGCGGATGTCAAGGTCAGTAATATAGTAACTGTCGGGAAAAACATAAATAGGTATGTAGTAGAAGCATACATAGGAGATTAATGCTCCGATAAGGATTGAAATATGCCAATCGTTCTGTTTGTCCAAAATAATCACCTTCATAAGCTTTAAATGAATGTTGCTTTACATGTATTCCAATAAAAACCTAGGTTTCTACTTTTAAGAAAAGTTTGAACGATTTATGGAATACATATACATACTATTTCATGTATCGACATAGGAATTTAAATTTTGTTATAATGAGAAAAATAGTCTAATTATTTAGAAAAATTTAAAAATAATAAAAAAAGGAGATGAAACATATTGTTTACTAAGTGAACTTGTTCTTCATTCATGGGGGAGGGTTTCAAAGTGGAAAATGTATACGAAAATAGTTACATGATTGTTGGTATTTTCTTGCTGCTAGGCATATTACTTCCGGTAGTGGCTCTGACATTAGGAAAGTTACTACGCCCACATAAACCAAGTGAGGCAAAGAAGACAACATATGAAAGTGGGATTGAACCGTATCATGATGCAAATATCCGCTTTCATGCTCGCTACTATATGTTTGCATTACTATTCGTTATTTTTGATGTAGAAACGTTATTTTTATATCCGTGGGCAGTGGCATATGACAAGCTTGGATTGTTTGCGCTAATTGAAATGTTTATTTTTGCCGCTATGTTATTGATTGGATTAGTCTATGCTTGGAAAAAGAAGGTGTTACAATGGCTATAAATTTCGAAGAATTACACCCACAGGAGCGAGCGGAATTAGAAAGGAATATCTTTTTTACAACGTTAGAGCAGATAAAAGGGTGGGCGCGTAGCAATTCTTTATGGCCGATGACATTTGGACTGGCATGCTGTGCGATTGAGATGATGGGAGTAGGTTCCTCACATTACGATTTAGATCGATTTGGCTCTTTTTTCAGGACATCTCCAAGGCAGTCAGACGTCATGATTGTTTCTGGGACGGTGACGAAGAAAATGGCGCCGATTGTGCGGCGGTTATATGATCAGATGCCAGAACCGAAATGGGTTATTGCAATGGGATCTTGTGCAACTGCTGGTGGTCCTTACGTAAATTCATATGCTGTTGTAAAAGGCGTCGATCAAATTGTACCTGTAGATGTATATATTCCAGGTTGCCCCCCTAACCCAGCTGCTTTAATTTATGGAATTAATAAATTAAAAGAGAAAATTCGTTACGAAGCAAAGACAGGAAAGCAGGTGACGAATAAATGAGTGATCCGAATAAAAAGTTAGAGGACATGAAACGGGAAGCGGCTAGGCGTGCGAAGGAAGAGGCACGAAAGCGTCTCGCTGCTAAGCATGAAGCAGAAATATCGAAAATAGAGGCGCGAGAACAAGGAAAAGAGAAAGCGTTATCAAAAGATACTGAAGTGACAGAAGAGGAGAGAGAAAAAGCGAAGAAAAAAGCAGCCGCAGCAGCGAAAGCGAAGGCTGCTGCGTTAGCGAAGCAAAAGGCGAAGGAAGAAAGCGCGGCACATGGTGATGAAAAAGCGAAAGCGATCGCTGCCGCGAAGGCAAAGGCAGCGGCTGCTGCGCGAGCAAAGAGTGCTGCTAGTAAAAAGGAAGAAGAGAAAGTGCCGGAAGAACCGTCGGCGAATCAGCCATATGTAGAGGAATATGCGAAACTTATTAAGGGAAAAATAGGGGAGCATGCATTGGTAGATTTCTATATTAATAGATTGTCTAAAGATGTTCCGACGCTTGTTGTTTGCAAGGAGCATTATTATGAAGTAATGGAGTTGTTACGGAGTCATGAGCGCCTCGCTTTTCATTATATGTCAGAGTTACATGCAACGGATTTTGTTACACATATGGAAATATATGTACACCTATATTCATATGGAAAGAAACAATCAGTGGCGGTGAAGGTGAAAGTAGAAAGGGAGGCGCCGCAAGTGGCTTCGATTACACCGCTTTGGGAAGGGGCAAATTGGCCCGAACGTGAAGCTTATGATTTACTTGGAGTGATTTTTACTGGGCATCCTAATTTAACGCGTATTTTCATGCCAGATGACTGGGTGGGACATCCGCTCCGAAAAGACTATGAACCTTTTGATGTGGAGGTGTAGCGCAGATGATCCGTACAGAGGAAATGCTTTTAAATGTGGGGCCGCAGCACCCGAGTACTCATGGAGTGTTCCGACTTATTATTAAAATTGATGGAGAAATCATTAAAGAAGCTACACCTGTCATCGGGTATTTGCACCGAGGAACAGAGAAAATCGCTGAGAGTTTACAATATACACAAATTATTCCGTATACAGATCGAATGGACTATTTATCTGCCATGACTAATAATTATGTCATTTGTCACGCGGTGGAGACAATGATGGGACTTGAGATTCCTGAGCGCGCTGAGTATTTGCGCGTTCTCGCAATGGAACTAGGCCGCGTTGCAAGCCATCTTGTTTGGTGGGGGACGAATCTTTTAGATATTGGTGCAGTGAGTCCATTTTTATATGCATTTCGGGAGCGAGAAATGGTGATTAATCTTCTAAATGAACTGTGCGGCGCAAGGCTGACGTTCAATTATATGCGCGTCGGCGGCGTGAAGTGGGATGCGCCGGACGGTTGGATTCAAAAGGTGCGAGAGTTTGTTCCTTATATGAGAGAGCAATTGAAAGGATATCATGATCTTGTTAGTGGAAATGAAATATTTTTAAATCGTGTGAAAGGCGTTGGTATATATAGCGCGGAAGAAGCGATTTCCTATTCATTGAGTGGAGCAAATTTAAGATGTACAGGTGTGAAATGGGATATTCGGAAGGATGAACCGTATTCGATTTATAATCAGTTTGATTTTGATGTCCCTGTTGGAGAAGTAGGCGATGCCTGGGATCGGTATATGTGCCGCATGACGGAAATAGAAGAGTCACTCAAAATTATTGAGCAGGCGGCCGAGCAGTTTCCGAAAGAAGGAAGCGTCATGGCGAAAGTACCGAGGATTATTAAGGCTCCTAAGGGCGAGGCCTTCGTCCGTATTGAATCGCCGCGAGGAGAAATTGGCTGTTATATTGCGAGCGAAGGAAAGAAAGAGCCGTATCGTTTAAAGTTTCGCAGGCCATCTTTTTACAATCTACAAATCTTACCGAAGCTTTTGAAGGGAGAAAATATCGCCAATTTAATTACGATTTTAGGCGGTGTTGATATTGTGCTTGGGGAGGTTGATGGCTAATGGTTGAAAGGCTGCTAGAGTCATCTGCAAGTTGGTCGAACTTTTTTATTTTCTTTGGGTTAGCTGTGCTTCTATTATTTGCAGTCCTCGGCTTTGTTACATACGGGATTTTAGCAGAACGAAAGGTAATGGGATTTATGCAAGGGCGGGTCGGTCCAAACCAAGTCGGGGGTCGCTTCGGATTATTACAAACGGTAGCGGATGTGCTCAAACTCCTCTTAAAAGAAGATAGTATTCCGAAAGCGGCCGATAAACCGTTATTTATATTGGCGCCGATCATCGCTTTTGCACCAGCCTTTATGGTACTGGCTGTTATTCCGTTTACATCTAGATTTCAGTTTGCTGATATCGGTGTTGGCCTTCTTTATTATATTGCTATTTCAGGAATTACAACGATTGGCGTTTTGACTGGCGGCTGGGCATCGAATAATAAATATTCTTTGCTCGGCGGGATGCGGGCGGCGGCGCAGATGATTTCCTATGAAATTCCTCTCGTTATGAGTGTAATCGGCATTGTCTTATTGACAGGTAGCCTGAATTTAAACGAAATTGTCGCATCGCAGGAAAAGGTTTGGTACATTTTTGCGCAGCCAATCGGCTTTATTATTTTTCTTATTGCGGCGGTTGCCGAACTCAATCGGACACCATTTGATTTACCTGAGGCAGAATCTGAACTTGTTTCTGGATATCATACGGAATACTCTGGATTCCGCTGGGCCTTCTTTATGCTTTCTGAGTATGTGTATCTCTTTGGAATGGCTTCTTTAATGACAGTACTCTTCCTAGGCGGCTGGAACCCGGTACTCTTTCTTGACTTTATCCCAGGTGCTGTATGGTTTGCACTCAAATTTAGTGCGGTTGTCTTTTTATTCATTTGGTTCCGTGTTACATTCCCTCGTATGCGAGGGGATCAGTTAATGGAGTTTGGCTGGAAGGTACTATTACCGATTGCACTGGCTAATATCTTTTTAACGGCATTGATTAAGGAGTTGTTCTTCTAATCTGTGAGGGGGCGTTAGCAAGAGATGAAAGGGTTATTGAAAGGGTTGAAATATACGCTAAGTAATTTGAGTAAGAAAAAGGTGACATATGATTATCCAAACCAACCATTGCCGCTGCCAGATCGATTTCGCGGCATTCAAAAATTCTATCCGGAAAAGTGTATTGTTTGTAATCAATGTGCCAATATTTGCCCCACTGATTGCATTCAGTTAACCGGAAAAAAACATCCAGATCCTACGAAAAAAGGGAAGATCATTGATACGTATGATATTAATTTTGAAATTTGTATTCTATGTGATTTATGCACGGAAGTGTGCCCGACAGAGGCTATTGTTATGACAAATAACTTTGAACTAGCGGAGTATACACGTGATGATTTATTTAAAAACTTGCAATGGTTAGATGAAAATGATGAAAACGTTAGAAAGGAGAATAAAGCATGACCGGTGAGCTGATTGCATTTTTTATACTATCTTTCACTGCGGTTATTGGCGGAGTGTTCATGCTGAATGTAACGAAAGTCATGCATATGATGCTTGCCCTTGTGTTCACATTTCTCAGCATTGCAGGTTTATACTTTCTTCTAGCAGCTGAATTTATAGGGGTAGCGCAAATTTTAATCTACTCCGGAGCCATTACCATTATTATGATCTTTGGCATTATGTTAACGCAGCATGATGCGGAGAATGAGTCAAGGATTAGTCTTCGCAAAATACTTGTTTTCCTCGCAGTTATATTATTTGGAACGGTGATGTACTTTGCAGTTCATAACATCGACTTTGCAAATCAAAATACACAGGAAATTTTACCTCTTCATGAACAAAATACACTTCAAATTGGTACCCTTTTGTATTCGAAATATGTAATTCCATTTGAATTAACATCAGTTATCTTACTTGTCGCGCTTGTTGGAGCGATTGTCCTTGCTAAGAAGGATGAAGAAAAGGGGGATTCTCATGAATAATGTCCCAGCTTCGGCCTATTTAACTTTAGCAATTATTTTATTTTGCATCGGTCTATTCGGTGCTTTAACAAAACGGAATACGGTTATTGTTTTAGTCTGTATGGAACTGATGTTAAATGCCGCTAATTTAAACTTAGTTGCCTTTAGTAAGCTTGGTTTTTTTCCGAACTTAACAGGGCAAATCTTTTCGTTATTTACGATGTCTGTTGCGGCGGCAGAAGCAGCGGTTGGACTCGCAATTTTAATTGCACTATATCGCAATCGTACAACTGTTCATATCGATGAGATGAATAAGTTGAAAGGTTAATTGTAACTGAAAAGGGGGAAGGAAACGATGATCGATTATGCATGGCTCATACCGCTTTTCCCGCTTGCCTCGTTTATATTACTCATTTTATTTGGGAGGAAATTAAAAGGAATTAGCAGCCTCCTTGGCAGCCTTTTCACATTTCTTTCATTAGTGGGTGCGGTAATTGTCTTATTAGAACGCTTTTCCTCAGACAATGTCAAGCATACTTGGTTATGGCTAAAGGCTGGGAGTGTTGACATTTCATTTGGATTTGAGGTTAATGCATTGAATGCGTTAATGCTCTTTATTGTGACTACTGTCAGTTTTCTTGTACATGTGTATGCAAAAGGATATATGCAAGGTGACGAACGCTTGCCGGTCTTTTATGCGTATCTCGGATTATTTACATTTGCGATGCTCGGGCTTGTCATTTCAACAAATCTATTGCAACTTTACGTGTTTTGGGAGCTTGTTGGTCTCGGTTCCTTTTTATTAATTGGATTTTACTTTTTTAAAGAAGAGGCAAAAGCAGCTGCCAAAAAAGCTTTTATTATGACCCGCATTGGCGATGCCTGCTTATTTATCGGGATGATTCTTCTTTTTTGGCAAGCGGGTAGTTTTGATTATGATGTTATTTTTAAAGCGGTACAAACGGAGGCAATCTCTCCTTCTATCATTACGCTTACAGCGCTTTTCATATTTATTGGTGCCGTGGGGAAGTCGGGACAATTTCCATTGCATACGTGGCTACCGGATGCAATGGAAGGGCCTACGCCAGTTTCAGCACTTATTCATGCGGCGACGATGGTCGCGGCCGGCGTCTATTTAGTTGCGGCGATGTTTCCGCTTTTCGTAGCCAGCTCTGTAGCTATGCAGACCGTAGCAATTGTGGGAGGATTTACGGCGATTTTTGCGGCGTCCATTGCGCTTGTACAAACCGATATAAAACGCATTCTAGCGTATTCTACAGTGAGCCAGCTCGGTTATATGATGCTTGCGCTTGGTTCGACGGGATATGCCGCTAGTATCTTTCATTTAACGACACACGCCTTTTTTAAGGCACTCCTGTTCTTGGCGGCTGGCAGTGTCATTCATGCGGTGCATACACAAAACATTCATGAGATGGGCGGCTTACAAAAGAAGATGAAAGTTACAGGAGTACTCTTTTTAGTCGGTACATTTGCAATTAGTGGCGTTCCGTTTTTTTCAGGATTTTTTAGTAAAGACGAAATTTTAATGGCAACGTGGATGCACGGCAATTATGTTTTATTTGTCCTCGCCATTTTAGCAGCGTTCTTAACGTCCGTTTATATGTTCCGTTTGTACTTTCTTGTCTTTACCGGAGAAGAGAGAGCAAAGAGGGAAGTACATGAATCTCCGCGGATTATGACATTGCCGATGACTGCTCTTGGGGTATTCGCTGTTGCGATAGGATACATTCATACACCTTGGTTCGGAACATTTCTTGGAGATTGGCTCATAAAGGATGTTTCCTTTCAAGTAGAGCAAGGACACGGACCTGCTTGGATTATGGCCCTAGCAACGCTCGTCTCTTTTGGAGGAATCCTCCTTGCCTATTTGATGTATAGCAAGCGCTCCCTTTCTAAAGACTGGGCTGGGGGAGAAGGGACAATTCTATCTCATCTACTTATAAAAAAATATTATATAGATGAAATATATCAGGTGACGGTGTTGCCGATTGTAAAAGGTATTGCTTATGCACTTCACTTTTTTGAAGTATGTATCGTGGAGGGAATTGCAAAGCTCATCCAAAGCCTCGTTAAAGGGGGAAGTTACGGAGGATCAAAACTTCAAAACGGTAATGTACAAGTGTATGGAACGGTGACTGCTATTTCTTTAGCTGCATTGGTTGTCATTTTGTTATATACAGGGGGGTATTGGCAATGAGTGCTTTCTTATTATCTTTCTTCATTTTCTCCCCACTTCTTAGTGTCTTCTTACTCTTATTTACACCAAAAACAAAAGTACGTGCATTGCGCAGGATTGGCTTATTTGGCACGATGCTTCCGCTTGGAACAGCAATTTTTTTCGCCTGCACATATGCTTCTGGGAAGAATTTAGCCGTTTTTTCAGAAAAGGTAAAATGGATTCAATTCGGCAACTTTCCTGAATTAGACAAAAACTTATTTGTCATTGACTATGAACTCGGAATGGATGGTTTTTCCCTTGTAATGATGATGTTAGCTTCACTGTTAGTCATGCTTGCGGCGCTGACAGCTTTTTCAATTCAGCATCATGTGAAGGCTTTTTACATGCTGTTATTAACGCTTGAAATCGGAGTGCTTGGTGTTTTCGCGGCGGAGAACCTATTTTTATTCTTTATTTTCTTCGAGATTACATTACCGCCGATGTTTTTGCTCATTGGAAAATGGGGGAAGTTGTCGAGCGAACAGGCATCGTATCGCTATTTAATATATAACGGAATTGGCTCAGCGATTTTACTCATTATTTTCTCCATTTTGTTTGCTAAAACAGGCACAACAAATTTTGAAGCGTTGAAAACGATTTTGGCAGGGACGGATTCATCATTTTTCAGCGGGATGTCTCATTCGCTCCAGCTCAGCATATTTATCGCACTGATGATTGCGTTTAGTATTAAGTTACCGGTATTTCCAATGCACCGATGGATGGTGAATGTACACGTGGAAGCACATCCGGCAGTTGTGATGATACATGCGGGTGTGCTGCTAAAAATTGGGGCGTACGGTATGATTCGTTTTGGAAAAGGGTTATTTCCAGAGCAATTTCAAAGCTTTGCTACTATCTTGGCTATTTTAGGCGTAGTAAATTTTTTATACGGCGCTTTCCTTGCCTTCATTCAAACCGACTTCCGAAAGGTGCTGGCCTATTCTAGTATTTCGCATATGGGAATTGTGTTAATTGGACTTGCAGCACTGAATGCAGCAGGTGTACAAGGGGCGCTCTTTCAAGTCGTGTCGCACGGTTTAATTGCCGCGCTACTCTTTTTCTTACTTGGCGTAATTGAAGAACGATTTGGTACGTCGCACATTACGAAGCTTGGGGGCCTTGCTAAACAAGTTCCGATGCTCAGCGGATGTTTATTGGCAGGAAGCATGGCTTCGCTTGGATTGCCAGGAATGTCTGGATTTGTAAGCGAATTTCTTGCTTTTCTCGGTCTATTCCAAGAGAAGCCAATTGTAGCCGCCGTTGGGGTGCTTGGCATTGTATTAACAGCCGCATATGTTTTAAGAGCAACTTTACAAGTAACGTTTGGAAAGCGAGAAGTAGAAGGACAGTCAGATATGCGTGGATGGGAGTACATTCCGGTTCTGTTGCTACTTGCGTGTATTATAACGATCGGTGTATTACCGGATGTATTAGGAGAACCACTTCAAGATACATTAAAAACATTGGGGGTGAGATAGGATGGATATGGAGGTGTTGTTTCAGTTACCGTGGCATCTTATGATTCCGGAGTTTATTCTTCTTGGCGGAGCCATTCTTCTCTCTCTTCTTGATTTGTTTTTTAAGGTGAATCAAAAGTACGTATCATTTGGAGCTGTTCTCACCGCTGGTTTCTCCCTTTTTGCACTCATTATGCTCTATGATGAACCAGCAGGAACCATTTTGGAAGGTTCCTTCGTATTAGATGGCTTTTCGAAAGGATTTAAAACATTACTCTTAGTGGGAGCAATCCTCGTTTTATGTATCGCAATAAGCGACGATAAAAAAGAGCCAATTCCATATAAAGGAGAATATTACTACTTACTTCTCATGGCGCTACTTGGTGCGATGTTTATGGCATCTAGCGTCGATTTTATTACACTCTTTATTAGTTTAGAGCTACTTTCCCTTTCGTCATATATTTTAGTGGGGATTCGAAAGAAAAGGCGTGCTTCCAATGAAGCTGCGATGAAATATGTGATTAATGGAGGGATTGCATCAGCTATTACGTTGTTTGGAATGAGTTATGTATATGGTATTACGGGATCAACAAACATAGTGGAAATGCAGCGTGTTCTTGCTGGAGGTGTGGCAGGTAGTATTCAACTCTTATTAGCGCTTGCCTTCTTATTAATGTTCGTCGGATTATCATTTAAAATTGCAACAGCACCATTTCATATGTGGGCACCGGATGTATACGAAGGCGCGCCGACACCAGTAACAGCGTTTCTCGGAACAGTTTCCAAAATTGCTGGATTCATTATGATTGTACGGCTATTCTTGACGACATTTGGAAGCGTCACGATCCAAGGGAAGGAAGAAACACTGTTTCATTATATGAGTGTCTATATTGCTGTTTTAGCAGGGATTACGATGATTATTGGTAACGTGATTGCATTAAAGCAACATAATATAAAGAGATTATTTGCTTACTCAGGAATTGCTCATGCTGGTTATTTACTCGTTCCGCTAGTGGCGCTATCCCCTTTTACAATGGACAGCATGTGGTTTTATATACTTGCCTATTTATTGATGAATGCCGGGGCGTTTGCGATTATTCACGCATTAATCTTACAAAGTGAGGATGAAAATATAAATGTTTTCTCTGGTTTATACAAACGTTCTCCATTCCTAGCGTTGATGATGACAATTTTCATTTTATCTTTAGCAGGTATTCCAGGAACAGCCGGTTTTATTGGGAAAGTAAATATTTTCTTAGGAGCATTTGTGATAGAGCCGTCCTATTACGTACTCGCATCTGTAATGATGGGAACAACGGTTATTTCCTATATATATTATTTTCGAATTTTACAGCACATATTTTTCCGGAAAGGAAATGAAGAGGACAGCGTGCACATTCCGATAAATGTAAAAGCCGTAGTTTGCTTTTGCGCACTTGCAACTGTCATGCTCGGGGTTTTACCAGCAATTGGCTACAATTTCTTTCATGACTATTTTCCGCTTATGAAGGATTTCTTCTTTACAGGGAACATGGTACAATAGTGGAAATAAAAAGTGTAGAGTGATTACTCTACGCTTTTTATTTGCGTGCAAACGCGCACGTAGAAACATGATTTCTCGTGTTTTGAAGGTTATGGCGTCTATGTATGCGAGAAAAAGTATGATGGCTTCCAGCGTTAAGATTGCGCTACACATCTTAATCATGAAAGCCGGTCAAAAAGGGGTCGATTTTTTTGGCGCAACTTTTAGGGCAACAAGCACTGATTGCAATGGTGTCGCATTTATTGTTTATTACCATTACATGGTGGGCTTTGCAAGGAATTCATATCGAACGCCTAATGAAATCTGGAAAAGTACTGCAAACAAGAATCTTACTTATTCTTATTACAATTGCAATTGGTACGTCTGTAAGTAACTTCTTTCTTGATTATTTAGGGTATTCGAAGAGTTTAACGTATTTGGTCAAGTAAGGGTATAGAACCTCATATCTCCGTTAAGAATGGGGATAGGAGGGGATGAAACTTGAAGAGTCTAAAAACAATTCTTATCGTTGTCGGAATCATGGTCGTATTCTTAGTCGGATATAAAGGGGTTAAACCGATAAACGATGAAGAGAAAATGGAAAGTATGATCGCCGCTCTTGAAAAGAATGGAGCAGAAGTGGAGCGATGGTCATGGTTAGCGCGGGAAACGAAAACAATCTCTAACATACATACGTTTCAAAAATTGTTAAACGATGTAAAGGAAAAAGCAAATGTTCAGAAGTGGGAATTAGAACAATCTCACGATGGATATAAAGCAACGGCATATAAAAAATTTTCTTCTTATGAAGAACGAATAGTAGTCACTTGGAGTAAGGAAAATAATAAAGAAAACACTTTCATTATCTTTGAAGTAAGCGGGGAAAAATGGGATCCAAAAAACATTCGAAAAATGGATACAATTTTTAGTACAAAACCTATAATTTACACTTGTGTTAAGGGTGTACTGAATGATAAGATTGAAGGTGTTTTGCAAAATAAAACCAATCAGGTTTTGAAAGATCTTTCAGCAAGAGCGATCGAAAAAATAGAAGAAAGAGCATTTGTGTCAGTCTCCGCATATAATAAAAAGTGGAATGACGCTCTTTCAACAAATAGAGAGAAAATAAATGTGCAAATAGCAATACGTTCTACAGACAACAAAGATACAATTGTGGTTGGCACACCGATCATAACTTCTGAGTATTGAATGAATAGATATTGAAAAAAGGACACGGAGGGGAATAAATTGGAAAAAATCATCGTCCGTGGCGGAAAGCGGTTGAACGGCACAGTGCGTGTTGAGGGCGCGAAAAATGCTGTATTACCTATAATCGCTGCAGCCCTATTAGCGAGTGATGGAAAGAATGTACTATCTGAAGTACCAGTTTTGTCTGACGTATACACAATCAATGAGGTATTACGTCATTTAAATGCTGAAGTCGTATTTGAAAATAACCAAGTAACAATCGATGCTTCAAAAGAGTTGAAAATTGAAGCGCCGTTTGAATATGTACGTAAAATGCGTGCATCTGTCCAAGTAATGGGGCCATTATTAGCACGTAACGGTCGCGCTCGCATTGCTCTGCCTGGCGGATGTGCAATCGGTTCACGTCCAATTGACCAACATTTAAAAGGCTTCGAAGCAATGGGAGCAAAAGTAAAAGTTGGTAATGGATTCGTTGAGGCATACGTAGAGGGAGAACTAAAAGGTGCAAAAATTTACTTAGACTTCCCAAGCGTAGGTGCAACAGAAAATATTATGTCTGCTGCTGCATTAGCAAAAGGGACAACAATCATCGAAAACGCTGCGAAAGAACCGGAAATTGTTGACTTAGCGAACTTCTTAAATGCAATGGGTGCTAAAGTACGCGGAGCTGGAACGGGAACCATTCGCATTGAAGGCGTTGATAAATTATATGGTACGCATCACTCTATTATTCCTGACCGTATTGAAGCGGGGACATTTATGGTTGCAGCAGCCATTACAGGTGGTAACATCTTAATTGAAAATGCAGTACCAGAACATCTACGCTCTGTTACGGCGAAAATGGAAGAGATGGGTGTGAAAGTGATTGAGGAAAATGAAGGGTTACGTGTTATCGGGCCAGACAAATTAAAAGCCGTTGACATTAAAACAATGCCTCACCCAGGCTTCCCAACAGATATGCAATCACAAATGATGGCATTATTATTACAAGCTGACGGAACAAGTATGATTACCGAGACGGTATTTGAGAACCGCTTCATGCATGTTGAAGAATTCCGTCGTATGAACGCGGATATTAAAATTGAAGGTCGCTCTGTTATTATGAACGGACCGAATAATTTACAAGGTGCAGAAGTATCAGCAACTGACTTGCGTGCAGCAGCTGCGTTAATTCTAGCTGGTTTAGTAGCAGAAGGTCACACTCGTGTAACCGAACTAAAACATCTAGATCGTGGGTATGTAAACTTCCATAAGAAACTGGCTGCACTAGGTGCAACGATTGAACGTATCAATGAAAACATGGAAGAAGTGAAAGAACAAGAAGTTTCTGACCTTCATGCATAATGATGAAAATAGTCCCTATGTCTCATGACTGGGGGCTATTTTTTTGTTCTATTACTGTTATAGTCAATAATTCCGTGACTTATGCCTGACCTCTTTAAAAATTTAGAAAATTTAAAGAGTAAAATGGAAAGTAAGACTTGTTCTAAAAATCTCTTATCCTCCATAAAAATAAAATGAATCTAATTTTATAGCGGGGGAAAAAGATGAAAATTTCAAAGCCACTTTTCATTACAATGGCGCTCTTAATAGCGCTCGTGATTATTGTGCCAGCCATGCTTGTCATTCCATATGCAAAAACGAAAGTAAGTCAGTCGTCTAAAAATCCTCCAGCCGTTCAAAATGTGCCAGCTCCCCAGAAGGTAAATACTGCTGTTCAAGTGTCAGTATATCGCGATGCCAAAAAAAGTATCGAACAGTTACCACTAGAAGAATATGTTACAGGCGTTGTAGCATCTGAAATGAATGCGAGCTTCGAGTTAGAGGCGTTAAAAGCACAGGCACTAGCAGCTAGAACATTTATCGTACAGCGTATGTTAAGCGGTACGAAGAAACAAAATGCAGATGTGACAGACACGGTGAATGATCAAGTGTACAAAAGTAAAGAAGAATTAAAGAAAATATGGGGTAAGGACTATGATGAAAATTTGAAAAAAATTGAAGAAGCTGTATCGAAAACGGCCGGACAAGTTTTAACGTATGAAGGTAACCCGATTACAGCGTCCTTCTTCTCCACAAGTAATGGACGCACGGAAAATGCTGCGGATTATTGGGGAAATGACTACCCGTACTTAAAGAGTGTAGACAGTCCATGGGATCAAGCTTCGCCGAAATTTACGAGTGAACAAACATTTACTGTAGCTGACTTTCAAAAGCGCCTTGGGGTAAAGGTGCTGGAAAACGGAAAAGTCGGTCATATTCAAGAGCGTACGGAAGGAAAACGTGTAAAAGGTGTCGAGTTTCAAGGGAAAGTATTAACAGGGAAAGAAGTGCGCACAAAGCTTGGCTTGCGCTCCTCTGATTTTACATGGAAACAACAGGGGAATCACATTGTCGTCACAACGAAAGGATACGGGCATGGCGTTGGCATGAGTCAATATGGTGCCAATGGAATGGCAAAAGAGGGAAAAGGGTATACAGAGATTGTTGCGCATTATTATAAAGGAATCGAAATTAAAACGTTGAATGACTATGAAGGCAAGTTAATGGCAAAAAATTAGGTGACAAGGGATTCATCATACGTGAGTGTCGCTCGTTTAAAAATAAATCGGTGATTCGAAACAAAAAGGAGTTCATTTACATGAGCTCCTTTTTGTGATGGGAAAAATATCATAATTTTCCATGGGGTGTTTGATATAATAAGATAAAATAATTCATCTGGGGGAGAAAAGATGGCGTTACTCAAATTAAAACAACTAGGGAAGACAAATCAGTTACCGGTTATAGATATGAGCGTTGAAAAAGGACAATGCGTTGTACTGCAATGTAATAATCATACCGCTAAAGTATTGCACCGCATTATCATTGGAGAAGAAGAGGCCTCTTCCGGAATGGTATTATTTGAAGAAGAATCAATTCGTAAAAGTGCATATTCCCGCATTGGATTTTGCTTTTTAAAAGATGAAGCATATAACCGTTTGAGAGTAAAAGAATATCTTTCCTTTTTGTCCGGGTTGTATGACTCAAATATGAGCATAGGAGAAGTTGTACAATGCGTTGGGCTAGTCGATAAGTTGGATACAAAGATAGAGAAGCTATCATTTTCTGAAAAGCGTCGTCTTCATATTGGTAGAGTGATGATTCATAATCCAGATTTAATTATTTTAGAAGAACCAGAGCAAAATGTAGATATTGAAAGTACAATTATCATTCGCAAGGCAATTATGAAGATGAAAGAGAACGGAAAAGCCATTTTTATTACATCATCCTTTTTATCTGATGCACTATCCTTAACGGAGGATGTCTACATATTAAATCAAGAAGGTGTAAAAAAGATTGAATTTGAACAGGAAGAAGCAGAAGAGAAAGAGGAAGAAAAAGGCATTCAAATGATTCCGCAAATGAAATTAGAAAGAATTCCAGCAAAAGTGAATGACAAAATTATTTTGCTAGATCCAATGGAGATTCATTTTATTGAAACGCAAAGTGGCACAACTCATATTCATGTTCATGAAGGAGATTTTATATGTACATTAACATTAAGTGAGTTAGAAAATAGATTAAAAGGATTCGGTTTCTTTCGATGTCACCGATCGTACCTTGTGAATTTACAACGTGTAAGAGAAGTCATCACTTGGACGCGAAATAGTTTCAGTTTAATTTTAGATGATGAGCGCAAAAGTTCCATTCCGCTTTCAAAAGGAAGAATGGATGAATTGAAAGATGTCATTGGACTATAAATGATGCTCTAGTAGAGCCGAAATGAGATGCATTCATCGGTAAAAATACTCCTTTTACCGGTATTTTACTGCGTAACCCCTTTGTTTTTCATATGATGAGGTCAGAAGCAGCGAACACAGCAAGCTGAGGCGAAATGATTATAAAAGAAAAACAAAGGGGATGACGAAATGGCATTGGCAATTGAAATGAAAGATGTAATGAAAACCTTTGACAAAAAAACAGCACTTCGAAATGTCAATATTGAAGTAAAACAAGGAGAAATTTTCGGTTTCCTTGGACCAAGTGGATCAGGGAAAACAACGACAGTGAAAATTTTAACGTCTCAGTTACTCCATAGTGTTGGAACAGTGAGAGTATTAGGGGCGGATATTACAGGGCCAAGCAGCATCGACTATAAGCGAATGGGTATTTTAACAGATAATAGCGGCTTATATGAAAGACTTAGCATTTATGATAATTTACTATTATTTTGTGACTTATACGATTGTAAAAGAGAACGAATTGATGAAGTACTCACGCAAGTGAACTTAATAGAAGATAAAAAAACACAAGTTAAGAAGTTATCAAAAGGGATGAAGCAGCGCGTCACATTAGCGAGAGCCATTCTTCATAAACCAGACATCCTCTTCTTAGATGAACCAACATCAGCACTTGATCCAGGAAACGTCCAAAACATTCATCATATCTTAAAAGACTTAAATAAAGAGGGGACAACAATTTTCTTAACAACGCACAACATGCATGAAGCAGAAACGCTTTGTGACCGCATTGCCTTCTTATGTGGCGGGGAAATTGTAGCGCTTGATACGCCCGAAAACCTTCGCTTACAATATGCGAAAGACAAAATTGAAGTTGTATTAAAAGATAAGAAAAAAGAAATGGTACAAAAAGATGAACTAGGTGCAAAACGTATTTCGGAATGGATGAAAAAAGGGGAATTGCTATCCATTCATTCCTATGAACCAACTTTAGGAGAGATTTTTATTGAAGTAACTGGGAGGGATTTAGCATGACATTTTCAAGTAAACGATTTTCAGCTATTTTACGTAAAGAGGTGCAGGATTTAAAAAATAATGCACAAATTTTACTGATGGCCATTATGCCACTAGGATTAGCGCTTTTCTATAAACAACTGGGAGGCGGTAAGGAATTTATGAGCGGAATTGTTGTTGTTATGGTTATGAGCATGGTCACAACAGTTTCACAAGCTACTTTAATTGCTGAAGAAAAAGAAAAGCATACATTGCGCGTACTCATGCTCTCGCCTGCATCTCCCCTTGAAATCATTGCTGGTAAATCATTGCCTATCGTCATTTTTAGTATCTTGTTAAATATGATAAGCTTAGTGTTATTAAATGCTTTGCAAGGAAGTATCTTCTTGCTGTTAATGATTTTTATAATCGGAACGTTATTATTCATGGTTTTTGGGTCTCTCATTGGTTTACTATCGAAAAATTTAGTACAAGTTTCTGTAATGGCAACACCTATTTCGATGATTTTATTTGTGGCGCCGTTTTTAAATGAAATGATTAAGAACGAAATCTTAAAAAAGATAACAGGGTATTTACCGACGACGCATATTTTTGAAGCCATTGTAAGTGTAATAGAGGGAAAAGGTTTCTCAGCTATTCAATTAAACGTATTCAATATTGCGATCTGGCTCATGATAACTGTCATCGCTTTTCTCGTTATTTATAAAAAGAAACAATTAGACTAAAAACTGAGCCAAACTGCTCAGTTTTTTCTTTTTTCATCATTTCCTCGGAAATTTTGCAAATGCTATACATATTTTTACAGATTTTGTCGAAAAATAATTTGTTATAGGTTGTATAGGATGAAGGAATCTTGTTCAAAATGATTGCTGAGGTGATGATAGAATGCGAGGAAGGAATAATAAAAAGTCGCGAAAAGTAGTTCATTTATTTCAAAAACGTTGGGTATTCCCGGCAATATACATTGCTTGTGCGGCAGTCATTTTGTCAGTTGCTCTATGGTTTCAGGCAGCAAATCCAAAGAAGGCGCCAAATCATGAGGGAGCAACGCCGTATAATCAAGCAGAAGATCCAGGAATTCCAGTAACGAAGTCTTCTGAAGTTGTGAAAATGCCAGCTGCAGCAAATGCAGAAGTAGTAGTACAGAAGAAGTTTTATGAGGATGGAGCATCGGAGAAAGAGCAAGAACAAGCACTAGTCTTTTATAACAACACATATTCTCCAAACAAAGGAATTGATATCGCTGCCAAGAATGGGAAAGAGTTCGATGTTACCGCAGCTTTAAGTGGCACAGTAACGAAGGCGGAAAAAGACTCATTACTTGGTTATGTTGTAACAGTGGATAATGGAAATGGTGTTACAACATATTATCAAAGCTTAGGTAGTGTAAAAGTAGAAAAAGGTGCAAAGGTTGCACAAGGTGAAGTATTAGGAAAATCCGGCCTAAGTGCGATGAATAAAGAAGCAGGTTCTCATGTTCACTTTGAAGTACGTAAAAATAGTGTGGCTGTTAACCCAGAGAGCTACTTAAATAAATCTGTAGCGGATATTAAAGCAGAAACAGGCGAAGCGAAAGCAACAAGCGGTGCTGCAAATAAAACTGAGGATAAACAGCAAAGCGAAGATAAATCTACAAGTGGTACGTCTGAAGAAAAAGGTAAAACAGAAAATAAGTCCACAAATAGCCAGCCTGAAGAGAAAGGGCAAAAAGAGGATAAATCTACAAATAGCAACCTGGAAGACAAGCAGCAAAAAGAAGAAAAATCAACAAATGATTCTACACAATCATCTAGCAATTCTTCTACACAAGAATAATGCAATAAAAAATCAATCCGACTTTTGAGGATTGATTTTTTTATTTTTATATACAAGTAACTAATTGTAAGGAAAGAATGGAAAGAACAAGGAAAAATAACGGTATTCTCGAATATATATGTCTAAAAGGAGGAGATTACTCTGTCATTTGCATTTGTTCTGACGAGTGTCATGATTTTATTGTTCGTTTTATTCACTTTATATTATTACATTACGAGCAAGAAGGAAGTTCCCCACCATCAATTATTAGAAGAAGAATATGATCATGAAGAATGACGCTCTTTTTTTAGGAGTGTCATTTTTTTGAACGAGAAAATTGTCATTGTTAACGTATTTCTCACACAAATTTGTAATTTTTCTTCACTTAGTCCGCAAAAATAGCGAACATGTAGCATATATCAGTAATGCGGGCAATACAATGGTATAAACCAAAGCAAAGAGAGTGTTTGAGGTGAGAAATCGTGAAGCATTTCATTATAAATCCTAGAATATTTAACGCTTACAAACAGCACTCGAATTTACTTCTTAGTCGTATGCAGCGAGTCTCATTTCACGCTTCTCACATCCAATTTAGGGAGGCGAGTGGTGTGCACGATTACATCAAAGAGAGAACTATCAAGATTGGTAAGTATATCGTGGAGACAAGAAAGACAGTGCGTGTAATCGCAAAGGAGTTTGGGGTATCAAAAAGCACAGTCCATAAAGATTTAACAGAGCGTCTGCCAGAAATTAATCCAGAGCTCGCAAATGAAGTAAAGGAAATTCTTGATTATCATAAGTCAATTCGTCATTTACGTGGAGGAGAAGCAACAAAACAGAAATATAGAAAAGAAGATACAGAAAAAACCGTGCAACAATAAAAGACTAGAAAGCAAACATTCCTTATGCATTTCTTCATAATTTTAAGAAGAATTCTTTTTGCGAATATTACGTTTCTGTTAAATTTATGATAAAATCAGAAATTAGGTGTAAAAGAATTCGGGTGCAACCTGACTTTGAATATTGAGGAGGAAAACATAGGAATGTTTGCGAGAGATATCGGAATTGACCTAGGAACGGCTAACGTATTAATTCATGTAAAAGGTAAGGGTATCGTATTAAATGAACCATCAGTTGTGGCAATTGATCGTAATACAGGAAAAGTATTAGCGGTGGGTGAAGAAGCAAGAAGTATGGTAGGACGTACACCTGGTAATATTGTAGCGATTCGTCCGCTGAAAGATGGTGTAATTGCAGATTTTGACATTACAGAAGCAATGTTAAAACATTTTATTAACAAATTGGACGTAAAGAGCTTCTTTTCAAAACCTCGCATTTTAATTTGTTGTCCAACAAATATCACATCTGTAGAACAAAAAGCAATTCGTGAAGCTGCTGAACGTTCAGGTGGAAAAACAGTCTTTTTAGAAGAAGAACCGAAAGTAGCTGCTGTCGGTGCTGGTATGGAAATCTTCCAGCCAAGCGGAAACATGGTTGTTGATATTGGTGGAGGTACAACAGATATTGCCGTACTTTCAATGGGTGATATTGTTACCTCTTCCTCTATCAAAATGGCTGGTGACAAGTTTGATATGGAGATTCTAAACTATATTAAACGTAAGTATAAACTATTAATTGGGGAACGTACATCAGAAGACATTAAGATCAAAGTCGGTACAGTATTCCCAGGTGCACGTAGCGAAGAACTTGAAATTCGTGGACGTGATATGGTAACAGGCTTACCACGTACAATTACAGTATGTTCAGAAGAAATTACAGAAGCATTAAAAGAAAACGCAGCAATCATTGTGCAAGCAGCAAAAGGTGTATTAGAGCGTACTCCACCAGAATTATCTGCAGACATCATTGACCGCGGTGTAATCTTAACAGGTGGCGGAGCTTTATTACACGGCATTGACATGCTTCTTGCTGAAGAATTAAAAGTACCAGTATTAATCGCTGAAAACCCAATGCATTGCGTTGCTGTTGGTACAGGTATTATGTTAGAAAATATTGACAAATTACCGAAGCGTGCGTTGAAATAGTTATAGGAAAGTATTTGAAGAGGTTTATCCAAAAATCATACATTTTGGAGACCTCTTTATTTTTTATTAGAAATATGAATTTTCTCTACATCAATTGCTAAATTGTAACTAAACTTATATAAAAAATTTAAAATCAAGATTTGTCTAATATAATATCGACAAATCTTGATTTTTAACTATTTATTATAATATAAAGTATTATGGAAATAAAGGTTTTAAGTTAAAAAATGCTAGATTTATTATATGTAACAGTTCAATTTTGTCATATTTAATGATAATCTAGTATTTGTAAAATCAAAATGAAGTTTGTAAATTTTTTATTAAGACAGAGATTATATCGAAAAACATTTTTTGGATATAATTCAAATAATAGGTAACTGAAGGTTAGGAGATGTATTTAGTATGTGGAAAAGAGGGATATAATAAAATGAAAAAAGTGTTAGTAGTAGCACAAAATTTCTATCCGGAAATCGGAAGTGCTGCGAATCGTATTAAGAATATTTATTCAGAACTAACTCAAGAAGGATATGATGTTACAGTTCTTACAACAGATCCTCGATATCCAAATCAGAATTTGTATAAGAATCAGGAGTTTTGGGATGAGGAGTTTCTGGATAATGGAAAAATAATTCGTGTTAAGCCAAAAACACGAAAGTATACGAATAATATGATTAGAAGGTTGTTTTTATACTTAGAAATTACTTTCAGATTTATTATGGCTATCTTTGGAATGAAAGAAAAATATGATTATGTGTTTGTTTCAACGCCTCCAATTTTTATTGGTTTAGCCGGTTTATTTGCAAAAAAAAGATTTAAGACGAAGCTGATTTTGGATGTGCGAGACTTATGGCCAGAGTCTTTGCTAGGTGTAGGCGTTTTTGTAAATCATTTTGTGTTATTTATAGCTTATAGTTTAGAGAAATTTTTATACCGTTCGGCAGATCACATTATTGTAAATAGTGAAGGATTTATTCCTTATCTTGAGCTTAAAAAGATTAATAGAGAAATTATATCGTTCATGCCCAACTCACTTACTGAGAAGGAATTACAGATGGCAGCACATCAATTAAAGGAGGAGAAAAGGAAGGGCGTTACAGTAATTTACACAGGTAATATTGGCTTAGCGCAAGATATCCGGAAATTGATCAATGTTGCAGAGTATCTGAAGAAATATGAGTATATTAACTTTAAAATAATTGGGTATGGCTTCAAAAGCTACGAGGTAGCAGAAGTTATTAAGCAAAAAAATCTTTCTAACATAGAAATTGTTAAGGCAAAAAACCGTAATGCTACTTTAAAAGAAGTTGCAAAAGCACAAATTGCATATGTGAGTTTAGCAGATAAAAAAGTATTTCAAACGGTATTACCAGGGAAGATTATTGATTACATGTGCATGCAGAAGCCCATTGTAGGAGACGTATCTGGTTATGCACAGAAGGTTATTACCGAAGCTGAATGTGGGAATATTTTGCATGATCGTACAGTTGAAGAGTTGGGAAAACATATTTTAACTCTAGCGGAAAACGAAGTCCTGAGAAGAAGGAAAGGAAAGAATGGCTACGATTATGCTTTTCAACATTTAAGATGGAAAGATAATATCAAAGTATTAATTAGTTTAATGGAGGAGCAGGATGTCACAGCAAAAAGTTTGTATGTTCGTATGGAACCACTTCACAAATGATGCTCGTGTATTAAGAGAGTGTACAGCATTAGCTGAAGCTGGGTATGAAATAGATTTAATATGTATTCATGATTGGAAACAGAGTAACTTATCAAAGTGGGAAATGCGTAAAGAAGGATTTACAGTAACGCGTGTCAACAATCGCCTTTGGCTTTTACAGAAAGTATTTGGAGCAATAAATTGTGTGAAAAAGTTTGTTATGAAAAATGTAATTACAAAGTTACTAGTTGCTGTAATCGCTGCTTTTGCATTATGGAAGTTTCCCATTGCCACATCAATTTTATTACTATTTGCTATTTTATTTTCAATAAGAAAAATAAGAACTTTAATTATTCGATCATATATCTTAATTCAAATGGTTAAAAATGGATTGAAAAAGAAGTATGATTTCTATCATTCCAATGACCTGAATACGTTACCACAAGGATGGCTATGTGCTAAAGTATTTAGAAAGAAAAAGTTAATTTATGATTCACATGAAGTGCAGACAAGTCGTACAGGATATAACAGTAAAATTTATGGGATTATGGAAAGATTCTTTTTGAAATATACTGATGTAATGATTATGGAAAATCATACACGTGCAAAATATGCAGAAGATTTATATGGTTTGTACCCTAAGGTAATCCATAATTATCCTTTTGTTACGCAACCTGAGAAAAGCAACTCAGTTGATTTACACAAAAGGTTAAATCTTCCAATGGATGAGCCGATACTTTTATATCAAGGTGGTATTCAAATAGGAAGAGGTTTAGATAAATTAATACAAGCAGTCCCAATGTTTAATAGAGGAACGGTTGTATTTATTGGTGATGGACGAATTAAACCTGATTTACAAAAAATGGTCGTGGAATTGGGGCTAGAAAACAAGGTAAAATTTATTCCGAAGGTACCGGTGAATGAATTGCTGCATTATACTAAAAATGCTTATCTAGGCTTTCAAGTATTAAATAATGTTTGCTTCAATCATTATTCAGCCTCATCTAATAAATTATTTGAGTATATGATGAGTGGAGTGCCTGTTATTGCTTGTAGTTTTCCGGAAATTCAACGTGTGGTAGAAAAAGAATATATAGGAATTTGTGTAGACTCACATGATCCGACTTCTATTGCAGAAGGGGTAAACTATTTGCTTGATCATCCCGAAGAACGTGAAAAAATGAGACAAAATTGTTTTATTGCACGTGAAAATTATAATTGGGAAAAAGAAAAAGAAATTTTTGTAGATATATATAGATCTGCAATAACATGAAGAATAAAAGATAAATTTCGATTCTTCATGTTATTCAATGGGGTAGAAAAAGAGGTTGATGATTGTTGACAAAAGTAAAATTAAGTGTTGTTATTACAAATTATAATAAAGGACAGTATTTAGAACAGTGTCTTCAATCTGTTATCGATCAAACATTGAACAATATTGAGATTATTGTTGTAGATGATGGATCAACGGACAATAGTATGAAAATTTTACAACAATATGAAAAAAAGTATGAGCATTTAACTGTTTATGAGCAGGAGAATGCAGGGGTAAGTGTTGCACGCAATGTTGGACTTCAACATGCGAAGGGAAAATACGCTACATTTTTAGATGCGGATGATTATGTAAATCAAATGGCATATGAACAGTTGTATAAGCTTGCGAGTCAGAAAGATGCAGATATCGCTATTGCAAATATTACTTGTTTTAATGAATATAGACGTTGGCCACTTTCATATATGAAAAAAATATTTGATAAGAAATTGCCTATTGTGAGACATATTACAAAGCATCCAGAATTGCACTTTACCCCATCTGCTAGTAACAAAATCTTTAAAAGAGAGTTATGTAGACGACATAACATCAGGTTTGATGAAGATTTATGGGTAGGAGAAGATTTATTATTTACTCAAAGGTGCTTACTTATGGCAGAACGTATTGCGGTGCAAGATATTCCACTTCTGAATTATAGGGTACTAGATAAGGGAGGGAATCTATCTAAAAAAGCAAATATTTCATTTTTTCATCAGTTAGTCAATTTACAAAGGAAGTTAGCAGATTTGTATATAAATCTTCAAAAAAGTTCATTCATTCATTTTATTGAAGAGAGACAATGGAAGTTTTTTATTGATTCTATTGTTTTGAAAGCTTCTAGTTTTTCAAGGGAACAAATTTTGCGAGTTATTCAGCTTGGAAATGAATTTTTGTTAAACGTACATCATTCGAGTGTTGCAGAAAATTTAAATGTACGTGATCAATTAATCACTAAAATAATTAGAGAGGGTGACTATATAGCTTTAGAACAACTACTAGTTATCTTTCAAGACGAATCTATTTCAAAAGAACATATTCATGAGAATGAAAAATATTATTATTACCTTTATCGATTTTTTCCTCAATATAAGACTTTGTTACAAGTAAATAAATTAATATTGAATCATCGAATCGAGGGTATACAACTTCGCCAAGATGTTCTAACAATTAGTGGGTATGCCTTTATTGAAAACATTTCGACAGAGAAAGTCAAAAAAGAATTAGTATTTCGTAAAAAAGGGACTATAAAAAAAATTCAACTAAAAAGCTCCTTACGTACCGATATAACATATCTATTTTCTAACAATACCATTGACTATAATGATGCGGGGTTTGAAACAATAGACGTCAATGTGAAAAATTTGTTAGATGAGGGAGAATGGAAAATATCAATACGCCTCAGCATAGGGAATACTGTTGTTGAAGAACCGATGAAGGTTCTATTAGCACAGTTACGCAATAATACAAAGCATCAAAATATAAATCCATTAGAAATTAGAATGCTATATAAAAATAGTGAAGCTACAATTTGTATTCGTAAGTGTAATCATACACAGCGAATAATGAATAAGTATCGGGAATTAAAGCGAGGAATTCGCTATGATATAGGTTTATTTAAGCGAAAGGACTATACAACATTCTTTGCAATCATAGCCTATAAATTATTCGGTTCATATTTTCGTAAAAAGAAAATATGGTTAATTGGTGAAAGACCAGATACGGCGCAAGACAACTCGTATCACTTGTTTACTTATATTCGAAAAGAACATCCTGAGATTCCAATCTTTTATATTATTGATAAGCAATGTAATGATTATCAAAACATTAAAGAACTGAGTAATATTATTCAGTTTGGGGGGTTCAAACATACATTCTATTTGTTGGTTTGTAATAAGACAATTAACAGTTATTCAGAAACAGCAAATATGTATACAGATGCTTATAAACATATTTTAAAGTATTATCCAGAATGGCAACAAAATAAGAAAATTTTTATTCAACATGGAGTAATAGGCGTAAGTCGAGTAAATCATGTATTAAATAAAAATCGTATGGGATATTCTTTATTTGTTGTATCTTCCCAATTTGAAAAGGAGCATATTGTAAAAGAATTTGGCTATAAGGAAGACGAAGTCATTGTAACCGGACTCGCACGTTGGGATGCATTGCAGGATGAGAGTAAAGGAAATGAAATTTTACTCATGCCAACTTGGAGAAGCTGGATTAAAACGAAAGAACAATTAATGGAATCTAAGTATTGGCAAACATATATGTCATTTTTACAAAGTAAACAACTTCATCAAATATTAGAAGAACAAGATTTGACATTGACATTTTTTCCGCATTATCAAACGCAAAAATTTGGTGCAGAAATGCCTGTGTCTCATGAACGAATCAAAATTGTTAAACAAGGTGAAGAAACAGTGCAAAGTCTATTAAAACGACATCGTTTACTGATTACAGATTATTCTACAGTTTCATTTGATTTTGCTTATATGAATAAACCTGTTATTTTCTATCAGTTTGATTATGATGAGTTTTATTCTAGGCATTATAATGAAGGTCCGATTGATCATAAAGAAGATTTATTTGGGGAAAGAGTAGAAAAAGAAGAAGATATTCACTCTTTATTAAGTAACTTTGAAGTTTTATTAAACAATTCTAATTTAGGAAAAGTAGATAAATATATTATCAAATTAAAAAATTCACATTGCCAAACGCTATTTGAGAAGATAGAAGGGGTGTAACGATTTGAAAAAACCACTAATCTCGGTAATCTTGCCGATATACAATGTAGAAAAGTATATAGTAGAGTGTTTAGAATCTCTTGTTAATCAAACTATCGGGGTAGAAAATTTAGAAGTTATTATGGTAAATGATTGTTCTACAGATGGTACTGGAGCAATTTTGGATCAATATGCTTTGAAGTATGATAATTTTAAAGTCATACACTTAGAAAAAAATTGTGGTGCACCTGGGAAACCAAGAAATATTGGTATTGATCTTGCAAAGGGGAAATATTTAATATTTATGGATCCAGATGACTATATACCAGCCGATGCGTATGAAACCTTGTTTAATGTAGCGGAAGAATACAAATCTGATTTTGTTATGGGGAAAATGCGAAGTTTTAATGACAGTGATGGTGTTCAAGGAGAGCATACTACTTTTAGACATTATTTATTACAAAAATACTATTATAATGTTGATATAAAAAGAGTTCCATTCTTTATGCAAGTTAAAACAGCAATAATTTTAAAGTTAGTTAGAACCTCTTTTGTGAGAAAAAATAAGATTTATTTTATTGAAGGTATGAGAAATGGTGAAGATAAATATTATGATGCACAGTTGTTTACAAAAGCAAAGCAGTTTAGCTATATCCCTCAAGTAGTTTATATGTATAGATCCCGTAACGATGAGGGGAATTTATCATTAACACAACAAAATATAATGAGTACAGTTGTAAATGATGTGAAATCTTTTCAAATGATTAAAACAACATTAGATAAAGAGCAGTACAATTATTTTCAAGTAAATGTTTTGAGGTCTATTCTTTGGAAGGTATGTGATCCAGATTTTAATAGACTGAGAATGAATGAGAAGAAAGAGTTAATGAATTTAATTAGAGAAGTAATAAAAGATTATGATAAAAATATTGTGAAGAAATATCTTTTGTGGGAAGAGCCTTTACTCAGTCTAATTGCAAAAGGATGTATAGAAGAAGCGATTGATTATAATGGTATGCTCATTTCCAGAAGATGGTGGTATAAGAAAGGTACTGAGTTACAAAAAAAATATAAAAAACAAATGGCTATTCGAGATAGCTTTTCTTGGAAAATTACAAAACCTCTTAGAAATAGAAACTTTAAGATTGTAAATGTAATAAAAGGGAGATTTCTAAATGAAGATAAGCGTAGTGGTACCGCTATACACTAATGAGACGTCCAAAGTAGGGCAGTTAATTAAACTTTTTAGACAGCAAACTATTGGTTATAAAAATATTGAATTGGTATTTTTATGTAATGAAAGTAGTGGAGAATTAAAAGAACAATTACAAATACCAACAGGAGAATTGAATACAAATATTATTTTCACCAAGGATAAGTTAGATATAGGTGCCTTGAAAGGTGAGTATGTTAGTTTTTGTAAATTGAGTTATAAATTTAGGCTAAATGTATACGAAGAAATGTATAATTTAATTCGAAAAAAGGAATACGATTTTGTATCGATACCCTTAGATATAAAAGGAAGAGCTTCAATAGACGATAAAAATATATTAGGCAGTGATTTTGATACCTTAACGTCATTAAAACTTATTAAAAAAGAAACTTTAATGAGAAAAGAATTTTCATTTCTTTCAAAAGGTAATATAGAAGATATTTCATATGTCAATGTTAAGTTATATTTAATGGGTGTTAAATACGCATTTTCCCCAAAAATCAATTATAAAGATAAAGCTGCTTTTGATGATCAATATATCATTCATGCTATAGACGAGATGGAGAGCATATGCAATCTTTTAATAAAAGATTACGGTAGTGATTTTGATGGACGTCTGAATAAATTGCTCATGAAACGAATGTTGTATCTCGCAGATAAGAATATTTTCTTGGATCAAGTAGAAGTAGGATATCAGCAAAGGCTTTTCAATACTTTAAGGGAATTGCATAGTATTTCAAATAATGATGTTTTAAATGATAGCAAAGTGTATCATGGATTCATTAATTTATTGAGTCAAGGATTAGATGAAGAAGCTATTCAATATATGAAATTACTGAGGAGCAAAAGGTATTGGTATGGTCAATCCCAAAAATATGAAAAATATTTTGAGAAAAATCCACATAATTTAACAGATTCTTTATCATGGAAGGTTACTAAGCCAATTAGATATGCAGAAACTGCTTTTAGGAATATTAAAGAGATTATGTATAAAGCCTTTATTATTTTCTTAAGTCTTTTTGTAAAAATCCAAAAAGGAAATAAGGAGATTTGGTTAATTGGAGAGCGGGAGGACCAAGCTGAAGATAATGGGTATTTCTTCTTTAAATATTGCCGAGAAAATCATACACGACAAAAAGTGTATTACATTATTAATAAAGATTCACCTCACGTAGAAAAGGTTAAGAAATATGGGAACGTCATTTATCATTCCTCTTTAAAACATAAAGTATATATGTTAGCAGCAGATATGTATTTAAGTGCTTGGGTGTTTGAAGAATGTTCTTATCCAAAACCAAACGATAAATTTATTAGATTGTTTAAGAAAAACATTGCTAATAAACGTAATATTTGTTTACAGCATGGGGTTATTATTCAAAATATTTCCCCGTACCTGCGTAAGGATAAGTACAATCAAGATTTTATTATTTCTAGTTCGGAAGCCGAGAAAAAAATTATTATGCAAACATTAGGATACGAAGATGAGGACGTTTTGGTAACAGGACTAGCAAGGTTTGATAATTTACAAAATAGAAAAACAAAAAAGCAAATATTAATTATGCCAACATGGCGTAGGGAATTATCTAATGTAAGTAGGGCACAATTTGTACAATCGGAATATTATCAAACATATAGAAATTTACTTACAAGAAAATCATTTTTAGACATGATAGAACAACACAATATTTCAGTGAAATTTTATGTGCATAGCCAAATGCAAAAGTTTATGAGTGAATTTGAAGTCGATCATCCTAATATAGAATTTTTAATAAAGGCCAATTCTATAGTATCGGAATTGTTGAAGGAAAGTGCACTATTAATTACAGATTATTCATCTGTATCATTGGATTTCTTGTATATGGATAAACCAGTTGTGTTGTATCAATTTGATCCTCACAATAATCACCATGTGCCAACTAAGGAAATAAAGTACAGTGATATCGGTAAAATTGTTTCAACGGAAGATGATTTAATCAAAAATGTAAAGGAAATAGTGGATAATAAATTTAAAACAAATAAGCAGTATCTTAAAAATTCTAATAGAATTTTTAAGTATAAAGATGGTCATAATAGTGAAAGAATTTATGAGTTAATTAAACAAAAAAAATCTTAAGGGAAAAAGTGTATATGGACAAACCAGTTACAATATCAGTTTTAGGCCCTTGTGTAACGAGAGATAATTTTAATAGCAAGTTTAATTATGATTATAAGCGTTACTATAATTGCATATCATTACAAAAACAAACTTCGATTATTAGTTTGATGGCTGAACCAACTCCTTTTTCAGCTGATAAATTGAGTAACTTAAATGAGTGGGACACTAAAGAAGTTAAAGCGGATTTTGAAAAAATTATTTAGATGTTTTAGAAGAACAAAAAACAGATTATGTAATTATAGATTTTTTTAGTGATGTTTATTTTGGATGTATAGATTTAGGGGGGACTTTCTTAACAAATAATCATTGGAAAATAGGGAGAACACAGTATTTCAAAGAACTTAAAAATTATAAAAACATTAGCCTTATGAATCAAACAGAAGCATATTTTCGATATGGAAAGGTGCTATTCATAGATTGTTTGAATTTTTAAGAACGAAATTACCAAGTTGTAAAATTATTTTGCATAAAGCTAGGTTTACAAATTTTTATTATAATAAGGAAGATGAATTACAAAGAATAGGCTCTAGTTTAGATGTGGAAAGATTGAATGAAGATTGGGAAATGTTAGATAGGTATGTGTTGGAAAACTTTGATTTACAGTATATAGATTTAGGTTATAAGAATTATGCTGCATATGAAGACCATC
The DNA here is from genome assembly GCF_022663115.1 of Bacillus cereus group sp. BfR-BA-01430. Lineage (NCBI taxonomy): Bacteria > Bacillati > Bacillota > Bacilli > Caryophanales > Bacillaceae > Bacillus > Bacillus cereus group sp. BfR-BA-01430. Next base: position 59,451 of record NZ_JAKUEW010000009.1, read on the forward strand.
CATGGGGATTATTTGGTGTTCATTATGAACTGAAATATTATAATGAATTCTTAAATAATTTACATCAAATTGTATTAACAAATTATCTTTCGAACCATGCACCAGTGTATAAAAATATTTTAGAGGCTTTAAAGAAATAGAGCGTAAAGTTTATTAATGATGTATATGGAGAGGATACAATCTATGAAAGTTTGTGTAATAGGACTAGGCTATATCGGTCTCCCTACTTCCGCCATGTTTGCGAAACATGGTGCTGAAGTAGTGGGGGTTGATATTAATCCAGAAGTTGTAGATAAGCTAAATCAAGGAGAAATTCATATTGAAGAGCCAGGTCTTGGGGAAGTTGTAAAAAGAGTAGTAAATGAAGGGAAGTTACGTGCTTCACTTACTCCAGAAATGGCAGATGTTTTTATTATTTCTGTTCCAACGCCAAATCATGAAGATGAATATAAATCATGTGATTTAAGTGGAGTATTGATGGCGGTAGAAAAAATGCTTCCGCATGTTAAACGTGGGAACATACTAATTGTAGAATCAACAATTGCCCCACGTAGCATGGATGATTATATAAGGCCTTTAGTTGAAGAGGCTGGTTTTATAGTTGGGAAAGATATATATTTAGTACATTGTCCAGAGCGTGTACTTCCGGGTAAAATTATGGAAGAAATTGTTTTTAATAATAGAATTGTAGGTGGAATCACACCAGCTTGTGCTCGGATGGGTGCAAAGGTATATGAAATGTTTGTACAAGGTGAAATAGTTGAAACAGATGCAAAAACAGCAGAGATGTCTAAGTTAATGGAAAATACGTTTAGAGATGTTAATATTGCACTGTCAAATGAATTAGCAAAGGTGTGTAATAGACTAGAAATTAATGTATTGGATGTTATTGAAATGGCAAATAAACACCCTCGTGTAAACTTACATCAGCCGGGACCAGGTGTAGGAGGACATTGCTTAGCTGTTGATCCATATTTTATTGTGGCGAAGGCACCAGAGTTGACAAATATTATTCGGATGTCCCGGGATACAAATATTTCTATGCCTTTTTATGTCGTAGAAAAGGTAAGAAAATTACTTAAGGGGATTGAAAAACCAAAAGTTGCTGTATTTGGTGTAACTTATAAAGGAAATACAGATGACATGAGAGAAAGCCCAGCACTAGAAATTCTGGATTTACTTCGTCATCAAAGATACACGGTTACAATCCATGATCCATATATTCAATCAAATTTCTTTAACACATTATCTGCAGAAGAAGCGGTAGAAGAAGCTGACTTAATCCTTATATTAGCAGATCATGATGAATTTAAGAATATGGATTATAATCGGTTAGCTCCTAAAATGAGACAACCATTTCTTTTTGATACGCGTAACTGTATAAAAGAAAATCCAGAAAGTAAGATGAAAATTATTCATTTTGGGAACTTATACAAGGTATTGCAGGAAAATGGGGTTACTGTATGAACGCAATAAAGAGTGTTTTTCATGAACAATTAGATAATTTATATTTAATGGGCAGGCTTTCTTTGTATGAGATTAAGCAACAATATGCGGCAAGTACGTTAGGTATCATATGGGTATTTTTAAATCCATTAACGCAAATTTTAGTATATTGGTTAGTATTTGGTTTAGGCATTCGGGGTGGAGCGCCTGTAGAAGAGGTTCCTTTCTTTGTTTGGATGATATGTGGAATTATTCCGTGGTTTTTCATTAATGGTTCCATTATTCAAGGTTCAAACTCTATTTATGCTAAACTGAGTACAGTTTCTAAAATGAATTTTCCGTTGAGTGTAATCCCAACTTATGTCATACTGTCGCAATTATATACACATATAATTTTACTTGGCGTGTTATTAATTATTATTTTATTTATTAAAGGGCTAAGTTTTCTTAGTATCGTTGGATTGATATATTGTATATTTTCTACTTTTTGTTTTTTAATTGCATTAGCTTTTATTACTTCCACAATTTCTACTATTTCAAGAGATATACATTTATTTATTCAATCAATTACAAGAATGTTATTTTATTTAACACCAGTATTATGGAAACCAAGTGAGCATATGAGTGGAATTTTTGCGTACTTAATGAAAGTAAACCCTTTTTACTATGTGGTGGAAGGGTATAGACTATCGTTATTACACGGCGATACTAGCTTTATATGGTCACTATACACATTATACTTCTGGGGAATCGCTATTGTTTTGTTTGTGGTTGGATCAATGTTTCATATAAGATTCCGCAAACAGTTTGTTGACTACTTATAAAAGGTGAATGATTCAATGAATTATAAAGTGAAGTTCGAACATGTTACAAAAAAATATAAGATGTACAAAAAGTCTTCTGATAAGTTAAAAGACTTATTTTTTAAGAGTGAAGATGGTGAGTACCATTATGCGTTAAATAATATATCATTTGAGGTTCCAGAGGGAGAAATTGTTGGAATTATAGGTTTAAATGGTTCTGGTAAGAGTACATTATCAAATTTAATTGCGGGCGTGACAATTCCAAATAAAGGAAAAGTGAATGTTAATGGTTCAGCAGCACTAATTGCTATTTCTTCAGGGCTAAATAACCAACTAACAGGGATTGAGAATATTGAGTTAAAAGGTTTAATGATGGGACTTACGAAAGAGCAGATTCGAGAAATTACGCCTAAGGTTATTGAATTTGCTGATATTGGAAAATTTATATATCAACCTGTTAAAACATATTCAAGTGGGATGAAGTCAAGGATTGGGTTTGCTATTTCGGTTCATATTAATCCAGATATTTTAGTAATTGATGAGGCGCTTTCGGTTGGGGATCAGACATTTACTCAAAAGTGTTTAGATAAAATGAATGAATTTAAAGAGAAGGGGAAAACTATCTTCTTTATTAGTCATTCGCTTTCTCAAGTACAAAATTTCTGTACAAAAGCCCTTTGGCTACATTATGGTCAGGTAAAAGAGTACGGCGATGTAAAAGAAGTGGTTGGTAATTATGGGGGATTTTTGAAACGGTATAATCAAATGAATGCAGAAGAAAGGAGGAAATTAAGGGAAGAACAGACTTTGCAATTTCAACATGGCTTACTACAGGAACAACAATTTAAAGTACCAAAGGGCTATTATAGAAGGAAATCAAATTTTCATAAAGTAAAAAAGAAAAATTTTATAATTTTAGGTGTTTGCATAGCCGTTGTTGTAGGAATGTTGACAACAGGAACTTATTATAAGGATTTAATTCCAGTCAACAAAGGTAATAGAGAGATAGGAAAGACTGTTTCAAGTAAGATGGAGACTGAGGATAAGCGAGTAGCAAAAGCAAAGAAAAAAGAAGAGAAATATATAGTAACAAGCAATGAAATTAGTATTCGTAAAGAAGCAAGTAAAAGTAGTGAGCGCATAGTTATAGCAAACTTTGGAGATATCTTTACTATATCTGATCGTAGTAAAAAGGATGCGGAAGCAAATAATGAATGGGTACAAGTTAAATTGCTAAGTGGTGAAACGGGATGGATGAGTGCACAATATATTACACCATTTACACAACAGAAAAGTACAATTGAAGATTCGAAATTAGATGATTTACTTTCGTTGCTAAAGCGTGTGTATGGGGCACAATTTCAGAATGCACCTTCTTATTTAGGAAAGACAGAAAATGAGTTGCAGACAACATATCCGAATGCATTAAATCCATTACAGACAGTAGCAGGAAAAAGAATTATTAAAGATGGAAATATTCAATTTGGCATTTTAAAAGAGAATGTAGTAGATGTTACGTTCCAAAATATCTCACTATCTGTTAAAAAGCTTCATGAGTTATTAGGAAAAGAAGGTATAAGCAATAAGGAAGAAAATAATTACTTCTATGAAACCAATAGTTATTATATTGCTGCACGTTCAGATCAAACACATATGGAGATTCAATCTATAGCAATTATGAAGAAATGATTGTATTTTTCTTTAGAGATTTATCTTTCTTAGTAATAAAGATAAATCTCTTTTTTATGAGGTATGTGAGAAGACAATAGTTAAGTATTACAAGTTGAATTATATTGTTCCGCCATCTTGTTAGCGATGGCATTTGCTAACTTTTTTATTATTCAGTAATGAATTTGAGTCAATATTTTGGACAAAAAAAATTAAGTTTATGCTACCTCTTTAGCTGGATCTTCTATTGCTTGGGGAGTTTTATAACCAATGCTACTATGAATTCTCTTGCGGTTATACTATCCCTCGATGTATTGAAATAGTGTCAATTTGGCTTGTTCAAATGTAATATATTTTGTAAAATATACTTCTTCTTTATTTAAAATAGCATGAAACGACTCGATACATGCAATATCTTGCTGAAATAAGATTTGATTATATAATTTGTAAGTAAGCTTTAAAATTCCTGACTTGTATATTATGTTCCTAAGCCAGTATGTAGAATGAGATCCTTTGGTGGCTTTTGTGTATAGTAAGCGTTCTCTAACGCTTTTACCACAAGATTTGTTTTTATATTTCGTGAAAATGAATACCCAACTATTTTTTAGAATACAAATCCACCAAAGACGCTAGGTAACACCAACTATCTTTTGGTATATGAATATAGGTGATATCCGCTACCCACTCTTCATTGTAGTTGTAAAGAAATTTTGTTTTAATAGATTTGTCCGCTTCTCTACAGTTGACTCTGATGAATGTGGTTTGTATTTTTTTAAGATAATGGAACGGATATATTTTTTTGAGCCGCCCTACACGTCTTATACTTAATGGTAATCCTTGCTCTAAAAGTGGTTGTTGAATCTTTGTCGTACCATAACGTGCTCTGCTATCTTGATGAATTTGTTTAATTTTTGGGGTTAATTCTTTATTTTCTCGCGAATATGGCCATAGCCTTTTTTAATATTTCATTTTCTTTTTTTAACGAAGCATTTCTTTTTTCATTCGTTTTAAATCTTCTAGCGTCGCTTCTTCTTTATCAACTGATGTGATAAGAAAATGTGTTTTTATTCATTTATAAACTTTTATTTCTGATACGCTATACTTACTGCTTCATTCTTTTACAGATCGCCTTGAACGATATGATTTAACCATTTTTTTGAATTTTTCATTAGATTTTTTTATTATCATATGGAAACTTCCTCCTTGAAATTGATTGTAGGAAGGAAGCATCCATATGACTATACTAACTTCATTAGCGGTATAAGGACTTGCCTTAAATATATAATCGAATGCTGTATTTTTTATTAAAATTATAATTTCAAAATATAACATTTAAGAAAACGGAAGGAAAATAAAGAAATATATACTAAAAACAAGAAATAAATAGAAAAACGAGTGTAAATTGGATTTTTCTTTCTTATTTTTGTCATATATAATAAATTGTGAATACGACACTTAAGGCAACCAATGTTTTGGTACATATATTGCCTTTCCCTAACTTGGGCACACACTCCTTTCTACCTCCGTGTCAGCTGTAATTATTTTTATTATAAGAAGCTTGTTATTGAGAGAAGAGTGTGTGCATTTTTTTTGAAATCAATGGCGTTTCTTTTTTTATAATGACAAACCACTGGCAAAATGGGATAATAACATATATCCTAGTGGTAAGACCAATATGGAAGAAGGAGCGATATTTTCATGTTAAATATAGAACAAATTAAAGAAATCATTCCGCACCGTTACCCATTCTTGCTAGTTGATAAAGTACTAGAAGTAGAAGAGGGAAAGCGCGCAGTTGGTATTAAAAATGTATCTGCAAATGAAGAATTCTTTAATGGGCATTTTCCTGACTATGCAGTCATGCCGGGAGTGTTAATTGTGGAAGCATTGGCTCAAGTCGGAGCAATTGCGATATTAAAGAAAGAAGAAAATCGTGGACGCCTTGCTTTCTTTGGAGGTATTGATCATTGCCGTTTTAAAAAGCAAGTACGCCCAGGAGATCAACTCCGATTAGAAGTAGAAATGACACGCGTACGCGGTCCAATTGGAAAAGGAAAAGCTGTTGCAACAGTAGATGGCGAAATTGCTTGTGAAGCAGAAATTACATTTGCTCTTGGAGAAAAGAAGGAATAAGAGATAATAATAAATTTAAATAGACGAATAACGAAAAATATTTTTGTTATTCGTCTATTTTTTTAGATGAAACTATTAGTGTAGTGGAAGAGGAATGTTTTGAGGTTAAATGATAAAAAGGCAAATATATCGTATAATAGGTATGGTCTTAAATTTGGGGACTGAATCCTTATAATTATGGAGTTATTGTTGGTTAAAGAAAGAAAGGTGAAAGAATGAAAAAGAAGATTTTATTATGGATATTAGGAGTTATAGGAATCATGATTATAGGCGGAGGAATTTATGCCTACAACATTTATTCCTCAGTTTCAAAAACATTAGATGAAGTTCATAAACCCTTAAAACGTGACGAAAACAATAAACAGGAAGAAAAAATTAGTAAATCTAAACCTATTTCAATTTTATTACTAGGAGCAGATGAGCGTGGAGCTGATAAAGGGCGTTCAGACTCTCTTATGGTTATTACACTCAATCCACAAACGAACTCTATGAAAACGCTAAGTATTCCTCGTGATACGTACACAGAGATTGTGGGAAAAGGAAAGAAAGATAAGATTAACCATGCTTATGCGTTCGGTGGAGTAGATATGTCTGTTGCGACAGTAGAGAAGTTCTTAAACATTCCTATTAACTACTATATAGAAGTGAACATGGAAGGATTTAAGGATATTGTTGATGCGGTTGATGGAGTAGATGTAAATAATGATTTAGAATTTACACAGGATAAGCATCATTTTGCGAAAGGAAACATCCACTTAACAGGTGATGAGGCTCTAGCTTATACACGTATGCGTAAAGCGGATCCACGTGGGGACTTTGGGCGTCAAATGCGTCAGCGCCAAGTGATGCAAGCGGTTGTTAAAAAAGGAGCAAGCTTCTCTTCACTTACAAGCTATGGTGATGTGCTAAATGCGATTCAAAAGAACGTGAAGACGAATTTAACACAGGATCAAATGTTTGATATGCAGAAAAACTATAAAGATTGTTTGAAAAATAGCGAGGATATTCAAATCCCAGGTGATGGACATAAAGCTGCTGATGGTATTTGGTACTATTATGTTACAGATCATGCAAAACAAGAGTTAACAAATAAATTAAAAGCGCATCTTGAATTAACACAATGATGAAAAAAGAGAAGCGATCATCGACAAAATATGTTCGATGATCGCCTCTCTTTTTTTGTAGGATATTTGCTATACTAAAATATGCGATGAAAGGAGGAGACAGATGAAAATTCTCGTGGTGGATGATGAATCGAGCATTCGGAATTTGATTCGGATGCAGCTGGAGATCGAAGGATATGAGGTACTGACGGCAGCTAGTGGGAAAGAGGCGCTAGAGAGATGGGAAGATGGGCCGGATGTGCTCATTTTAGATGTGATGCTTCCGGATACGGATGGGTATGAGTTGCTTCGTTTGTTTCGGGAGAGGGACCATGATATTCCGGTGCTGATGTTGACAGCGAAGAGTCAGATGAATGATAAGTTGCTTGGGCTTCAGCTTGGCGCTGATGATTATGTGACGAAGCCATTTAATTATGCCGAGCTCATTCTTCGAGTGAAGAATATGGCGCGGCGTGTGACGAAGAGGGAAGTGCCTCAGAATCATGAGGTGATTCGTGCTGGCGAGATTGTCGTTTGTCCAAAGGAACGGAAGGTGCATGTGAATGGAGAGGAAGTGCAGCTGACGTACCGGGAGTTTAATTTATGTAAGTTGTTTGTTTCGAATCCGCAGCGCGTATTTATGAGGGATGAATTGCTTGAGAAGGTGTGGGGCTTTGAGTATATCGGAAATACAAGAGCGGTGGATATTATGGTGCAGCGCCTGAGAAAGAAACTTAAGGCGAGCGGTGAGCATATTAAGACAATTTACGGCGTTGGATATAAGCTGGATTGTTAGGTGATGAGATGTCGTTAAAACGAAATATGGTGTTTGGCATTGTCGGATTGTTGATTCCGATTCTTTGTCTTTTATATACAGTGATTTATATTGCGCTTGAGAAGAATATGTATCGTAATGCAGCGGCTTCTTTAGAGAAGTTAAGTGTAGAAGCGCAAATGTATACGATGAATTATGTAGAGAAGGAAGCAGAAGTCGAGAAAATTGGACAGAGCTCTCTTCTAGTTGCTTCTTATTTAGCAAAGCGCATGGATGTTCGCGTTCAGATGATCGGGAGAAATGGAGATGTTGTGGCAGATACGGAGAAAGGGGCATTGCTTCATAAGAACGTCGATATTGAGAAGTCATTACAAGGAAAGAAAGCGTATGTGTTTGAAGAGAATGAACCAGCGCCGCTCCTTTTATTTTCAAGTCCAGTTTATTATGGAAACGATGTCATTGGCTCCATTCGCTTTATTAGTGAGCTGAAGGATGAGAAAGAGATTTTAACAAATGTGAGCTGGACGTTTTTGGTGACATCGCTTTGTTTAGTTGCAGGAGGAATTTTCTTTGCGATTCGATTAGCGAATTCACTTCATAAGCCAATTGATCAGTTAAGACAAATGGCGCAGCGACTCGCAAATGGTGATTATCAAAGTAAGATTGAGCTGAGTGAATATGTGGAAATTGCGCAGCTTTCTGCGTCTTTTAATGCGATGGCGGATGGGATTGAGCTTCATATTTCACAGCTGAAGGAAGAGAAAGAAAAGCAAAAGGACTTTTTAGATCGAATTACGCATGAGTTAAAAACACCTCTTACAGCGATTATTGGATATGTAGATTTAATTCCAAAGCTAAAGGAAAGGGAAGATATAAAGGAAAGTCTCCGTTATATTTCGGTGGAAAGTCAGCGATTATTATCGCTTGTGGAGGAACTCCTGCAATCTTCAAAATATGGCACGAGTACGTTTGAAGTGTCGCCAACGATTGTGAATATAAGGGAGTTAGCAGACGAAGCCATTTCCATTGTTACGCCGCGCTTACAGCAATTTGAGATTAAGGCGATGAATGAGTTATCGGAAATACATGTTGTGGCGGATTTTGATAAGACAAAGCAAATCTTCTTAAATGTGCTTGATAATGCGATTAAGTATAGCGATGCTTCAAAGGTAAGTTTGAATGTTACGATGAATGAACGGGAAGCAAACGTAATGATTTATGATGACGGAATTGGCATGGATGAAGAAGTACTAGCTGAATGGAATCGTTCTTCAAAAGGGACAAAGCTTACTTCTAGTTATGGAAATGGTTATGGCTTATCCATTTGCCAAGAGATTATGAATAAGCAAGGCGGAAGTATGCAGATTAAAAGCAGCGCGGAAGAGGGAACGATTGTGACGCTGACATTTTTATTGCCAAGGCACATGGAAGATATAAAAAGTTTGAAAGCGGTTGAATGATACATTTATGAAACAATTATGCGATATTTTCGAAACAACGTTTTTTTATCTTGGAGGTAGGCAGAAATGAAAAGGCTATCATTTCAAATTCTTTTCTTTGTCTTTTGTATAATCGCTTCTCTCATATTGTTTTATGTGTTAGAAGAACAGTTATATAACCGCGTTACAATTGTGGATGACAAAGAAGCCGTTTTAGAAAAATCGAATGAATCCCTTCCAACTGAAGTGAGAGTAAAGCATGAGAAGTGGGGAGAAGTCGTTGTAACGGATGAAGTTCGTCTACATGCGATTGTTTCATTCTTCGATCGAATGAAAGTACAGCAAACGGAAGCGAAGATCCAGGAACAAGTATTTACTGGAGAAGTAACGTACTTGAATGGACATAAGCTTACTTTTGCAGTAGGTGACTTGTTCCAGTATGGGGCCGAAGTATACGGGAAGAAAGGTATGGATACGATGGTTTCCGCGTTTCAAACGTATTTATTAAGCCTTTATTATACGCCGGAGATGATTCACCATTTCTTTGCATCGGCGCAAGAAGTTGTGGTAAGGCAAGGCGAAAGAGTGCGTACGATGGATCTTCCGCCGATTTTGGATTCGATTCGGCAGGCAAAGCAAATGACAGATTATGGAGAAATTCAGAAGTTATTGCAATCGCAGAATGAACCGATTGCTTATGTGACCGCTTATCACAGAGGAAAGCGCGTTACGAATGATCGCGAGGATATATTGACGATTTCTGTCTATCCTTCGTACTTCGTTGTGCAATATCTTGGTGATAATAATGGGAATGTCATGTATATGAAAGGCTCCCTAGCTGATTTGCTTGTAAAGGAGAATGTTTTATGAGAAAGATAGCCTTTTTTCTTTTCTTGCTTGTAATAGGAGGAGCGATGTCTAGTTGCTCTCGAGATACAACCTCTATTCCATATTATAAAAATGGTCTTCCGAATTTAAAGGACCGTCATCTTGTTGCGTATGTAGCGGCTCGTGAAGAAGTAGGTGAAGCACTTCTTTCATCATTTTGTAAGCCGCGCGGGTGTACGTATGAGTTTATTCGTTTGTCGACAGAAGAGATCCTGCGGAGAGTAGAAGAGGAATCGAAAAGTCCGAAGGCGGATATTATTATTGGCGGTACACTAGATGCGCATCAAACGATGAAGCGAAAAAAGCTATCAATTCCAGTTACAAGTCAGCATGCAAGTCGTCTTTCTACAGCTGTTAAAGATAAAGATGACTTTTGGTATGGCTATGAAGTAGAACAACTTGCGATTATGGTGAATAAGGAGCGGTGGAATGAGGAAATTGCGCCCCTCGGACTTTCTTATCCGAAGGAGTGGAAAGATTTATTACACCCTGCCTATGCCCAGAAAATTGTCATGCCGAATCCAAATATTTCAGGAACTGCCTACACGTTGTTCCAATCATTTATTGATACATTTGGTGAAGAAGAAGCAAAAGGGTATGTGAAGAACCTTGCCCATCAAGTTGCGAAAGTGACAATCAATGGATATATGCCGGCTGAGTATGTAGCAAGTGGGGAATATTTGATCGGAATTAACTTTATAGGAGATCAGCGAATGCTTCAAAAACAGGGCTTTCCAATTGTAAGTCAAGTGCCGGGGCAGACAGGGTTATCTGTTAACGCCGTTTCGAAACTAAAAGATGCACCAAGTGGTATTATAGCGGATTTATTTATTGATTATTGTTTATCGGAAGAAGCGGGGCATATTTTAGAGAAAGTTTCGTTTGGCGTACCGACTATGCTTGCGAAGAATCAGAAAGAAATAGAAGGTCAGCCTGTTAGAAGAACAAATAAAGATATATCAAATAGTGGTCTTATCGAGATTTGGAATAGACAGCGTCTCTCTCAAAGTAGATAAAGGAGAAGATGGTATGTTTAAGTGGTTAAAGCCAGCACCAATTATAGAACGATTACCAGCGGATATGATTGATAAAGTATACACACTGTTACGTATCCGTGTGTTAATTGGGATTTCAGTTGGATATGCAGCGTATTATTTAGTTCGTAGTAACTTTACGTTATCAAGTACGTATTTAATGAAAGAATACGGTTTTAGCGCCTCTCAAATTGGATTATTAGGTTCAGTGATGGCAATTGTCTATGGATTTAGTAAATTCTTTATGGGAAACTTGTCGGATAAAGCTTTTGCGCAGCGATTTATCGCAGTTGGTTTATTCTTATCAGGGCTTGTAAATATTTGCTTTGGTTTTGCGAATTCATTTGGATTAATTATTACGTTACTTGTACTGAACGGTATTGTACAAGGTATGGGGGCACCACCTTGTAGTATTGTTATGACAAAGTGGTTCTCAAAGAAAGAGCGCGGTACAAAGACAGGGATTTGGAATATTTCACATAACGTCGGCGGAATGCTTGTACCACCACTTGTTGGTATCGGTGTAGGTATTTTCGGTGAAAGTCATTGGCAAGGCGGCGTCTTTATTTTCCCAGCGATTATTGCGATGGTAATTGCTGTTCTTGTTTGGATCAATGCGAAGGATACACCAGAATCTGCTGGTCTTCCGCCAATTGATGAATATCGTAATGACTATGAAAATCTTGAAAAAGCAGATAATGCAAACAAAATGTCACCAAAAGAGATTTTGATGAAATATGTTGTGAAAAATAAATTTGTTTGGTACTTATGTATTGCAAATGCATTCGTATACTTAATTCGCTTTGGTGTTATTAACTGGGTACCAATTTACTTAACGACTGTAAAAGGATTTACGCAAGCGCAGTCTCATGCAGCGTATTCTATTTTTGAAGGAATGGCAATTCCAAGTTCCTTACTAGTTGGTTTTTTAAGTGATAAATTATTTAAAGGAAAACGTATGCCGCTATGTGTAATTAGTATGGCGGGTGTTGTTATCGGAACGCTTGTATATTGGCAAGCAACTAGCATGCTTGTTGTAAGTATTGCCGTTTCTGTTATCGGTTGCTTAATTTATGTACCACAGTTCTTAATTGGTTTAAGTGCAATGGAATTAGTACCGAAATTTGCAGTAGGTACAACAGTTGGTATGTGCGGTCTATTTGCTTATGTAGGAGGAAGCTTAACAGCGAACTTAATCATCGGTTTCATCGTTGATCACTCTGGTTGGGATGGTTGCTTTATCTTACTACTTGCAGGTGGTATTCTATCAACATTATTCCTATTAATCGTACAACTTGGACACGAAAGAAAAAGTCCAGCAAACAAAACAGCATAATGATGTATAGAAAAGAGCAATCCAAAAACGAACTGTTTTTGGATTGCTCTTTTTATAATGGTGTAAGATTTATATGAATGAATATGACTCTACTCGTGAATTTTTAAGTTATATTTCATTCTTAGCGTATATAGGCTGACTTAGTAATAAGCAGACATGTTATGGCCTTTCCATTCATAGTAATCTAGAATACCCGCATAGATGGCTTCAGCTGCGCGTTGTCTCCACTCAGGTGAAGCTAATTTTTTTCCGTCTGCTTCATTATCTACAAAGCCAAGCTCTGTTAATACAGCTGGCATTGTATTTTCGCGAAGGACGTATAAATTTCCTACTTTTGTACCTCTGTCACGCGTTTTAAGAGCTGCTATCAGACGGTTTTGAATTTTTTCAGCGAGTACACGACTATCACTTACATATGGATTTGCTTCTTTTGTTGGAGCTTTGTAGTAGAAAGTTTCTGTACCATGTGCGTTACCGTTGAAACCATTTGCATGAATACTTACAAAGATATCACCTTTATTTTTTTGAGCAAATTCCACTCGTTTTGCTAGAGAGTCTTTTGAATTGTTTCCTGGTCTTGAATGTGCATCACGTGTCAGCAGTGCAGTAAACGGTGTTTTTTGAGCAAATAGTTTTTGCACGCGTACTGCTGTGTCATATACAACTGGGCTTTCATTCATATAAATTCCTTTATGGCCGCCATCGATCCCGCCATGACCTGGATCAATAATAATTGCTTTTCCTTCTAAGAAATTATTTTGTTTGTCTTGTTTATTTTGTTTATCTTGTTTATTTTGAGGGGTTAATTGATTTTTATCTACCCATTGGAAACCAGCATTTGTACGAATACGAATCCAACTTCCCTTTTCCTCAATAACAGTTACTGTTTGCGCAGTATATGTACCTAATACTCTAGATGAATGCGATGCTTCTTGATACGTGGTAAATGTACGATGAATCGTTTCTTTCTTTTCATGTAACGGTGTCCATTTTTCTCCTTTAGACGTTACAATCTTTAGCCAACCATCTGTACGCTGTTCTTTTACCACGATGATTTGCGGTGCATGCTGATTCGCTGTAATCCCTGAGGATAAGGATGGCTGGTGATATGTAATGAAATATCTGTTCATATACATTCTTTTTGCTGTGTCTGCTTTTTTCATATCTGTTTGTGCAATAAATTGCGCTGCTTCTGCACGAGTCACAATACCACGTGGTTTCCAGCCGTCACCAGTACCTTTTGAGATTTCTAGTGCAACTAATGTATTCGCCAACTTTTCGCCCCAATGTCCTTTTAAATCACTAAACTGCGTTGGTAAATCACCAATAATTTTATTGTTTAATTTATAAGCTTCAACAAGCATAGAGGCCATAGAAGCACGATCAATGTGTTTAGACGGGTTAAAGTTACCGCTCCCATCTCCTTTAATGACACCAGCTTTCTCAACCGCTGCAATATACGGAGCTGCCCAATGATTTTTCGCATCCTGGAACGACGGTTTTGCTTCTTTGTTAACCTGTAAACCTAGTACCATAGCCATTAACTTTGCTGCTGAACCACGGTCAATTTGTTCAGATGGTGAAAACGTTCCATCTGGTTTTCCATCAAGTGCTTTTTTCTCCACTAAGTAGTTAACGGATTGTTTCGCCCAGTCTGGTACATCTGGAAAGGTCTTTTTTGCTGCTGAAGTACTTGCTGGAGAAATGAGTAAGTTCGCTGCCAAAATTCCTACTGTAAGTTTTGCTGTAATTCCCTTATAGTTCACTTGATTCGCTTCCTTTCTAAAATATTAGTAAATGTATTTTGTTATATTGTAATAGTTGCGGTAAATCTATTTTTTATTATCTTCTATAAATTGATAGATAAAAAGAGAGAAAAGTTCCTTTAATAAAGGGAGATTCATGCAATGAGCTGGAACTGAGGAAACTTACATATCAAAAGATTCCCCCCATGCATAGATGAAGAAAACCTCTGTTTTATGATCTACCTTTCAAGCATATAAGTGTTTCATGGCTTCTACATATAAACTTAATGTATACTTTACAAATTCTTCAAAAATAAATGTTAAAATTTAGTAGGATATGAAAGGCAAATTATATGTATAAAGGAGATGCAGGCGTTGGGGATTTTTGTATCGGAAGTTGAGACGTTCTATTTTTGTTCAGCAACTGTCACAGAAGAGGATTGTACATTTGATTTTGTCGTTCGTAGCACACCGGTTGGGATTTCAATTTGTTTCGTGGAGAATGGTTATGAGGATGAGTGGTTTCCGATGAATGTGGAGACTTATTTAAGAGTAAATGAAGGGATGTTTCCAAATGAGAAAGCAAAAGAAGAGTTCCGGAGACAATTAAAGAGTGAAACAGGCTGGATGCTTGATAAACAAGGGGAAAGCGAAGGGTGTACGATTCAAAGAGCAATGAATGCTGCTGAATATGAAGCCTTTCAGCTTGTGAAAAGGAATATACCTAAAAAAATGAGAAAAGATGATTCGAGATTTTTAGTGGAAGATGAGCCGAGAAATCATCTTTTTAAAAATCGCTCAGGTCACCTTATGTAAGGTGACTTTTTTACGCGATTCTTCCTTAAAACTTGCTTAAATGATAAGATGTCATATTTCTAAACATTACTATTTTTGTTACAATAGAATTGTTAGTGTAAAACTTTGTAAAAAAAGCGTAATAGTAGGAGAGGGTTCATTGCGTTTTTCTGAAAGTTTTGTATAATGATACGATTATTATATCAATATAAAAAGGAGAGAAAATATGTTACCAAACACGGTTCGTACTCCAAACAAAAAAAAGAAATGGATTATCATTGGGGTTATTGCATTAATTGTTGTCGTTGCAGCGATTAACATTTTCGTCATGCAAAATAAGAAGAAGGGCGAGGCGAAGGCGGATGCTGTTAGTTTCGAAAAAGTAACAGAGCGTAAGCTAAATAATACGAAACTAATTGCAGGACAAGTAAAGCCCGGAAATATTGAAAGTTTCTATGCAGATCCAACAAAAGGGAAAGTGAAAGATATTGCAGTAAAAGAAGGGCAAGAAGTTGAAAAGGGAACGAAGTTATTCTCTTATGATAATGAAGAAATCAATTTACAAATGAAACAAGTCGAGCTTGAGCAAAAAATGGCAACGATGCGTTATGATCAAGCGAAGAAGAAAATAGATTCATTGAAGAAAGAGATTAAGAAAGCGAAAGATAGCGGCGCTGGAAAAGAAGTGACAGAGCCGATGGAAGAGCAAGTAAGTGAATTAGAATTACAGCAAAAAACAACGGATCTTGAAAAAGAAAAAGGTCAGTTGCAGGTAGAAGAATTACAGAAAAAACAGAAAGAACTTACGATTTATAGCAATTTTGCAGGTGTTGTGCAAAAGCTAGATAAAGATGCAGCACAAAGTTCCGCACAAGCGATGGGTGGGCAAGGAAAAGCGTTTTTACAAATTGCTTCTAAAGATCCATTCCAAATTCAAGGAACATTAACTGAGCTTCAAAAATCACAAATTCAAAAAGATCAAACATTTACTGTAACAGCAAAAGCAAACAGTAAGAAAAAATGGACAGGTAAGATTATAGAGGTAAGTGAGTTCCCAACAAGTGCAGAGATGGCACAAGCGGCAGGAGCGGGTGAAGCGACTCAAAGTATGTCTCAATATACATATAAAGCAAGTCTTGATAGTCAAGATGGTTTATCTCCAGGTTATCATGTGTCACTTCAAGTAAATTTAGAAAATAAGAAAATGATTGCTGTTCCGACTAAGAGCATTGTTGAAAAAGGTGACGACGCATTTGTATACATAGAAGAAAAAGGAAAGCTTCGTAAGCAAAATGTGAAGAAAGGGTCTACTGATGGAGACTGGACAGAAGTTCTTGAAGGCGTAACAGTGGGACAAAAGGTGGTTAAAAATCCTTCCGACAAAGTGTATGACGGAATGGAAGTGAAAGAAAAATGATTACACTAAATAATATTCAAAAAACGTATTATCAAGGAAAATTGGCAGTACCCATTTTACACGGCATTAGTTTAACGATTCAAAATGGTGAATTTGTATCGATTATGGGCCCGTCTGGTTCTGGTAAATCGACACTTATGAATATTATTGGTTGTTTAGATCGTCCGACAGAAGGTGAATATATGTTGAACGATGTGAATATCTTAACAGCAGACGAGTCAAAACTTGCTCTCATTCGCAATGAGTATATTGGCTTTGTCTTTCAACATTTTAACTTATTGCCGCGTCTTTCAGCGGTGGAAAATGTTGAGCTTCCACTCGTGTACGGTGGTGTGAAGAAAGCTGAGCGTCGTAAGCGTGCCCTTGAGGCCCTTAGCAAGGTAGGATTAGCAGATCGAGTGCACCATTTACCGAATGAATTGTCAGGTGGACAAAAGCAGCGTGTCGCAATTGCAAGGGCAATTGCGAATGACCCAACGTTTATTATGGCCGATGAGCCAACGGGTGCTCTTGATACGAAATCTGGCGAACAAGTGATGGATATCTTCACAAAATTAAATGCAGAAGGTACAACAATTGTTATGGTTACACATGAAGAAGAAGTAGCGGCATATTCTTCACGCCGCATTGTGCTGCGAGATGGAAAAATTACAGAAGATAGAAGGTGTGCGGTATGAGTTTATTAGATAGTATAAAAATCGCCCTATCTTCTATCCTAGCGCATAAACTTCGTTCCGCACTTACGATGCTTGGTATTATTATCGGTGTCGGTTCTATTATTACCGTTGTTGCCATTGGGCAGGGCGGGGAAGCGATGTTAAAGTCGAAAATTGCGGGTTCTGGTAATAACTTGATGCCGATTCACTTTGTTCCTGATATCAATGATCCATTTGGGGCAGAACAAGAAGCACCGAAAATTACAGATGAAGATATTTTTGAAGTGAAAAATATTAAAGAAGTTTCACATGTCATTACAACGAATAATACGATGGAACCACTTGAGATGAATGATAAAAAAGAAATGGTTACAGTTATAGGGCTAGACAGCGAATACTTTTCGGTCAATAAAGTAAAGGTTGTGAAAGGGCGCTCGTTAAATGAAGCGGATATTTCACAAGGAAATAACGCGGTCATGATTAGTACAAAGACAGAAGAAGTATTATTCAAAGATGAAAATCCTGTTGGGAAAATTCTCGAGATGAAAGGTCAGCCAATGCAAGTTATTGGTGTATATAAAACCGATAATGAAATTATGGGATTTGAAAATTCAGAAGTGTTAATTCCGATTACATTGTGGCCAATCTTATATGGAACAGATGAAATTCAAAGTATTGCGATTCAATCTAAAAACGTAGATGACCTAGAAGAAGCAGGTAAAAAGGCTGTTGAAGTATTAAATAGTCGTAAGCCAAGTGAAAGTTCAGGTAAGTATGAGATGTTGAACTTAAAAGAATTCCAAGAAGGAGTTTCTAAAGTAACCAATATCATGACAATGATTATTGGAGGAATCGCTGGTATTTCTCTAGTTGTTGGTGGTATTGGTGTGATGAACATTATGCTTGTATCTGTCACAGAGCGTACGCGTGAAATTGGTATACGTAAGGCGCTTGGAGCAACGCGCAGCAAAATTTTGCTACAATTCTTAATTGAAGCTGTTATGTTAACGTTGCTTGGTGGATTAATTGGGATTTGTCTTGGCTATGGCGGGGCATATATTGTTTCTACATTCGCGAAATGGCCACCGCTTGTCTCATGGGAAGTTGTCGTTGGCGGCGTCGTATTCTCCATGACACTCGGTATCATTTTCGGATTAATTCCGGCGAACAAGGCTGCGAAATTAGACCCAATTGAAGCACTTCGTTACGAGTAGTTTGCTAGTGTAGTAGAGAGGTACTCTCTACTACACATATATTGTTCTAGTGGGCGGTTCGTAGTCTCTTAAGTAGAGAAGGTGAACCGCCCGGTAGAACGGGTGATATACATTATAAGGAGGCGTTACAATGGAGCCAAATATTAATACGCAAGATGTAAGTGGGAAAAAGCCATCATTATTCGGAATGATTACATCTCCTAGCGTACAGTTTGAACGAATGAAAACGAAGAGTCCGGTTTGGGGAGCATTCTTTCTTTTCGTTATCATAACGGCGATTGTAGCTAGTGTTACTACGTATCAAGCGATGACTAGTCCAGAAGTATTGGCAAATGTTCCGGATCCAGAAGCTGCTAAAATGGCAGGGTATTTTGGGATTGGACTTGGAGCTATCGGAGGAATAATTGGTACAGCATTTTGGTTTTTTGTTGCAGCAGGGGTTTATAAAATTATTATGATGTTTATGAGCAATGATACACCATATATGAAGGTATTATCTATTTACTTATATACGTATACCATTGCAATTTTAGGAGCTATTGTAAATCTTATTTTAAAATTGATAATTGGTGGATCTGCAGAAACTTCTTACACAAGTTTAGCACCTTTATTTGAACCAGGTACGTATCTTCATGGTGCTGCTTCAGCGTTTGAGGTTTTCAATATTTGGGGATTAGTTGTTATGGGATTAGGGTTACAAATTGTAGCAGGATTAAGCAAGAAACAAGCAACAATACTGATTGTAATCTTCTTTATCCTTTCTGTTGCATTTAGTAGTTTAAGTGGTATTGGTTCTAGCTTCTCTAACTTAGGTCAATAAGATTATGAAAGCGGCTCTTTTTAGGGTCGCTTTTTTTATTTGCACTTACTTCATATAGCGGTATGGAAATTTCAAATTTAGCTTGTCTAAATTTGAAATTTGCGAGATAGAACTTGAAATAACCTGCCATGAAATTCCCTTTTTCTTTTTATATTGTAAAAGTACCGCGGAATAACAAAAAGGTATACCTTTTAGAAATGGGTATGAGATGAAGCCGGTCACTTTTACTGAGGCAGTTACTTTGTATGAGAAAATGATTAAGAATCAAATGAAGCGGCTCTGTTTATATAAGGATTATGAGGAGTTTTATCAGTGCGGTTTAATTGGATTATGGAGGGCATATGAAAGATATGAGGAAGAGAAAGGAAGTTTTTCGAATTATGCATTTGTGACAGTGCGTGGGTATTTACTAGAGAAATTAAAGAAGGAGAATCGATTTCAAACATACCACACTTGCTTTGAACAAGAGCATTTAGAACATGTATGTGGAGTAGTAGAGGGATCATCGGAGGTTCACGAGTATATGAGTTTGTTAAATGAACGGGAAAAGTATGTGATTACCGAATCTTTTTTTGGGGGAAAGACCATGAATGAAATTGCAGACGAGATGGAGTTAACGTACTATCAAGTGAGGTGGATATATCGGCAGGCGCTCAAAAAGATGCGTACAGAGGTGTAGTGGGCAGAAAGTGGAGGCAGGTTAAACAGACTGACTCCACTTTCGTATCCATTTTAAAAATCGTTATGAAAATCTTCAAGCATCATTTGAGCTAAAAGATTACCAGCTTTTCTCCATTGTAATTTCATTTGATAAGCACTAATGGAGAGAGTGGTACTGTCTCCATTGCAAAAATATACGATAGCCCGGTTGTTAGCACCTTTTTCTATGTATGCGATGTTTTTATAAAATAACCATGTGCAGTCCCAAGTATGAGGAGAATGAGTAGGAATGGCGCAGATGAAACGGCGGTGATCAATAGGAATTGGTGTGTTTTGATATAATTTCCATTTTGCAACGATTGCCTTTCGTCTTCCCTCGTATGTAGAATAATTGTGTGAGATAATGAGTTCCTTTATGATTTCAAACGGTGTTTTTGGTGAGTAAAAAATTTCATCCGTAGTATAGATTTGAGTGCGAAAAAAAAGATCCCTATGCGGTAACAGCATCATTATCATATTCGAAATAGTATGAATCTTTGCTATCTCCAGCAATGGAAGACCTCCTTTAAAATTAAGATGGTTTACACATTTTATAATAAAGACCAAATATAAAATTAGATTTAAAATAATGTAAAAAATTGTAAAGTTATAGAGATTTTTAGAGAATTTCTTCTATAATCATTTTTATAATTTGCATCGCTTGGACATATATATGAGAATAGAAAGTGTTAGGCGGGTGATAAACGTATGAAAAAGAAATATATCATTGCGGCTCTCATTGTTCTTTTGTTTGTTTATTTAGCCAATAGTAATCCGAGCAAAGGAGAATATACAGAGTGGGCAGCAAAGCAATTTATGAATCGAAATGATATTAGTAAAAAGCTTACAGAAGTTGAAAAAGAGGATCCAGATGGATTGATCGGGGAACTTGCAACAATCGGTAAGAAATTAGCGAACAAATATGTACAACCTCAAGTAGGAGTGTTAATTGATCATTATACAAAACGAAATGATTATCTGTTCTTCTCGACGTATACAACGGAGTTTACGCTTGGAAAGGAACAGTATAAATATGTTTCAGTTGGCTTTTCCCATATTTTCATTCCAATTGAAATGCCGAAGAAAAAAGACGAAGCCGCAGCGTAAGGCAGCTTCGTCTTTTTTGTATTAAGGAGCAATATTTACTTCTGTTACTGTCTTTTCAACAAGTCGTGCTCCTTTTTTTTGTGCATTTTCTCCAAGTGATAAGAAGATGGAAGAAGAAAGAATTGTATCCATCACTTGACCAATGGTTTGCTCATTGACAGGCGTAACGGGATGATCGAGAGAGAAAACAACCGTTTTCCCATCTTCTTTCGAAAAAATTAATTCTAGCGTTTGCATAAGTTATACCTCCTTTATAGGTTTGAAAGATCAGCTGTGCTGACAACTTGTACAGCGTGAAGTTTTAATTCTTGTAAGGAAGAAAGCGCGCGTGCAACGTCATGTACTTTTTCTAAATCAGCGTTTGGCTTAACTTGTTTCAACTGTTTGTTTTTAAATACTGTTTTTCCATTTTTGTCTAGACCAGCGTTTAGAACAAGTCGTAAAGTTAAATCCGTTACAATTGTTTCCACTGCCATGTTCTCACCCCCTTTTCACCATATATATAGGAGGTAATAGTAAGATTTTGGCGTGAATTTTTTTATTTTTTTTGGTACGCTTAGGAGAAGAAGAGAGGGGTTACAAAAATGAAGAGAAAGTGGTTATTTTGGATTCCCGTTTTATTATGGATGGGAATTATTTTTTATTCTTCAGCACAACCGTATAAGAAGCAAGATATGCGTTCAGATATTGAGCAGTACGTGAATGTGGAGTTTGTGAAAGAGCACTTTTCATGGGTATCGATTGATTATGGCGGAGGAACCCCAGTTAGTATTGCGAACAAAGGGGTCGGTGGTTTTATTGAATTTTTCCTTCGCAAAGGTGCCCATTTCATGGTTTTCTTTATGCTTGGTGCATTGACATATTACGCGCTTTATCGCTCTGGTTATTCAAGGAAGCGATCGTTTCTTTTTGCGCTACTTTTTGTTGCTGGTTATGCAACATTTGATGAGATTCATCAGTGGTTTACAGGGGACCGTACACCGATGTGGCAAGATTCCTTGTTAGATACGTGTGGTGGGCTGACAGGTATTCTGATTAGCAATTGGTTTTGGCATAGAAAAAGGAGCTCATCCTATTAAGGATGGCTCCTTTTTCTGTTTTATACGCCAAGAAGTGTTTTCAGTTCGTCTGTAGATAGCTCTGTTATCCAATTGTCGCTTGTGATAACAGCATTGTTGAGCGATTGTTTACGTTCCAGCATTTCATCAATCTTTTCTTCCAGTGTTCCTGTTGTGATCAGTTTATGCACATGGACGAATCGTTTTTGACCGATGCGATAAGCTCGGTCTGTTGCTTGATTTTCTACAGCTGGATTCCACCAGCGATCATAGTGAATGACATGGTTAGCTGCAGTTAAGTTTAGTCCTGTCCCCCCAGCTTTTAAGGATAGAATAAAGATATCATATGTTCTATTTTGGAATTGTTCAATCATTTTATCGCGCTCTTTCTTTGGTACACTTCCATTTAAGTAAAGAACGCGCTGACCAAATGTTTCTTCTAATACAGTCTGTAACATGTGCCCCATCCCGATATATTGTGTGAAAATAAGGCAGCTTTCATTTTGATTCTTTATATTTTCAATTAAATCCATTAATGTTTGCATTTTCATGGAACGCTGTACAATATCTTTTGGTACATCTTCTTTTAAATAGAGAGCAGGATGATTACAAATTTGTTTTAGCTTATTTAGCATAAGTAAAATAAAGCCACGTCTTTCGATTCCATTTAAGTTTTCTACATTTTTTAATGTATCTTGTACAAGTTGTTCATATAGTGATGCTTGCTCACCAGTTAATGGACAGTATGCTTTTTGTTCTTGTTTATCCGGTAAGTTCAATGAGACTGTTTGATCTTGTTTTGTACGACGTAGTAAGAATGGTGAAATGAATCGCTGTACTTGCTGGATTTTGGCTTCATCTCGATCCTTTTCAATCGGTGTAACGAAGCGGCGCTGGAATTGTCCAAGGCTTCCAAGGTATCCATGATTTAAAAAGTCAAAGATCGACCATAGCTCAGCAAGACGATTCTCCATCGGTGTTCCTGTTAACGCAATTTTATGGTTCGCCTTTAAATTGCGAACTGCTTTCGATTGCTTCGTATGTGGATTCTTAATATTTTGTGCTTCATCTAAAATAATAGAATCCCAACATAATGTGCTTAATTCTTCTTCATCAAGTTGCGATAGTGCATAAGAAGTTAGTACAACATCTGCATCTTGTAGAAATTCTTTAAAAGCTTCTCCTTTCGCGCGATTGCTACCATAATGTAATGTTACTTTTAAATGGGGGGCGAAGCGCTCGAATTCTTTCTGCCAATTCCCAAGAACAGATGTTGGTGCAACAATTAAAGCGGGACCTGTTTGAAGCTTGTTTTCTTTTACATAGAGTAAGTAAGTAATTGTTTGGATACTTTTCCCAAGACCCATATCATCTGCCAATAATGCTCCAAATCCAAGCTGGCGTAAATATAATAGCCAACTAACGCCATGTTCTTGATACGGGCGAAGTGTTGCTTGTAAGGAGGATGGTATTTCAATTTTTGGAATGTCACCGATATGCAGCAATTTTTGGAAAAGCTCTTCATAATAGTCATCTAGCTCAATTTCCATATCAGCAAATGGACTCTCTTCTTGGTCCATTTCTATTTCGGCTGAACTAGATAAGTGCTGCTGCAACACATCTTTCATTTCCAGTCCGTATTTGTCCGCATGTTTCATCAGTTTTTTTACTTCTTCAATAAAGGCAGGATCAAGCCTCATCCATTGTCCATTTAAATTGAACAGTCGTTTATTTTGCTCGACAAGTTCAAAAAATTCGCTTTCTGAAAGATCAATTCCTTGTGTAGAAACACGCCAATCAAAATTCACGAGTGTGTTCATACCAAAGAATGATTGTGTTTGCGCTTTATTTTGCTTTAATTGGATGCGCAGTTTTGGTTTCGTTGCTTTTAAATTTTGCCACCAAGATGGTAATAAAATCGTAACACCAGCGGCTAATAATTCATTACTTGCTTCCGTTAAAAAGTTCCAAGCCTCTGTTTCATAGAGTTCATCTCGAAAATGATCCTCTTCTTTCAGCCAGGGAACGAGCTTGCTGAACCCTTCCTGCGTTTCTTTAATTCGGTCTTCATAGCCTTTCCATCTCTTTGGCAATGATTGAGTGTCCGTATATATATAGATGCGATGTGCTCCGCGTTTTGGCGTAAGAATTGTTTCCAATTTCCACATTTCAAAGTCATCATGTGGCTCTTGTAAACGAAGACCGATTGTGAAGGGAAGGTCGTCTTCCATATAACCAATTTTGCGGAGCCAGTCTTCTTCATGAAGTGCCGTCTCTAGTTGTTTTTTTGAAAACTCATAATGCTCATATAATCGCTTCGCATTTTCCCATCCGTCCCCTGAGCGAGTATCTTGTAAAATACTTTCATTAACAGCTTCGGAGAATAAGGTTGCTAGCGTGCGATCTTCAATAGAATGTTTTGCTACCTTCCAGGATGGAGAATGAGCCCATCGCTCCATATCAGGGAGGAAATCTCCGGTTAAAAAGGCATCCCATAGTTCTTTTGCATCTGGCGTTAGTAGGGTAGTTGGTCCATTCCATTGCAGATTGGCAAAGGAGTTCATCGGTTTATTTGCAATGTATTCAAATGCCTGGAGGTTCGTTAAGATAAACCCATGTCGTCCGTCATAACTTGCTTCTTTTAAAAAAGTACCGTAAAAGGAAGTTGAGTGCCATGTAAAGGCATTTTGTCTCCAAGCCACCTCAGATAATGGATGCCCGGTTTCATTCTCTCCCCAAAGGAACCAACCTTGATTGACATATTGGAGCCGAATTGTTACTTCAATTTGTTTGATCATCGATTAATTTTCCTTTCCGCAATTCCTCTTGTAGGGCTCGTAAGCGTGAATGTAAATTGGCAATTTGAATGATGAAGGCACTCCATTCCTCTGTTCGCTTTAGACGTTTATACAGCATGCGTAATTTTTTTAAATAACGAACAGCGCGGCGATAAGACTTTCGATTTCGTTCCTCAATTGCTTGTACTGTGGCAAGATGATAAAGAGGGAGCGCTGCTTCAGGTGCTTCTTTTTCAATTTCTTTTAGCGGCTCCTTCAATAATTCAATGGCCTCAAGACCATGCAGGAGGTGTAATTCCGTCCAGGTGCGATACTGTTTTTTTGCCAATGCATATTGTTCATAATTCGCGAAGCTGTACGGTAATAAATCTTGCAAAATCATTTCCAGCCCAGCTTGTTCATTCATTTGTGTCGCATATGTTTCATACATCATGACAAATAAACGAACGATATCTCTCACAAACATCGTACCGGGTTGCTCTTGGATTGTTTTTTTCACTTGTTTATATGTGAAAGACAGCCAATTTTTTGCACGATCCCACTGCATCGTACTTAGCAATTCCTCTAGCCAATCAAAATAAAGACTAACGACTAACGCGGGTTGTTTTTCTAATCGTTCCATAGCCCCTTCATCATTTCGCTGTAGAAAGAGTAGGTGTGAAGATGCGAGTGCTTTTGAGAGCGGGTGCATCTTTGTATCAATACGTTCCTTCTCTTCCTCAAGGAGAAGGTTCTCTGTTAAGAGTTCTCCCCATATATGACGATAAATAAAGAATCTTTCTTGTGTATAGGAGTCTACTGAGAAGAACATAGTATGTACGAGCTGGGCCGTTTCCTGCAAAATGGGTTTACATTCAGCAGGTGCAGGTTCTGATTTGAAATCTCGTACAATGGACTCCACTTTATCTACAAATAGATGAATGACGTTAACGGGTTGATGATAAGAATAGATTTTTCGTGTTTCAAACTCTTCAATTTCTTCTAATAGTTTTTGAAAAGAATATAGCGCACCATGCAGTTTATATAACTCATGGATCGCAACAACGCGCGGAGCTTTCCGTTCCAATTTCATATAAAAATCTGTAAAAATGCTCATTAGAAAATACATTTGTTTATAAGTAAGACGCGCTTGTTCTTTCTTAAACGTTTCATATTCAGAGTCAAAGTATGAATACCAACTTGTATAATCCGTTTCTGCAAAAGAGGAGGATTGTAGCAGTTGTCGTGCCGTTCGAATGGGTGTCTGCGATGGTTTCGTTTTATTTTTAAATAATTTTAATACATCTCCCACTTTTCCAAAACTAGAAGCAGCTGATAATAAGACGGCAAGCATATGCTCGCATTGTGTTGGTGCGAAACAATCGCAATAACTGTCTGATACATTGCGAATGGGAATATGAACGCTATATATGTTTCTTTCAGCTTCTACCGTTCCTGATAGCGTATACCCATCAAAATCTACATTATAGACAACACCGCTGCGATATAAATGACGAGCATTCGCAACATGTTCTTGATCAGCCGCTTGCTGCGGATCTAATCCTTGAACAAATTCACTTGCAATCATCATAATTTCATCTTTTGTAATTGAATGTTGCAGCATAATTTTCCTCCGTACAAAAATTTTCGTTCCTTTACCATTATAAACAAAAATGTAGGAAAACAGAAAAAAAGGAATTACAGAAGAATGATTCATAATAGATGTCCGCAATGTAGAAAGGCAAAGTGCTACGAAGTATAGTAATGACGTATGAGGAATATCATATTCGTTATGGTGATGGGTCAGTGAAGTTTAAAAGCCTTAGTAATGACCATATGGTTACGGTAAATGAAGATGGAAAAGTACTATATCATTCACTTGTAGTAAATAATACGTGAAAGTCTGAGGAAATTGCTGGTCCGATGCATGAACTAGAAAAGAAACGATCTCGTTAACGGGATCGTTTCTTTTCATAAGGTTGATTTTAGGATAATACGGCTTGTACATAAGGATCTTGTAGAATTTTGTTAATGAATGGAAGCATGTCCGTGCGGAAGGGAATATCGATTGGAAATGGTTTTTGTGACCCGGGCTTAACACCGTATTGGACCATTTTATAATGTGTCTTTTCCTCATGCTTCAGCATGATGAATTTATAGCGGTTGTCATCTTGTTCAATCGAGAAATCAATGGAGATTGCATCATATGTCACACCACCATCTTTATATATGTAAGACTTTGGAGTTCCAATCCAGTCTATTTTTGCTTGTAAGTTCATATTTCTACCTCCTTACTGTCATTATAGAAAAATAAAAGCCAGCTCTCAAATATAAGAGAACTGGCTTATTATTTAGCAGTTATTGATTATTTTAAAATTTTCACTTTTACCGTTTTACGTCCCCATTTGTTAGCAACACTATCTGAACCAACTAGAACGTCGATACGGTTTCCTTTAATTGCACCGCCAGTATCACCAGCGATTGCTTCTCCATAACCTTCTACCCATACTTTTGATCCTAATGGAATCACTTTTGGGTCAACAGCAATCATTTTCATATTTGGATTCGCTGTTAGGTCATGACCCATTGCAGTTAATACACGGCCACCATATGTGCCGCCGTTTTCACTTGGATGAGCTGTATATGCTGTCGCTACAACCGTTAACTCACGGCCGCCAGCAGGCGCACTTGTAGCAGCTGCTTTTACTTGCATGGCAGGTTTTGCTTGCGCAGCTGATTTAGCAGGAGCTTGTGTTTCTTGTTTTTCTATTACAGGAGCTTTACCTGTTAAGAAAGGAACATGAACATAAGCTGTTTTCCCGTTATATTCAAATTGTAACCATCCATTTTGTACTTGGTTCGTCGTTTCGATTTTATCATCTTTCTTTAACGTACCAAGAATTTCTGAATTTGTGTTTGCTTCTGCACGTACATTTAATACGTTAGCAGTTACATAGTAGATGCTTTTTGTGAACTCTGCACTTACGAATACGTCTTTATCATTAAATTTGATTTGTGACCATCCGTTTTCTGTATTTATAACATCTAGTTTATGACCATTTAATACTTTTCCTACAACTTTTGATTCCGTAGTTGGGTTTTCTCGTACATTTAGTACGTCTGTTGTTACAACAGTTTCTGCACTAGCAGAAGTAGTGAAAATCCCAAGACCAAAAACTGCTGCTGTTGCTATACCAATTAATTTTTTCATGATAGCCTCCATTGCGTTTGTTTTCGTGTCCTCATTATAGCAACAGATTTTTTTAGAATTGGGGAAATCACAGAATTACAAACCATTCGTAAAGAATCATTAATACTTTGTAACATAGCAAAAAAGAATAGAAAGCGTTTTTCATTCCTTATTTTTAAGTAGTTTATATTATATATCCTTCATTTTTGATATAGTAGCTATTTTTCGGTAGAGATAAAAATATTACAAGGATATTACGAAAGTTTTACTAATAGGTTACATTCCTTGAGTATTTTACTAATTTATGACTAATATAGTTATATAAACATAAATATTTTATGTGTAGATTTAAAAATACGTAATATATCTCAACAAAAAACCGCATAATTGTTACAAAAAGAAAGAGTAAACATCCATGCATTTTCTCTTTTTTTACAACTGTAACACATCTTTTTTTAGGGAAGTAAATTCCTATCCGCATTTATCTCGCATCATTTGACATTGTAATCTTTACCTTTTGCTTTTCAAGGAAGTAAAAGATGATTTAAGGAGATACAAATTGTCTATAAGAATTCTAATTGGTGGCAATTATTTTACACATTTGTAGAAAGATATCGGCAGTATTACTGTAATTTATCCGATTTAACACATTGGAATTAATGTCATTTACAAAGCGAAAGAAACCTACGAAGGGGGATTTGATGAGGAAACTGACGAAAACATTTATTGTCTCATTGGTATTATGTCTTGCATTTACGATTTGGGGGATTATTCCTGAATCAATAATTGGAAAAGGAAGTTTAGGAAATGTCACAACCGCTATCCAGAATGTGTTAGTTAGTAAGTTTGGTTGGTTTTATATTATTTCTGTTTCTATTTTCCTAGGGATTTCTATCTTTTTAATTGTTTCAAAATACGGTTCGATCCGTTTAGGGAAAGATGATGATGAACCTGATTATAGTTATTTAACATGGTTTGCCATGTTATTTAGTGCTGGTATGGGAATTGGACTGATTTTCTGGGGCGTTGCGGAACCATTAAATCATTTATATGCACCACCATATGGAGAAAGTGCTACAGAACAAAGTGCACGTCTGGCGCTTCGCTTCTCATTTTTCCATTGGGGATTACATCCGTGGGGGCTATATGCGCTTGTAGCGCTTTGTATTGCGTATTTTACATTCCGAAAAGGAAAACCAAGTACCATTAGTGCGACCGTAGGCTCTTTATTTAAGAGTGGAGAGCATGGGCGCGTTGCACATATATTTGATGTATTAGCTGTCTTTGCAACAGTGTTTGGTGTTGCAACTTCGTTAGGACTTGGTGCACAACAAATCGCGGGCGGTATTGGGTATTTAACTCCTATACCGAATTCATTAACAACACAACTCGTGATTATTGGAATTGTAACAGTTCTGTTTATGTTATCTGCCCAAACAGGTTTGGATAAAGGGATTAAATATTTAAGTAATACGAATATTATTTTAGCTTTTGCACTGATGGCAATTTTATTATTTGCAGGTCCAACGAACTTTATTATGAATTATTTTACTTCGACAATTGGAGCCTACATTCAGGAGTTACCAAGCATGAGTTTCCGATTAAGTCCATTAGATAAAAGCGGAAATCAATGGATTCAATCATGGACAATTTTCTATTGGGCATGGTGGATTGCATGGTCACCATTCGTTGGGACTTTTATTGCTCGTGTATCGCGCGGACGTACGATTCGAGAGTTTGTAATTGGTGTACTGCTCGTTCCAACATTAATTGGGGCACTTTGGTTCTCTGTTTTTGGTGGTACTGGTATTCATATGGAATTATTTGACCATGCAAATATTTATGAACAAATTAAAGAGATGGGAACAGAAGTTGGATTATTCGCTGTGTTCGATCATATGGGTAGTATCGGTCCTGTGTTATCGGTACTTGCAATTCTGCTGATTTCAACGTTCTTTATTACATCGGCGGATTCTGCGACATTTGTTCTTGGTATGCTAACAACACATGGTAGTTTGAATCCACCAAATCGCATTAAGTTGATTTGGGGTATTGTTCAAGCAGCATTAGCAGCAATTTTACTCTATGTCGGTGGTTTAGCTGCATTACAGACAGCTTCCATTATTGCGGCGTTTCCATTTGCATTTGTTATCTTCTTTATGGTAGCCTCATTATTTAAAGAGTTGCAAAAAGAAGGGCGAAATCGCCAACGTAAATGATTGGAAAAAGAGCTGATTGGATCAGCTCTTTTTTTACGGAAAATAATATCGATAATTCGACAGAGAAGGTCGATCAGCTAATGAATTTTTTGTTTTTTTGCATTATTTTCATAAGTTATTCATGTTTTTGACAAAAAATTGTCAGAAATGTGTTGTCACTTTTCCATATATATGTTATATTATTTCCTGTAAGCGATTTCAATAAAGTTTTAAGCGTATTCAAGGGGGACAACTAGAACAATGAAACGTTACGAAAGAAAGTGGAAGCATATTTGTTTGAAACGTGTAGCACATCGCAATGTGCAAGAAAGCACGGAACCAAAGACGCAAGTAGTGAAAGAGCAACAAGACAAGCAATTGGTTTTACAAAAATAGCAGTCACTTTTTCGTATATAAATGAAAGTAGATCGTTCGTTGGGGGATGGACGTGAAACTTACTTTCGGCTAAGGGGTATTTGTCCGATATATAGACTTTTGGTCAAAAAATAAGCACAGAGCATACGGCGCTCTGTGCTTATTTTTTAATCAAACGTTTGTTTAAATAGGGCTACTTCTCTTTTTTGAACCGAACCGTTTTATCCCAACCGATGACTTGTTTTTTACTTTTTGCACGCAAATAAAGAATAAGGCTACGAATAAATAAGTAAGTAAAGAGCTGTGCATAGGTAAAGTACATCATGATACTAATGAAAATATTTATTGGTGTAAATGTTCTTTCAACACTTTGCGAACTAAATAGTTGGGCAGTATACGTAATATATGCGACATACCACATAAATAGTAACGGAATCGTATATTGAATGTGAAATAGACCAAGTAATCCTACAATGAACCAAACATTCGAGATGATTAGAAATAACCAAAAGACAAGGTACACGAGTACTTGCTGTAAGGAATGGACAAGCAACTTTCCTTTAAAGAAACTGAATGAAGAAAGTATCTTTTCTAAAATGTATAAGTTTCCTTGTAGCCAGCGTGTTCGTTGTTTAATCAAAATTTTTAAGTGCTCTGGTTCTTGTTCCCAGGTAACAGATTCAGGGACGATCGGTAATACATAGCCCTTTTGCGTAATTCGTAATGTCAGTTCCGCATCTTCTGCAATTGCATATGGATCATAGCCGCCGAGTTCTTCTACAGCAGACCGGCGAAGGAGCATATTTGTCCCTGTAAGAGAGCCAGTTTGAAATAACAGCCAGCGTCCGGATTGCATGAGCAGCTGGAAAATTTGAAATTCTAGCGAAATCATTCGGGTTAACCAATTTCGTTTCTCATTTATCGTTCGAACATGTCCCACTGCACCAACTGCATCCTCGGTTGTTTCAGCATATTCTACAAGCATTCGTAATGCATGTGGTTCGGGTTGATTGTCGGCATCATATACACAAAAATATTTACCATTAGAAATGCTAAGGCCATAATTTAATACGCGTGATTTCCCTTTTGGTTCGCCTGGAGGAACGCGAATATGACGAATATGAGCATAAGCTTTATCGAATGCATCTCCAATCTCGGGTGTTTCGTCTTTTGAGTTATCATTTAATAGATAAATGGTTAGTTGACCCGGATATTCAATCTTTGCCATTGCTTCTAGCGTATCTTTCATAACGATTCCTTCGTTATGTGCTGGAATGAAAATATCGACACTCGGATAATGTTCCAATACACGTTCTTTCTTCCTTCTATTTCGATGAATCAGCCCTGCAATCGTTAATAATGAATAATAAGCAAGTAGGGCTGAAAATAAGAAAGCAGTACAAATTAAAACATATTTAATAGAGAAGACGATGCTAATGAAAAGGGCAAGTATGCAAAATAGGAGAAAGAATAGCAAAATAATGAGTGTCATCATAAGGTTCTAGACTCCTGTCCATTCACTTGCTTTTGTGTGATTTGAATTTGTTGTATTGCATCGTCGGTTAGCCATTCTTTCATTTTCGGATGCAGTCGATTTATGACAATTTCAGCGCCAGCTATATCTGTATTTTGAAGTAAAGTCACGAAAGTATTATGATCATATTTTCCCACAAGGTCAAAATCTTGTCGTACAGTAGAAAGTAATAAAGAAGCGATGCGATCCATAACACTTTTCTTTGTATGTTTACTAAAAGATGTGAAATCGAAATAGATAATCATTCCTGTTTCTCTGCGACGTTTCATGGCAGCAATTAACAAAGTTTGGCGTCTTTCAAATTCTGTTCTTGTTAGGAGCTTTGATTCACCGATGTACTGTTCTAACACTTGTATTCGTTCGGTTAATTTTTTATTTTCCAGAATCACTTGTTTTAACATATAAGTTGAAATATATACAAAGAAGAAGTTAGCTACCATAAGGAAATGTGTAATCATATACTCCAATTGTAGGGGTGTGCTCCATAAGTAAACCCATGACTGGTAGAATAAATAGAATACAGAAAGAATCGTCCCAAGTATAAAGAGTACAAAAGCCTGTTTGTCTGGTATAAATAAAAACAGTATGTGAACAAGGACGTAGGAAATTGTAAAGAGTATAGCGTGTTTATATGTTGTTATATATATGGTTGTAAAATAAAATAAAATTTGTACAATCCAGAGTAGTAATACTTTTATAGAGTTATGCTTCATTTGATTCCTCCTAAGGCTCGTATTTGTAATATGCACAGTTATATAAGAATGAATCGTAGTTATTTTAATTTATACATACGGATATAGTGAAGGTTGTTCGTTTAGAAGTTTTCATATGAAAGGGGAGTGTATGAATCAAAAATAAAAGCCCATTCCAATGAGTTGGAATGGGCTTATCATTTTATAAGAACATCATACCTGCAACTGCTGCATTTAAGAAGTTCGCTAATGTACCAGCGATAACTGCTTTAATCCCTAATTGTGCAATTTGTTTTCGGCGCGTTGGAGCAAGTGTTCCTGTTACACCTAATTGAATTGCAATAGAAGAGAAGTTTGCAAAACCACAGATTGCAAATGTTAAGATCATAACAGTCTTATCAGAGAGCTCCGATATATGTGGTCCTAAGCTTGCATAAGCAACGAATTCGTTAATTGCAAGTTTCTGACCGATGAAACCAGCTGCTTGTACAGCTTCGTTTGGTGAAATCCCAATTAAGATAGCGAATGGTGATAATAAATAGCCAAAGATTAAATCTAGGCTTAATTTAATATGGAACCAAGAACCAATCCATCCTAATAGGCCGTTTAGTACAGCAATTAATGCGATGAAAGCCATCAACATTGCCGCTACGTTAATCACGAGTTGCATCCCTTCAGATGCACCACGTGCAGCTGCATCAATAACGTTTGCATCTTCACGTTCGGTAGAAAGCTTTACGTTGTTATCTGGTGTTTCTGTTTCCGGCATGATTAATTTTGCAATTAATAAGCTTGAAGGTGCTGCCATGATTGCCGCTGCTAATAAATGCTCAAGCGGAATTCCCATAGCTGCATAGCCGACAAGAACGGATCCAGCAACTGCTGTCATACCGCTTACCATAACGGTAAAGAATTCACTATTTGTTAAGCGTGCTAAGTACGGTTTAATTAAAATTGGTGCTTCTGTTTGTCCTAAGAAAACAGTTGTTACAGCATTTAAACTTTCGGCTTTAGAAGTTCCAAGAAGTTTGCTTAATGCGCCACCAACGATACCTACAAATTTTTGCATAATACCAAAGTAATATAAAATTGCTACTAATGAACTAATAAATACAATTGGAAGTAGTGCTTGAATTACGAATACAAATCCCCAAGGGCCTTTTGCGTTTACTAAGTCCCCAGCGACAAATTTAATCCCCTCATAAGAAAAGTTAATAAGACCTTGGACGCCTTCAGAAGCGATCTTTAATCCAGCTTTTCCAGCATCCCATCGTAATACGATGAAGGAAAATGTAATTTGTAGCGCTAGCGCAATTAAGATTGTGCGCCAATTAATAGCTCTGCGATTGGAAGATAATAAAAATGCGATTGCTAATACTCCAATCACACCGCCAATTCCCCATAAAAAATTCATGCAGTGTAAATCTCCTTTCTCATAGTAAAAAAGTATAAATAACGGATGTCTATACTGCTAGAAACATAACATCTTAAGTAACTTACCATACCGGACCTCTGAGGTCAAACATCCATATAAAAGTTTAAATAAAAAGAAAATTCATGAAGAAAACACATATAAACAGGAGAAAGGAGAAATAGGTTATATCTTTTCATGAGGAGAGATTTATTATGGTAACGTTATGAAATATTTTCATAGAATATAGTATATGAAATGAAGAGGAAGCGACATATTTTTAAAACAAGAAAAGAGCCTTCTAGCAATCTAGAAGGCTCTGAAACTATCAATTAAGGTGCTTTCGTATAACCTAAGAAATGACTCTTCCAATAAGAGTTACTTAATGAAGCAACAGCTACACCTTTATCTCCAGCTTGGATAAATGATCCACCACCAAGATAAATGCCCATGTGGGAAGGGCCTGATTTATAAGTGTTTTGGAAATAAATTAAGTCGCCAGGCTGTGGATTTGAAGTCTTTGGTAGGCTGCTCCAATATCCCGCCACACTTTGACGGCTAATGTTATGACCGAATTTTTTATATACATGGAAAATATAACCGCTACAATCCACACCATTAGCAGAAGTTCCGCCCCATACGTATGGAACACCTGCCATTGATTTTGCATATGCAAGGATAGATGAGTTATTACCACTATTATTTGTATTGTTATTATTATTGTTTTGCATGTTAGATGGTGTATTAGGTTTTGTTTCTACTGCACCACCAACTGGTGTTTTAGATAAGAACCGAGTTCCGATATAACCAGTTTGTCCATTATAGTTAATTTTACTCCAGCCTGCGTTTTCAGAGAGTACTTGAACTTTATGACCGTGAGGAAGAGCACCGATAATTCGGTAGTTTGTACCTTCGCCGCTACGTACATTTAATGCGGAGGCATTTACATAATAATCTCCAATAGCTCCCTGTGATTGTGGTGCCTGTTGTTTAGGTGGTTCTGGCTGAGCCGTTCCGCCCTTAACAAATTTTACAAATTCACTACTCACATACCCAGTTTGACCTTGGTGATTAATTTTAAACCAACCATTTTCGCTACCAGTTACGTGCAATGTTTGTCCGTTTAATACACCACCGATTACGCTATGGTATGTAGCTGGACCCGTACGAACGCGTAAAGATGTTGCATTTACAACGTAAGTTCCGCCAGTTTGGACAGTTACATGACTACCACTTTGATATTTTGGCTCTTCTTGATTTCCTTGAATGACATTTTCGTTAGAGCCGCCTTTTGTTACATAGTCTTTACTAATGTAAGCTGATTGGCCAGCATAGTTAATTTTAAACCAATCTTGCACTTCGCCAACAACTTGTACAACTTGTCCTTTACGAACAGATCCTAAAATAGTGTGAGAAGTGCTAGGTCCTGTACGAACGCGAAGGGAAGATACGTTTATCGTATAGTTTCCGCTTGCTGCTTGTACAGTTGCATGATTACTATTGTTATTTGCAGGGCTAGCGCTTGGAGAAGCACCAGATACAAATTGGCTGCTTACGTAACCAGTTTGTCCATTATGGTTAATTTTAAGCCAGCCATTCTCTTGACCGATTACGTTTAATGTTTGCCCTTCGTATACACGGCCTATAATAGAACTAGAAGTGTTAGGACTTGTGCGTACACGCAATACATCAGCCGTTACTTTGTTCTTTCCACCTGTGCTTACATTTGGTTTTGTTGCATTGCCTTGTGAAACGAACTCACTGCTCACATAACCAGTTTTTCCATTTAAGTTAATTTTGAACCAACCGTTTTCTTGACCAATGACATTTAACTTCTGCCCGTTGTACACGCGAGAGATAATGTGATGAGAAGTACCAGATCCTGAACGAACGTGTAACACATCAGCGGTTACAGTGTAATTTGAACTATTTGGTGTTGCGACTTGAACAGATCGTGTAGCAGGGTTTTGTGGATTTTGCTCTGGGGCAGCTTGAACACTATCAAGTGTTGGAGCTGCTCCTCCTGCTACAGACACCGCCGCAAGACCGGCAAGATATTTTTTCATGTTTTGTCGATTCCTTTCTGTCTGTAGTATAGTGAAGAAATATTTACCAACTGTTAAAAATTCTAAAAGGCATGTCGATTACTGTCAAGACTTATGAAGGAATCTGAATATGACAAAAAGGTTACAAGACAGAAACAAAGGTAGATTCTTTACATTGATTTTTATTTGAAATACATATATTTGAAAAAAATGAGCGGAACATTATTCGTATTTATGGAAAAGAAATGTCAGAAGTTGTGAAGCTCTGGACGAACGATTTTTGTAATAATTTCGTAATTGGTCCCACATGTCCATTTTGAATTGCGGTTCCATCAAGATGCGTCATCGGTAAAATTTCTATCGTGGTTCCTGTAAAAAAACATTCATCTGCATGGTAGACATCGCGAATACTAAAGAGCTCTTCCTGTACAGGAATCTTTAATTTATTTGCTAAAGATAGCGTATATTGGCGTACAATTCCATTTAAGATTAAGTGATTCGCAGGGTGTGTATAAAGAGTACCATTTTTTATAAGAAAGAAATTAGAGTGACTTCCTTCTGTAACGATACCGTTTCGAACGAGAAGAGCTTCTTTGCAACCTTTACGTTCGGCTTTTGTATAGGCTAATACGTTCGGTAATAAATTAAGGGATTTAATATCGCAACGTAACCAGCGCACATCAGGTTCTGATATAGCGCGTACTCCATATTCAATCCATAGGGAAGGTCGTTCTTTTTTCGATATATAAGCATAGATTGTTGGAGGTAAATCAAAGGGAAATGCATGTGCACGTGCTTGGATACCGCGGGAAACTTGAAGATAAATCGTCCCATCTTCGTGAAAGTGATTCTTTTCGATTAATTTGTAAAGTAATACAATGAGCTCCGCTTTCGAAAAGGGAAGTGATAATTCAATTTCTTCCATTGAGCGATAGAGCCTTGTTAAATGTGGCTCTAATAAATGAAAGTTGCCTTTATAGAGCCGAATGACTTCATAGACACCATCGCCAAATTGTAATCCTCGTTCTTCTAAACCTATGTATGGATTTTTTTTGTGTGCATCAATAATCGTCTCGTTCCACAGTATAAATCTTTCATATGCCAAATTACATCCCATCCTTTCCAAATCACATACGTGATGAGGCGTTTTTCTCATCCTGTATAGTAAATGTTATGAAATATATTTGTATGTTGTGATTTAGGAGTGACCAATATTTTATATATAAGCCAGTATTGTTATTGTATTTTGTATATACAAATTCGAAAATAAGAAATAAGAATCCTGCTTTTTCAATTAAAAAAAGCAACATTCATACGGAATGTTGCCAAGGAGGGTAGCTATATTTCATAGGGACATTGTCTTATGAAAGGCTTGGTGAGTGACAAAGCAAAATGCCTTTTACAGACAATTCGTGTCACTTCTGTAACACTAGAAAGTTGTGAACAAAATTCCAGTCATTTCTCATGGGGATGTATCGAACAAAATACGAGAGAAGAGAATGGTTTGGAATGTTGTTTACAAATTCAATTATAAAGATGTTTCGTGAATTTAATGTAAATATTTAGTGAAGATTATGTAATTTTAGTATAAAAAAAGGGCTGAGATTACTCAGCACCTTTTTTGTCTTCTTTAATAATTGTTTTAACTTCACCTGTTTTAATTTTGTTGCTTTCTGAGAATCGAAGTAAGTCTCCCTCGATGAGTTGATCGGACATGCGGAGCTCATTTTGTGCACGATCAATTAACGCTTGCGATTCCTCTTTTGGTAATTGTACAACTTCACCTGTCATACGGTCGTAGAATGTATTGTTTGCATACATATATTTATCCGTAACGAAACTACCATCGCGGAGAACAACGAATCCTTTATAATCTGGTGAGAATACGTCATGACCAAAGCGTACATCTTTACTTGAATCAACACCAAGTAAATTTAGGATGGTTGGTTTAATGTCAATTTCACCAGTTGGTTTTGAGATTGTTTTCCCTTCTTTTTGACCTGGAACGTGAATAAACATCGGTGTCTTTTGTAAGTTCATATGGTCAAATGTTGTAATTTCTTCTTTTCCTAAGAACTGTGCCATAGCACGGTTATGGTTTTCAGAAATACCATAGTGGTCACCGTAGAATACAATAACAGAATTGTCATAAATACCTTCTGCTTTTAGACGTTCAATAAAATGTTTCATTGCTTCGTCTAAGTAGCGAGCTGTTACCATATAGCGGTCAAATACTCCATCACCAGAATTGTAAGGTTCAATTAATTTCGTACCTTCATCATATGTGAATGGGTAATGGTTTGTTAACGTTAGGAAGCGAGTATAGAATGGTTGCTTCACTTGCTTTAACATATCAATGGATTGATCAAAGTATTCGATATCTTTTAATCCCCAGTTTAATTTCGTTTCTGGTGTAATCTTATAATCAAGTTCGTTGTAGTAACGATCATATCCTAATGCTGGATACATCATGTTACGGTTCCAGAATGTTGCGTTGTTTGCATGGAATACAGCTGTGTAATATCCTTGCTGACGTAGAATTTCTGGAGTCGCTGTATATTCGTTGTTACCGTGTGTGAAGAATACAGCACCGCGATCAAGTGGATACAATGATGTATCTACTAAAAATTCAGCATCTGATGTTTTTCCTTGCCCAGTTTGATGGAAGAAGTTATCAAAGTAATAACTTTCTTTTACAAATTGGTTTAAAAATGGCGTAACTTCTTGATCGTTTACTTTTGCCCCGATTAAAAACGTTTGTAAGGATTCAAGAGAGACAACGATTACGTTTTTCCCTTTTGCAATCCCAAACATGTTTGGATCCGGTTTGCTTTGTGTTGTTTTCACGTAGTTTTCTGTTTCTTGCAGCTTGCTACCATCAGCGAATGCTTTTTGGGAGCTTGATTTTGCTTGCAACCCAAGGTCATACACTTGGTGAGCATATAAACCTAAGTTTTTAACAAGCATAACGCGGTCAAATGAGCGTGTTAATAGTTCTGGACGTTCTGTTTCTGCCAGACCTAAGTTTGCAAAGAAAATGGCGATCGTTGATACAAAATATAAAGAACGCATTGGACGTGATACACGTTCTGTTTTTGCGAAATCTTGCTTTTTCTTAAGCAGTACGAAGAAAAGTATAATGTCAACAAAAGCAACGACGATTTTGTAGTTAAGAAGTTCTTTTACACTAGATCCTAACTGTCCGAAGTTAGATGTTTGCCCAAGAACTGGTAAAGTAACAAAGTCGTTATAGAATCCATAAAACATTACGTTACCAACTAGAATGATTGTTAACACAAAATCAATTCCAAGTGCTATATAGTTGCGTTTCTTTCCTTTTGCAAATAATGCAAGACCTACAAGCAGTAATGATGCTGCTAGTGGGCTAATAAATAAGATAAACTCTTGCATGAAAGATTCAAGTTTCAAATCAAAACTTGTACGTGTAATGATGTAAGTTTTCAGCCATAAAGCTAAAGCAACGAACAAAGTAAAACGTACATTATGAAATTGTGATTTTAAAGATTCCTTCATCCATTCCACCCTTTCTCTGTCAGGCTTGGTCGATTTTGGAGCGAAAAATGCTAAAATAAAAAATACATAGTTTCTTTTGTTATGAGCAGTATTTTCTATTTACTCATATACGACTTTAACTATGCATACCCTTTTTGGTTTCTTTTGTTAAATCATAAGTATAACGTCATTTTTGTATTATACAACAAAATTCAATTCTGAGAAACACTATAACATTTGACATTTTTTTGTATTTTTCATTGTGACTGCCAAAAAAACTTTAACATTGGTTTATATGTTCGTCAACTAGAAAATATAACAAAGGTAAAAGGAGATGTTAAGAGAATTTTAACATTTTATATTGAGAAATATAAGGGAAGACATACGATATAATCTATTAGAAAATGATTATATGAGAACAAGCATATGAAAACAACTAGAACACTTGTTCTTTTTGGGGTTGTCTGTTAAAATACAATTTGATTGGTAAAATCTATGTATATGCGATGAATGTTTTGAAATGCAAGAAGATCGTTCGTTGGAAGTATAACAAGATATGGAGGCTTTTATATGGAAAGAAAATTTTCAGTGGAAGCATTTTGGAAGAAAATAAAGCATGTGGCGAAACAAGCAGGTCAATCTGTCATTTATGCAAGTTTATTGCTGTTTTACGTGTTGCAAAGACAAGATGTTCCGAAACGAGTGAAGGCGACAATTATTGGAGCGCTTGCTTATTTTATTGCGCCGATTGATGCGATTCCTGATTTTATAGCCGGCATTGGTTATACGGATGATTTAGGTGCACTAACGGCTGCATTATTGCAGGCATCCATGTATGTAGACGAAGATGTAAAGGAAAAAGCAAAAATGAAATTAGCCAATTGGTTTGGTTCAGGCATAGATACATCGTTTATCGATCAACATTTAAATCAATAGGTAAGAATTGTCCTGTACTTAGAGGGCGAACATAAGCGAGGAGTGCATTATGCCATCAGGAAAAACACATACGAAGATCAATTTACTTTCTCTTCCGATTGTTTTGTTTCTACTTGTTTCGTATGGTCTAACAAATTTTGATTTTCTCTTAACGTTTGCCATTGGCTTTTTAGTAGGTACATTTTTTTTAACACCGGATTTAGATATCCATAGTAGTGCTTATAATAAATGGGGGTTACTTCGAATTTTTTGGTACCCGTACCAATGTATTATGCCTCATCGTTCTTTTTTGACACATACAATTATAATCGGTGATCTCATTCGGATATTGTACATGTTACTCGTTTTCTCTCCACTTTTATACATATTCAATCAAACTGTATTGGATGGAAAATTAGTCGATATAGCGAAAGAACATGAAGTAGGATTGATAACATTTGTACTAGGAATTATTGCAGCTAGCACATTGCATATTATAGCGGATCAATTCAATACACGGCGAAAAAAACTGATGAGAAGAAAAAAGAGAAGACGAAGAAGATAGAACCTGTGCCAAAAGGTCGTAAAAAATGCCTTTTTGACACAGGTTTTTCTTTTGTACTAAAAGCATAAACTCATATCATAGTAGCGATTTTTTTACTATATATCGCCGATAATCTGACAAATTTTTTTGAATTACAAAAAGTGAGTGAAGCTGAAGAAGCAAGGAGAAAAACATCAACTCGTGTGCATAATGAAACATATAATCAAACGTTTGTTTAAAATGAATCAACTATACTCTCATTTAAATAATAAAATTTTCAAAAAATGTTTTTAAAATAAAAAATGATGTGGTAAAGTATAAATATAAAAAAATGAAAACGTTTTCTTAAATGTTTTTATTTTTACCTTAAAGGTATGATGACCATACAGTATGCTGATAAGGTTACAGAGATGTAAAAAGGGGATTACAGAAAGGGAGAGGGACAATGAACACATGGACACAAGTTTATGATCCGTTCGGGAACATTTGGATTTCCGCAGCGGTGGCACTTATTCCAATTATCTTTTTTTTCTTGGCTTTAGCTGTTTTTCGTATGAAGGGGTATGTAGCAGGGTTTATTACCGTTGTATTAACAATTTTGGTAGCGCTATTTGCATATAAAATGCCATTTACAATGGCGATGGCGGCAACTGGATATGGTTTTCTATATGGGTTATGGCCAATTGCTTGGATTATCATCATGTCGGTATTTTTATATAAAATTTCTGTAAAAACAGGACAGTTTGACATGATTCGTGCATCTGTATTATCAATTACAAATGATCATCGTTTACTTGTCATTTTAATTGGTTTTTCATTTGGAGCATTTTTGGAAGGGGCAGCAGGATTTGGAGCACCAGTAGCCATCACATCAGCGCTTCTAGCAGGACTTGGCTTAAATCCTTTATATGCAGCAGGGCTTTGTTTAATTGCAAATACAGCACCAGTAGCATTTGGAGCAATGGGAATACCGATTACAGTTGCAGGGCAAGTAACAGGTATTGATCCTCATAAGATTGGGCAAATGGCTGGGCACCAATTGCCATTCTTATCGCTATTTGTTCCGTTCTTTATTGTATTTTTAATGGATGGTTTCAAGGGAATTAAACAAACATGGCCGGCGTTATTTGTAGCAGGTGGTTCTTTTGCCATTACACAGTTTATTACAGCGACATTTTTAGGACCAGAACTTCCGGATATTACATCAGCGCTTGTCAGCTTAGTATGTTTATCGCTATTTTTAAAAGTGTGGCAGCCAAAAGAAGTGTATCAATCGAATCAAGCAAATGTGGAAGCCGCAGCAACAACAGAAGCTTCATCTATGCCAAATTTAACAGGTAGAAAAGTTGTGAAAGCTTGGTCGCCATTTATTATTTTGACTGCTATGGTAGTGATTTGGAGTCAAGATTTCTTTAAAGCATTATTTGCTCCAGGCGGGGCGTTAGAAAGTTTAGTTATGAAGTTTGAAATTCCGGGTCTGCACAATTTAGTTATGAAGGCAGAACCGATTGTAAATAAACCAACACCATATGAGGCTGTATTAAAATTTGATATTGTATCAGCAACAGGAACAGCCATTTTAATCGCATGTATCATTTCCATTTTTGTATTAAAAATGAGTGCAAAACAAGCAGTTGAAACATTGAAAGAAACATTACAAGAATTAAAAATGCCAATTTTATCTATTGGATTTGTATTAGGATTTGCATTTATTGCGAATTATTCTGGTTTATCATCTACACTTGCATTAGCATTAGCTGGAACAGGAGGATTATTCCCATTCTTCTCACCACTCCTTGGCTGGATTGG
Organism: Bacillus cereus group sp. BfR-BA-01430; assembly: GCF_022663115.1. Classification (NCBI taxonomy): domain Bacteria; kingdom Bacillati; phylum Bacillota; class Bacilli; order Caryophanales; family Bacillaceae; genus Bacillus; species Bacillus cereus group sp. BfR-BA-01430. The sequence continues at coordinate 102,590 of NZ_JAKUEW010000009.1, forward strand.
CGTATTCTTAACAGGATCAGATACATCGGCAAATGCGCTATTCTCGAACTTACAATCGATTACAGCACAGCAAGTGGGTGTAAAAGAAGTATTACTTGTTGCGGCAAATACGACAGGTGGTGTAACGGGTAAAATGATTTCTCCGCAATCGATTGCAATTGCATGCGCAGCAGTAGGACTTGCAGGAAAAGAATCCGACTTATTCCGCTTTACAGTAAAACATAGTCTGTTCTTTGTTATTATCGTTGGAATTATGACGTATGTACAAGCCTATTATTTAACGTGGATGATTCCGTAAAAGTATAAATAGATTTGCATTTTTCAGATTATGGTGTATGATAGAAAAGTATTGAAAATTAAATCAGTGATAAACTAGGGGTGCCCAATGTATGTGTGGGCTGAGAGAGAAGTACGTAAACTTCTTAACCCTTTGGACCTGATCTGGCTCGTACCAGCGTAGGGAAGTTAATGGCTTTACATAATGATGACTTTTATGAGCCAGGTCCTTATTTTTTTATGGACCTGGCTCTTTTTCATTTGGCGTGCGCTGGCCACAAGTTGAATCTCGTCCTTGTCACACATGTAAGGCGGAGCCGACTGTTTCGTCCCGGCGTATAAAGTTCTTCCGCACAGAAAGTGTTTTTTTACTTTCTTATGTGGCAGGTTTTTAGACGTGAGGGGCTAGAAGGTGAAGCTGGATTCAAGAAACGCGGAGCTGTCTGTTTAGCAGCTGAAGGGAGAATCGAATTTCCTAGAAGAGGGGTTGGAGTTTCTAGGTAAGGTAGATTTCTTGAAATGATAAAGGGGAGGAAACAAAAAATCATGAAACAATCTGTTTCAGCTGAGCAAATTGAATTGAAGTCGAGTTTACCAGGGAGTAAGAAAGTGTATGTGGATGGATCACGTGAAGGTATGAAAGTGCCGATGCGTGAGATTGAATTAAGTGACACAAACGGAGTGCCAAATCCCCCGATTCGTGTATATGACACGAGCGGTCCCTACACGGATCCAGCATATAAAGTGGAACTAGAAAAAGGGATTCCAACTCCTCGTCGCAATTGGATTATGGAACGCGGAGATGTAGAGGAGTATGAGGGCCGCGAAATCAAACCGGAAGATGATGGTGTGAAAGCTACTTCGAACCATACGTCTGTGTTCCCGCAAATGGGTCGTAAACCTCTTAGAGCGAAGAAAGGTGCGAATGTCACGCAGATGCATTATGCTCGTAAAGGCATTATTACATCTGAGATGGAATATGTTGCAATTCGTGAAGGGGTAGAACCGGAGTTTGTTCGTAAAGAAATTGCAGAAGGACGCGCCATTTTACCAGCAAATATTAACCATCCAGAAGCAGAACCAATGATTATCGGCCGTAATTTCCATGTGAAAGTAAATGCGAATATCGGAAATTCTGCTGTTTCATCTTCGATTGCCGAAGAGGTAGAAAAGATGACATGGGCAACGCGCTGGGGTGCGGATACCATTATGGATTTATCAACGGGGAAAAATATTCATACGACGCGCGAATGGATTATTCGTAATGCCCCTGTACCAGTTGGGACAGTACCGATTTACCAAGCGTTAGAAAAGGTAAATGGGATTGCTGAAAACTTAACTTGGGAAGTATATCGCGATACATTAATTGAACAAGCGGAACAAGGTGTGGATTATTTTACAATTCACGCGGGCGTATTATTGCGCTACATCCCGCTCACAGCAAAACGTATGACGGGAATTGTTTCACGCGGCGGTTCGATTATGGCGCAGTGGTGTCTATATCATCATAAAGAAAACTTCTTGTATACTCATTTTGAAGAAATTTGTGAGATTATGAAACAGTATGATGTTTCCTTCTCTTTAGGAGACGGGTTACGCCCAGGATCTATTGCAGATGCAAACGATGAATCTCAGTTTGCAGAGCTTGAAACGTTAGGTGAGTTAACAAAAATTGCTTGGAAGCATGATGTACAAGTCATGATTGAGGGACCAGGGCACGTACCGATGCATTTAATTAAAGAAAATATGGAGAAAGAAATAGATATTTGTCAAGGTGCGCCTTTTTATACGCTCGGGCCTTTAACGACAGATATTGCACCAGGTTATGACCATATTACTTCTGCAATTGGTGCAGCGATGATTGGTTGGTTTGGGACTGCGATGCTTTGTTATGTAACACCGAAAGAGCATTTAGGATTGCCAAATAAAGATGATGTCCGAGAAGGTGTGATTACTTACAAAATTGCAGCGCATGCAGCTGACCTTGCAAAAGGACATAAAACAGCGCAACAAAGAGATGATGCGTTATCAAAAGCGCGTTTTGAATTCCGTTGGCGCGATCAATTCAATTTATCGTTAGACCCTGAAAGAGCAATGGAATTTCATGATGAAACATTGCCAGCAGAAGGAGCGAAAACAGCTCATTTCTGTTCGATGTGTGGCCCGAAATTTTGTAGTATGAAAATTTCACATGATATTCGGGAATATGCAAAAGAAAATGATTTAGAAACGACAGAAGCAATTGAAAAAGGAATGAAAGAAAAGGCGAAAGAATTTAAAGAGGCTGGTAGTCACTTATATCAATAATGACTTTTGAGAGTTGTTTGTCGCAACATTCTCATGTATGCAAATAGAAATATGTACGATTTTGAACACCTTTTCCTTAATTGATCACATGTACCTAGCTTTATAATAGAGAAGCCCCCCTTGCTAAGACGGTAGCAAAGGGGGGTATTTTGTTTTACTTCTCCTTTAAAAATGTACGATCCTTTAGGAAGAGGTTCCAGAAGAAGATAAAGCCTGGAAGTAAGATTGCGATACCAATCGCATAAAGGATAAGCAAAGCATAGAATGTTTCTTTCGTTGTAAAGCTTGTGAACACGGTGATATCTGGATAAATAATATATGGTAAATGAGCAACGCCATAGGCATAACTTGCGAAAGCATATTGAGCAACGACTGCTAACACAGCAATGCGAGGCCAACCGAGAGAACCGTGCTTTTTATTTGACCACCATAGAGAGGAATAACCGATAACAAATAAAATAATAGATATCGTGAACCATGGGAATTGTTTAATTAATCCTTGCATAAGCCAATGTGTTTCTGGATCCATGACCACAAGAGCAATGATAGCCGTAACAAGAGTAGCTGGTCCAAGTATGATGGCATTCCGTCTATAAAGACGGTATGTATCTTCTGAGCGGCGTTCTCTAGCAAAATCAGCTAGGAAAAGTGAAGATAAAAATAGCTCAGAAGTTAATCCAAATAGCATATAACAATAAATAACAGGGCTTGATAAAAGTTTACTATATAAGAGAACTTCTTTGCCTCCGCTCGTTGAAATATAGGCACCTTCTGTTACTGGTAAAACAGTGATCAGTAAGGCGGGAATAAGTAGCCCCGTAATACCGGAAATAAAGCGTAAAGTATGTTCATACTTCGGAACAGAATAGGCAAATACCATAAATGTACTACGAATAGAGACGAGAACTAAAATGAGTGTAACAGGTACAAACATGACGGTAGCGAGTGTAAAAGCTGCTTTAGGAAAAAAACCAAGAAAGGCAACGACAACAAATACGAGAAACGTATTCGTCACTTCCCAAGTTGGTGATAAATAACGATTCGCAAGCTTAGCAGCAAGCGTTGGATGTTTTGCATACACCATGCCCCAAAATCCCGCTCCGAAATCAATGGAACCTAAAATGCTGTATACGAAAATAAGAGCCCATAAGATGATGATGGCAATACTAGCTTCATGCATGCGAGTCTCCTCCTTGCGGGTGTAAATCATTTTTTAATGGATGTCTTTTAAAGAATGTTCGAAGTACAACAACAGTTAAAAGGCCGAGTCCAATGTATAAAATAATAAATAAGATGAATAACGGTCCAACGAAATCGGCGCGTGTAGCCGCGTCAACGGTCCGCTGCATACCGTAAATGGTCCAAGGTTGTCGGCCGCTACAGCTAAAGATCCATCCAAATTCAATGCCAAGCATCATAATGGGTCCGCATGCAACAGTAGCCCATAGTAACCATCTTGGTAACTGTGCTCCTTTCTTTCGGTAAATAAAGTACCAGTAAAGAAGTGCAATGACCGCAACGGCAAAAGTAAATACAGCTGAGCCTACCATTAAGTTGAAAAAGGTGTGCGTATAAAATGGTGGCCATGTTTCCTGTGGGAATTCATTTAACCCTTTTACAACCGTGTTAGGATCTAGGCCAACTAATAAGCTCAGCATATTTGGAATTTCTAACGCATATTGCAACTTATTGGTTGCGGAATCTACAAATCCACCAATCGCAAGGGGCGCATGTGATGTCGTTTCAAATAAAGCTTCTGCCGCTGCTAATTTTTCTGGTGAATGGTTATGTAAGGCAATCGCAGATTCGTGCCCAGAAACCCACATAATAGCTCCTGTTATACACGTGACGACAAGTCCTAAAAATAATCCTTTTTTATGATAGGCAATTTCTCGCTTGCTCGTATTTCTTTTTAATAATTTAAAAGCCCCAATCGCCGCAATAACAGCTGCCCCTGTTGCGTAAGCTGTAATGACAACATGAAAGGAACTTGTGAAAAAGCTTGGGTTAAAGAAAGCTTTCCAAGGGTTTACATTGTAGACAGAACCATCTGGATTCATAGAAAATCCCGCTGGTGTATTCATCCATGTATTTGCCGATGTAATTAATACAGCGGAAGCAGTCGCGCCAAGCATGACAAAAAAGAGCGAAACAAGTCTCATCATTGGAGGTAATTTATCCGCTGCGTATACGTAAATAGACATAAATAATGCCTCTAAAAAGAAGGCGAAAATTTCAATCTGAAAGGGAACAGAAATTACTTGGCCGACAATTTTCGCGAATCCAGGCCAAAGAAGTGAAATTTGTACACCTACAATTGTTCCAGTTGGGATCGCCACGCCAAGAAGAATAGCGAAAGCTTTTGTCCAACGCTTTGCCATGATGGCATAATCTGAATCTTTTTTTAAGTGGTATAATACTTCGCTGATGAAAATCATTAAAGAAAGTCCGATTCCAAGTGTTGCAAAAATGATATGGAATGCTAATGATGATCCAAAGAAAGCCCGTGATAATGTAACAGTATCCATAATTCTACTCCTCTACATTTTTGCCATTATTTTCTGATTGGATTGGTAAATTTATTCAAAAAATCTTAGAATATATCTGTGTTTTAAAAAATGAATATGATAGTATTATGTTGAAAAATTCAGAAAAGTAAAAAGTACATGAGAACATTTCGTTTGTATTTTAGAACAAAATCTTTTATAATTCTTTTTGCGAACATGAGTTCTGTTTTTAGGGTCAACTGAAGCGAATAGAAGAAAGAAGTTCATATGAAACGGAGGGGATGTTTTATGTATCCTGAGGTCATTAATAAAATGGCATTTTCAAAAAAACATAAAGACTTGTTGCTAAAATTATATAATAAAGAGATTACCCGGAAGGAATATGACCATCTTGTCCAATTATTATATAGACCTACAAAAAAAGGGTAAGGAAGAGCCTGTCTAAAAGTATAACTTTTGGACGGGCTTTTTTTATAAGTGTTTCGTCGGTTCATGAATACCTCTGGTTGAATTGCAAAAATATGATATAAAGATTCTTCATTTATGTATGTTCTCATACAATTACGGTTAATCTGATTGAGGAGGTGAGAGAATGTGAACAAACGCCTGTACATTTGGACTGGAATGATTGTGTTATTTTTGTTAGGGGGATTGGTTTTTTTGACTGCATTTCAAGGAAACCGGACTGAGCACTTTATTTTAAGGCATATGTTTAACGAAAATGGTTCACTTGCAACACATCGAATATCCGATCCAAAAGAGGGGAAGAATGAGGCCGCTGGTCGCGAAGCATTGTCAGAATCAGCGGGTCTTTGGTTACAATATGCTCTTGATCAAGATGACCAATCGTTGTTTGACGAGCAATTAAAGGTACTTCAAAATTATTTTATACAGAAAGACTATATTGTTTTATGGAAAATTTCTGAAGTGGGGAAGAAGCAATCCGCAACAAATGCACTTATTGATGATTTACGCATTATTGAACAGTTATATCGTGCGTATGATATGTATAAAGAAAAACGCTATAAACGTCTTGCTGATCAATTGAGTGATGCCGTACTTCGTTTCAATAAAAGAGGAAAGCAGTATGTTGATTATTATGATGCAGACAATCGCATACAAAATAATTTTTTAACGACATCTTATATAAATCCACATGCTTTTTATTATATGAAGAAAAATGGGAAAATTTCAGCGAAGCATTATGAAGAAATCATTCAATTTTTAGCAGATTACCCGCGACAGAATTGGGCATTTCCAAAGGAATATAAAGAAGATGGTACATTTCGATATGACAAGATCGTAAACTTAATTGATCAATCTTATGTAGCATATCACCGTAGTTTGGGAGGACTTACATCAGAGGCTTACTTTGCGTTTATTAAGAAGAAGTTCCAGCAAGATGGAAAGTTATACGGTCGTTATCATTTAGAAACAGGAGAGCCAGCAGTTGACTATGAATCACCAGCTGTATATGGATTAACAATTTTATATGTATTAAAAACAGGGGACATAGAGTTTGCGAAAACATTATATGCGCGGATGAATGAATTTCGAAATGATAGTGTATTCAGCAGATTTTATGGTGGATATGTAACTGGAAAAGATAACAATACTCATATTTTTGATAATATATTACCATTATTGGCTGAGACGGAATTGAATAAGAAGAAGTAAAAGACAATGGCATCTGAAAAGGTGGCATTGTCTTTCTTGTTGTAATAAGGAATTTTGTAAAACAACAGCTAAAAAAGCAGAGGCCTGTTGCCTCTGCTTTTTGTTATATATTATGCAAATTTATTTTTTATCCAGTTCTTTCCTTCAACAAGACGAGCTGTCATTACGGCACAAGCGTTGTCTGCTGTTACGTTTAACATTGTTGCTGGTGGATCGATGATTGTACTAATTGCTGCAATAATCGGAAGAGCTTCTGGTGGAAAGCCATATAGAGAAACAATTAACATTTCACCAATCATACCGCCACCAGGAATTGCGCCCATTACGGTTCCTACTAATAGGGAAACAACAAGTGCAATCGCTAATGTCTTTGGACTTGAGAAGTCCATATTGAAAATCCCAAATAAGAATGAGATTTTTAACACACCGCCTAAAACAGAGCCATCTTTATGAAGTGTAGATCCAAGAAGGACAACTGTTTCACGAACATCAGAAGAAATACCCATTTTTTTCGTGGCTTCTAAGTTTGCTGGAATACTCGCGGCACTACTACAAGTTGCAAGTGATGTCACTGTAGGAGAGACCATGTTCTTCCAAAAAATTTGTACACCTTGTTTGCGGCCTGCAAGGTAGGCATAAAATGTAAATGCAATAAAGAAGTACACGAGAGAAGATGGATAATATACCATTGCAGCTCGGAAGTACGTTCCGAGAAGCTGTGGTCCAAATTCACCAACTAACGCGGCGAAGTAAGCACCGAGTCCAATTGGAGCGTAATACATAATGAAAGATACAACTTTCATTGAGATTTCAGCACCAGCTTGTAAGAATGTTGCAAATGGTTTTCCTTTTTCACCAACTGCTGAAGTTGCAATCCCCATTAAAATAGAGAAGAAAATAAGAGCTAACATATTTTCGCGAGATAGCAACTTAGAAAAGTCTGATACTGTAAGAATACCAACGATTTGATCAGCAACACTAACACCTTTTTCAACTTTATCAGGCTGTGTTAGTTCTAATACAACACCTTGTGCCGGCGGGAAGATTTTCACAACAATGATCATAAAAATTGCAGCGATAATACTTGTAAATAAGAAGGTCCCAGCCATGCTAGACATAATTTTTCCAAAGCGTTTTAAGCCATCCATATTGGCAATTGAGGATGCGATACTAAAGAACACGAGAGGTACGACAATCGTAAACATTAAGTTTAAGAAAATGTCACCAAGCGGCTTTAAAGCAACCGCATCAGCGCCCATGAAATACCCAATGAAACCACCAATTAGGATGGAAGATAATAAAATAATGGGAAAGCGATAAGCTTTCATATTCATACCCTCCTATCAAATAAAAAAAATCATACTGAACCATTATAGCGAGTTGTAGCTCTCTTTACTAGGAAAATACAGATAGATAGAATAGCGTGAAAACAGGGAAATTTTTGTTTTTATGCTTGGTATAACGTATGAAATCTAGACATATATATTGGTAACTTAGTAGCTACTTAGGTTTATCATAAGAAAGGGGGAGTATGATGCATATTTTACTTTGCTGTGCAGCTGGAATGTCCACTAGTTTACTCGTTACAAAAATGGAGAAAGTAGCGCAAGAAAAAGGAATCAAAGTAAAGATTTCAGCCGTATCAGGAGCGGAAGTACGAAGTTATATAGATGAGGTAGATGTGCTGTTACTTGGTCCGCAAGTGCGTTATTTACTGCCAAAAATGAAGAAAATGTGTAATGAAAGAGGAATACCTGTTGATGTCATTCACTCTGTACATTACGGACTTTGTAATGGAGAAGCTGTTTTAGAAGCAGCGCTGTCAATGAAAGCATGAGGAGAGTGGGGTAAATGATCCAGCTTTTAGAGAAGTACGTTATGCCAGTGGCGGGGAGAATTGCAGAGCAGCGTCATTTACAAGCTGTTCGTGACGGGATTATTTTAACAATGCCCTTTTTAATTATTGGTTCCTTTTTTCTTATTGTTAGTGCTTTGCCAATTCCAGGATACAGTGAGTTCATGGCAAGTTTATTCGGAGAAAATTGGCAAAAGGCATTAGGGTATCCAGTTGGAGCAACATTTAATATAATGTCTTTAATAGCAAGTTTTGGAATCGCTTACAGATTAGGTGAGCAGTATAAAGTAGATGCATTGGCGGCAGGGACGTTATCACTTGTTTCTTTTTTACTCGCAACGCCGTATCAGGTGATACATATTATACCTAATACACAAGAGAGTGTATTAGTGGAGGGTGTAATTCCTACGGCGCTAATGGGGAGTCAAGGATTATTTGTAGCGATGATTATCGCGCTTATTTCTGCGGAAATGTATCGCTTTATGGTACAGAAGAAGATGATTATTAAAATGCCAGAAACAGTTCCGCCAGCTGTTATACGCTCATTTGCGGCGCTTGTTCCAGGTTTTATTGTTGTAACAGTGATTTGGATCATTCGTTTAATTTTAGAACAAACAAGTTTCCAAAGCATTCATAGTATAGTAGGAGAGATTTTGCAAGCACCGCTGAGTGCACTGGGAGCAAGTCTATTTGGAGCAGTAGTAGCAATAATTCTTATTCATGTTCTTTGGGCATGCGGTATTCATGGGGCGACTATCGTAGGCGGTGTGATGAGTCCCATTTGGTTATCGCTAATGGATCAAAACCGCATTGCGTTTCAGGAAGGAAACGAGCTTCCAAATACGATAACAGCACAATTTTTTGATCTATGGATTTATATTGGGGGCTCTGGTGCGACGCTTGCTCTTGTTGTGGCAATGTTATTATTTGCAAGAAGTCAGCAATTAAAGAGTTTAAGTAGATTATCAGTTGTCCCTGGCTTATTTAATATTAATGAAATGGTTACGTTTGGAATGCCGATTGTTTTGAACCCACTACTGCTTGTTCCGTTTATACTTGTGCCAGTTGTGTTAACTATTATCTCCTATTTTGCAATGGAGTGGGGAATTGTGGCGAGACCAAGCGGTGCAGCTGTACCGTGGACGACACCGATTCTTTTTAGCGGATATTTAGGGGCAGGAGGAAAAGTTTCAGGGGTTGTCTTACAAATTGTGAACTTTGTACTCGCGTTTTTCATTTATTTACCGTTCTTGAAAATGTGGGACAAACAAAAAATAGCTGAAGAAAAAGGGGAGTAGGGAATTCAAATGGATACGTTAGAAACGCAAGCTTTTCATTTAATTTTACACGGAGGAAATGCAAGAAGTTATGCGATGGAAGCAATCAGTCATGCTAAGCATGGAGAGTTTGAGGAGGCAGAAGCTAAAATACAAAAGGCGCTTCAAGAGTTACAGAAAGCTCATAGCTTGCAGACGGATTTAATTCAAAGAGAAGCTGGCGGAGATCAAACAAAGGTTACATTGCTTATGGTTCATGCGCAAGATCATTTAATGAATGCAATTACAGTGAAAGAATTAGCTAGTGAGTTTATTGCATTATATAAGAAAATAGCGGAAGAATAGAAAAACCTGTGCCTTTGGCACAGGTTTTTCTATTCTTCCTAACATCAAATATATCGGCGATTCTTCCTCTTTTATCGACGCAAGTTAAAATATATCGGCGGTTCGACACGAGATATCGACCAGTCGACATATTTCAACACCTCTTGCCATCTCGCCACCTTTTATGTTCGAAAACGAGTCGGTTATGACGAAAACAACACCACTTATACACCTGTTCATTCCTTTTTTTGAAATATATGTAACAATAGAAGCGTAAGGAGGTGGAGCAATTGAAGATTCACCTTGAATTAAATCCATCACAAGATGAGGTAGAGGTTATTGTGAAAGCAAAAGAAGTGACTGATGAAGTTCAGCAACTTTTAAAAAGGATAGAAGGGGGGAATATGAAGCAAATTGTGGGGATATTTGAACAACAATATTATGTGTTGGAACCGAAAGATATTTATTGGTTTTATGCAGAGGATCGCAAAGTAATGGCTCAAACAATAAAGGGCATTCTGGAAGTGAAATCGCGCTTGTATGAATTAGAAATAAAATTACAAGGGGACCATTTTGTTAGATTCTCCAAATCTATATTAGCAAATCTAAAACATGTAACGAGTTTTGAAATGTCTTTTAGTGGCACGATGTGTGCGCGCTTCTCAAATGGGATGAAGGAGTATGTTTCAAGAAAATATGTACCGCTTATTAAAGAAACTTTAAATATGGGAGGAGGATAGGGATATGGTTACATTGTTTGAGAGAGTGTGGAGTAAAGTGCTTACAGGGATAGCGATGGCGATGATGTATAGTCTATTATTTTTATGGATTGGCTATGCGAATGGAATGGATGTACTAGAGACAAAGACGTTACTTTTTCATCTTGGGATCGCGAATATAGTCGGGGTAATTTTTTCTTTTGCTTCTTTTGTATTTGAGAAAGAACAGTGGGGGATATTAACACAAACGATTGTGCATTTTATCATTTTGCTAGGTACATTTTTACCGATTGCAATCTGGATGGGATGGGTTCCAGCTCGTCCTATTCCAATCGTAATTTGTATAAGTAGTTTCATTCTTATTTACTTCATTATATGGTATGTAATGGCGATCTATTGGAGGAAAAAAATTCAGGAATTGAATAAGCTGCTTAAATAAAGGATGAAAATGTAGGCTAGTAAGCCCCCACCTTAAACTCATATAGAGGAGGTGGGGGTAGTTTTATTTTTAAACAGTAAATTCTTTTTCTACCGTTATGTGTTAAAAGTGTGTTATTTCATAACACACTATACATATTTTGGTGACACACTGAATGAAAGCGGCAACACACAATGAGAATACATATAAAAAGTGCTGGTTTTTAGCTGTTTATAAAAGTTGGCACGGTAATTGCATTAATAAAAGGCGTAAAGAAAAATAAAAAATAATTTACAATCATAGGGGGACTTATTTATGAATATTTTACTTTGCTGTTCAGCAGGAATGTCTACAAGTTTACTAGTTACAAAAATGGAAGCCGCTGCAAAAGCCCGTGGTCTAGAAGGAAAGATTTGGGCTGTATCTGGTGATGCAGTAAAAAACAATATTGATGAAGCGGATGTATTATTACTGGGACCACAAGTTCGTTACATGCTCTCTTCTTTGAAACCGCTTGCAGATGAAAGAAATGTAGGAATCGATGTAATTAATCCAATGCATTACGGCATGATGAATGGAGAAGCAGTATTAGATCATGCGTTAACACTTAAAAAATAATTAGGGAGGGAAATGAAATGCAAAAGTTTATTGCATTTATGGAGAAGTATATTGTTCCAGTTGCTGGTAGAATCGGATCGCAACGTCATTTAGCGGCGATTCGTGATGGATTTATTGCGGTTATGCCATTGATTTTAGTGGGGGCGCTTGCATCACTTGTGAATGGTTTTCCATCTGAAGTTTTCCAAAATTTTATGAAAGATACATTTGGTGAAGTTTGGAAAGATGTTGGAGGCGGAATGTGGACTGGTTCATTTGCCATTTTGGCGCTGAGTGTAGCATTTACGACAGCTTATAACTTAGGGAAATCTTATAATGTTGATGGATTGTCAGCAGGTCTTATCTCATTTTGTTCTTTAATTATTCTGACTCCAGTAACTCCAAAAGAAGGCGGTTTGAACTTCCTTTGGACAGGTGCTCAAGGTTTATTCGTAGCAATTATTGTTGCACTTCTTGTGACGGAAGTATTTCGCTTTTTTGTACAAAGAGAAATCACTCTTAAAATGCCAGATGGGGTACCACCAGCGGTTATTCGATCTTTTGCAGCATTAGTTCCAGCGTTTGTTATTTTAACAGTTGTATCATTTATTACATTAGCAGTGAAATTAGCAGGTACAAGTGTTCATGAGTTCATCTTTCATACACTTCAAGTACCATTACAAAACTTAGCGGGTTCATTACCAAGTGCAATTATTGTTGTTTTATTTGTTCATGTACTTTGGTTCTTTGGATTACATGGTCCAAATATTGTGGCAGGTATTATTGAGCCATTATATTTACCGGCATTAGAGAAAAATATTAAATTATTCCAAGATGGCACATCTGCATTTGATGTTCCGAACATTGTTACAAAGCCATTCTTTGATACTTTCGTATATCTTGGTGGTTCCGGAGCAACATTAGCATTCTTAGTTGTTGTATTAATTGTCGCAAAAAGCGCGCAATTACGCGGTGTATCTCGTCTGTCAATTGGACCAGGTGCATTCAATATTAACGAACCAGTTATTTTTGGTACACCAATTATTTTAAATCCAATTCTATTCGTTCCGTTTATTATTACACCAATTGTACTTGTTATTACTTCTTATACAGCTCTTTATTTTGGATGGGTACCAAAAACAGTTGCAATGATTCCATGGGCAACACCACCAGTTATTAGTGGTTATCTTGTAACAGGGGGACATATTTCTGGTGCAATTCTACAATTGTTTAACTTTGTTCTTGCGATGGTGATTTACTATCCATTCGTTGTATTATGTGATCGCTCTGTTGTACGCACTGAAAAGGCAGCAGCGCAAGGAAACGATCAATCTATACCTATGTAATCATGACTGTTCTCACAGGCTCACATAGTCTGTGAGAACAATCACTTTCTAAACAAGATAGAAAATATCTAGAAGAACATCAAAATAAGATGAAAATAATAATGTAATAGAGAGGTTCAAGCAGAAGGGATGCCAAGCTTGAACGGAATAGAGAGGGCGGTAATAAAGATGACTACAGCAGAACAAATTCCATTTCAATTAATTTTACACAGCGGGAATGCAAGAAGTTATGCAATGGAAGCATTGCAATATGCAAAACAAGGAGATTTACAAGCGGCAGATGAAGCAATGGGGAGAGCGAAAGAAGCGATTAATGAAGCACATCATTTTCAAACAGAACTCATACAATCAGAAGCAAGAGGAGAAAAAACAGAGATTAGTGTCCTTTTAATTCATGCACAAGATCATTTAATGAATGCGATTACAGTAAAAGAATTAGCAACAGAATTTATTGATCTATATAAAAAGCTGGATGCGAAAGGAGAGTAAAGTATGAAAGGGATTAAAATTGCTACAATTGGTGGTGGCTCTAGTTATACACCAGAGTTAATAGAAGGATTTATTAAAAGATATGATGAATTGCCAGTTCGTGAAATTTGGTTAGTCGATATTGAGGCTGGAAAAGAAAAATTAGAAATTGTTGGTAATTTAGCGAAACGAATGGTGAAAAAAGCCGGCTTACCAATTGATATTCATCTTACATTAGATCGCCGCGCAGCATTGAAAGATGCAGATTTTGTTACAACGCAGCTCCGCGTTGGTTTATTAGAAGCGCGTGCGAAGGATGAAGCAATTCCATTAAAATATGATGTAATCGGTCAGGAAACAAATGGCCCTGGTGGTCTATTCAAAGCGTTGAGAACGATTCCTGTTATTTTAGATATTTGTAAAGATATGGAGGAGCTTTGCCCAAATGCTTGGTTAATTAACTTTGCAAATCCAGCAGGTATGGTAACGGAAGCTGTACTTCGTTATACAAATATTGAAAAAGTAGTTGGACTATGTAACGTTCCAATCGGTATTCGTATGGGTCTTGCAAAACTTCTTGAAGTGGATGCAAGCCGCGTACAAGTTGATTTTGCAGGTTTAAATCATATGGTTTACGGATTAGATGTGTATTTAGACGGGGTAAGTGTGATGGATCGTGTGTTGGAACTTGTAACGGATCCAGAAAACCAAATTACGATGGAAAATATCGCTGCTCTTGATTGGGAGCCAGATTTTATTCGTGCGCTGCGTGCGATTCCATGTCCGTATCATCGCTATTATTATAAAACACGTGAAATGTTAGAAGAAGAGAAACAAGCTTCTTTAGAAAAAGGAACACGTGCAGAAGTAGTGAAACAATTAGAAGAAGACTTATTTGAACTATATAAAGATCCAAACTTAGATATTAAACCACCGCAATTAGAAAAAAGAGGTGGCGCGTATTACAGCGATGCAGCATGTAGTTTAATTACATCTATTTACAATAATAAAGGTGACATTCAGCCTGTAAATACGAGAAATAACGGTACTATTGCAAGCTTACCGCACGATTCTGCTGTTGAAGTAAACTGCATCATTACAAAGGATGGTCCAAAACCAGTAACGGTCGGGGACTTACCAGTTCCAGTTCGCGGTTTAGTACAGCAAATTAAATCATTTGAACGCACAACAATTGAAGCAGCTGTTACAGGAGATTATCATAAAGCACTGCTTGCAATGACAATTAACCCACTTGTACCATCAGATAAAGTGGCAAAACAAATTTTAGATGAAATGTTGGAAGCACATAAAGAACATCTTCCGCAGTTCTTTAAAAAAATAGAGAAATAAAAAGCGGCGCTTACTAAGCCCGCTTTTTTCTTGAATAAGGAGGGGAAATGATGATTCAATTAATTGTAAACGCAGATGATTTCGGTCTTTCAGAAGGTACAAATTACGGGATTATTCATGGTCATGTAAATGGGATTGTCAATTCGACAACAATGATGATGAACATGCCAGCGGTAGAACATGCGGTTCGTTTAGCAAATGAATATCCATCATTAGGAGTAGGGGTACATCTCGTTTTAACTGCTGGAAAGCCGCTCCTTACGAACGTTCCATCCCTCGTAGATGAAAAAACGGGATTGTTTCATAAACAAAGTATTGTAAGAGAAGAGGGATTTAATCCAAAAGAGGTTGAGAGAGAATGGAATGCTCAAATTGAAAAATTTTTATCATTTGGATTACGAGTCACGCATTTAGATAGTCATCATCATATACACGGTTTGCCTATTTTACATGATGTCATGAAGCGATTGGCAGCTAAATATAACGTGCCCGTTCGTCGCTGCGAAGAGGAAAAAGCGGTGTTTCCATTTTCAGATGTATTTTATTGTGACTTTTATAGCGCTGGCGTGCAGAAAGATTATTTTCTAAAACTAAAAGAACGTGTGAAGGGTGAGCAAACGGTAGAAGTTATGGTACATCCGGCCTATATTGATCCGGAGCTATTGAAGCGATCTTCTTACGTGATGGACCGCGTAAAAGAACTACAAATTTTAACAGAGACTTGCTTACCGGAAGGAATAGAGCTTGTAAAATTTTAAAAGTGAAAAAAGGCGGCTTCATAAAAGAAGTTGTCTTTTTTCAAAGGATCATCTAAAGAAAATGAAAATTTAAGCGCGTGATATAAGGGGAGTCGTTGCTTTGTAAAGTTTTTATAAATGTGTGGAATGGGGAATGAAAGGGAAAAGGTCATAATTGATTATGCCTTAGCAATAAATTAGTTACAGGAGTGTGTAAAGTAAATTTTATATAAGGAGAATGTTGCGTGTATGACAAAACATTTCTTTGCTAGGTTAAAAGGAGAGAGGGAAGTACCTCCTGTAAAGACGAACGCTTATGGTGTAGTCGAGCTTATTTTTAATAGTGATTTAACGAAAATCCATTATAGAGTAATAGTAAAGGAAATAGAGAAAGTGATATCATGTCAAATTCATCTCGGAAGAAAGAATCAAGTGGGGCCAGAAGTTTTGTTTTTATATGGGCCTGTGAAGCATGGGATAAGTGTAGATCAAGGAATTGTTAAAGGGACAGTAACGATTGAAGATTTAGAAGGGCCTTTACAACGAAAGACATTTGAGCAGCTTTTGAAAGAAATCGAACATGCAAATGCATATGTGAATGTTTATACGGAAACCTTTAAAAAAGGGGAGATACGAGGAAGAATAAGACGGATTAAGAAACGCCCGTGAAGTTTCACGGGCGTTCGTTTGTTTCATGATCTTTTTGCGGTTGATTCTTGATGAAGAAGTCCATCACATAAAATACTTCATCATCTGGAATGTTTACTGTAAATGTATTTTCAATTGGTTGCAGCGCTTTTTTTACTTTCATATACATCCAATATTCATCTTGGCGACGAGCTTCTCGGTTTGGATAAGGAAGTAGACTCTCTCCTTTTTGAAGACGATCAATCATACAACTCATATGTAAGATGACGCCCATTAGGCTATCGGGATTTAGCTGCAAGGAGATGAGCTCTTGAATTGTATTTAATGTATAACGAATCGTCTTAATCATGAGTGCTCCGTCGTCTCGTTGCATTTGTTGTCCGAGAATATCAGCCATTTTAGCGTATGTTTCTTCATACGTAATAAGTTCTTGAATTGGCTGAATGGCTTTATAGTTTACGATATCTTGGAAATGGTAAGTTAAGCATGGTACTTGCACATCGAAATTGGTTACAATACAAATGACATTTCGTTCCTTTTTTATATTCTCAAGCATCTTTGTTAAATCTTTTTGATGAACGATGCTGATGGGAATAATTTCAATTAAATTTTTATCAAAGCGCAAATAATTTTCAAGCATCTTTTGAATAGCAATCGCGCTTCCTTCGCCAGTTAGGCAGGCTGTTAAAATAACTGATTTCATTGGAGACAATGGTTTTTTCTTTTCTTCGTGTACATGTAAATAAAAAGGTGTTAAATTTTTTACGGTTTCATATAAAGCATCCAATGAATAGCCAAGCTGAGCCTTTCGAGCGGCTTCTAATACATGCGGTGTACTCGTCATAGAGAGGACGCGAACTGGAATTTGAAATTCAGTTTCTAATATATCTCCTATATAAGCGAGCGATCCCATATCTACAAGTAAGAGAAGGCCGTTTATATGTTCAAGTGTTCGCATGTAGACTTTTACACGCTCTAAAAAGTCTTTTGGCGATTCGTGTAGTGGCATATCGATGCCAGTTACTTCATGCATACCAAGAAGCTCATTGGCGACATTAGCCATTTCAGTTGCAATACCATTTCCGTGAGCTAAAATTAAGACTTTTACTTCCGCTTGTGAGGTGGGAAGTGGATCGACAACGAAAAACATTGTTAAAAATCCGGCTTCGTCAATTGGCATCGTGATTTGTAATTCGTCTTCTAAAACTTGAATGCACTTCATTGCTACAGAGAAAGCTTCTTTATATTTTGTTCGAATTTGGTTCAGCTGTGGGTGATGGATTTGTTTCCCACTTCGTATTCGTTGTAAAGTTGTCTGTACATGCAAACTTAAAGCAAGAAATACCTTTTCATCAAAAGTCTTAGCTAAGTGTTTTTCTACTAGTGAGACAATTTTTTCACATACAGAAACAATGCGATGGTCCACAATTTTAAACACATTTTCATGATTGGTTGTTTTAGACATTTGATTAAAATATTGAACGAAGAAGCTTTGAATATCATTTTCAATGAGCAGTTCTAGTTCATCTTCTTCAATCCCTCGAGCTTGAAGTTCTTCATATTTATGATCGATGTACTCATAAATAGATGTACGTTGATTGTCTAGTTTGTGCTTGCTCCACCCTTTATCACTTGTAAATAAAAACGTTTCATTTGGCACTTGGTATAAGTGACGGCTTTTTCTTTCAATAAAGAGCCCTTCTTTTATATACCATGGCAAATCGGTACTCGAGACGCGGACAGATTCTCGTTTTTTTGTTACAAAATCAGAATAGGCTTTTGCACATGCAATTTGGACGTCTGTTTTCAATTGTCCGATATTATTTGGACATTGATAAAAGACGAGGGCACGCATTGCATTTGGACTCACATGTATGTTCTTTCTGAGACGAATGGCTTCATTTGTAAAAAAAAGCTGCAAAAGTATAAATCGTTCTTCGTATGTTCGTTCTCGAAGCGGTGGCAATGTGATCGTCATTGGAATTCGCCTTGTAAATGTTTTTAATAAAAATGAATTTGGTTCCTCTGTTGTTGCTGCAATAATTAATACTTTTGCCTTACGTTCATTTTCTGTTTCACCAAGGTGACGATATACACCACGATCGATAAACGTGAAGAGCATTTCTTGTCCTTCTGGCGGAAGACGATGTACTTCATCTAAAAATAAAATGCCTTCATGGGCCTTTTCAATTAATCCTTTTTGCTCATTTGCACCAGTGTAAGCACCCTTTTTGATTCCGAAGAGTTGTCCAAGCAAGAGCTGCGGATTATTCGCATAGTCAGCACAGTTAAAAATAATAAAGGGTGCGTCTTTTTGCAGTTGATTGACTTCCATTGCGTATTCGTGCATTAAGGAGGCAAACATAGATTTTCCAACACCTGTTTCTCCAAGTAGTAATGTATGCATACCATTTGGTGGATAGAGTACGGCAGCTTTTGCCTTTTCAATTGCAATTTTAAGACTTGTGTTTTCTTTTGCGAAATCGTCAAGTGCGGTGCTACCTGTTGAAGGCGTTTCCAATAGAGGGTTTAAGTCTATATAGAAACGAACAGGTCTTGTATTTGTTTTACATAATCGTCCATCTTTCACGAGTTTATTTAAATCGCTGCTCACATTTGCGCGGTCTAGCTGTAAAAGTGTAGCCAAATCAGATGCTGTTACGCCCTCTGTGTAGTTCCCCTTCTGTATTGCATCATAGATGAGGTCAATTCGTTTCATTTTTCTTCACCTCGAAACTTCATCACTATTTAAAATTGTACACAAAAATGAGAAGGGTGGAAAGAGGAAAAACAAACAGCTTTAGCATATATACTAAAGCTGTTACAATCTTGTGTCTTTCCAAAAGTTTACCTCTACATGGGAGGAGGGATTATAAGAAAGAAGTGTATAACCCTTTGATTGAAGATAATCAATTACTTTAGGAAGGATTTGTACGGTGACGCTTGAATCGTGCATTAAAATAACTTCTACTGGTTCATCACTTTGGTTCATCACACGTTCTAGAACCGCAGAAGGATTATTGTGGCTTTTCCAATCATATGTATCAATTGTCCAATCCCACAATTTATAATGAGCAGAAACGAGTGCATCTCGATAGTTCTTTTTTAAATATGGCATGCTGCCATAGGGAACACGAACGAGACGGGAGTTTAACTTTGTTACTTGCTGGACAATTTTTTGGGCTTGCATCATTTCCGAAATTAAAATGGACGGATCTCCAGTATATAAACGTTTTGCATCATGGGACATACTATGGAGTCCGATGTAATGTCCTTCACTGATTAAGCGTTTCGTTGTTTGGGGATAACGAGATACTCTTCCACCAATAACAAAGAAGGTAGCTTTTGCATTTTTTTGTTTTAAGATGTTTAAAATTTGTGATGTATATTTGTTTGGTCCATCATCAAATGTTAAGTACGCAATTTTTTGTGGAAGTGCAGCAGTCTGGATAGTAGAACGATGTTCAACTAGAGAGTTCGTCGCTGCTTCACTATAAGATGCTGTACATATCATCATAGCTAAAAGTATTATCATACATTGACATACTCGCTTCATCATTATACTCACCCTCAGTTTCGCAATCAAAGATGCAAGAAGGAATAGAGAGGTTCTTCTCATAATCTTCTTTATATGTATATCTTTATCCAATCTATTCACTCTCAAACAAAGTATATTTTGGAAATAAAAATAGCATCCTCTCGTAAAAAGAAAGGATGCTATTTGAATATATTGTAGTAATAAAGGCAATACTACTATTATTCTTCACGTTTTTTCACTTTTTTATAAAAGGAAATAATTGGTTTATATCGTTCGTGCACAAGACCGATTATTTCAGCGACGATTTCAGTAAAGAAAATCAAAGCGAATAAAAGAATAATCGATAACCATAATGTTGCGCTAGTGAAAATAATGGCATTTACACTAAAGAAAATACCAAATGCATAAATGATGAGTACCGTTGTTCGATGTGAGAATCCCATCGCTAACAGACGGTGATGTAAATGCGATTTATCTGGCGCGGAAATTGGTTTTTTATTTACAATACGTCTAATAATCGCAAATGTCGTATCAAAAACAGGAACACCTAAAATGATAATAGGAACGATGAAACTGAATAACGTTACGCTTTTGTATAGTCCAAGTAATGATATAACAGAAATGCAATACCCTAAAAATAGTGCACCTGTATCTCCCATAAAGATTTTTGCTGGATGGAAGTTATAGAATAAAAAGCCAAGTGTACTTGCAAGTGCGATAAGCGCTAATGGCAAGATGATGACTGCCCCAGTTCCCATTGGGCTTGTAAAGGCCATATATGCCAATGTTGCAAGAACAATGGAGGAAATACCAGCTGATAATCCATCTAAACCATCAATTAAATTGATCGCATTTGTAATACCGACAATCCAAAATACGGTAATTGGGTATGCGAGTAGTCCAAGTTCTGTATCTCCTAAGAACGGAATATAAAGGACTTGTACTAACAGTTGGCTCTTTGCAATTAGTATTGCAACTAATAGTTGTCCACCGAATTTTACTTTTGCTGATAATTCATACATATCATCTAAAATCCCGATGATAACGATGATAACAGCACCTAAAGTTATTGATAGCATTCTCTGCTCATATAATCCACTAACAATAAATCCTACAGCTACACCAATGAAGATTGCCAGTCCACCGAGACGAGGCATAATTTTTTGGTGTACTTTACGTGCGTTTGGCTTATCTGTCGCTCCAATTTTAAAAGCTAATTTGATAACGAACGGAGTGACTACGAGTACAGTAATGAAAGATGCCAAAACTGCATAAATCACTTGTGAGTCCATTAATACCCCACCTTTTATAATTTAACTTAATTTCTAAATGATTTATCTGAAAATTATGATGTTTGTTTGCAGGCTCATAACATATGGTATCACAAAAAGAGTAGAATTCAATCTTTTTTTCTATTCACTGCAATTGGAAATAGATAAAATATATGACAAATATCATGCCATTGAAGTATGTTGTAAAGGTTCTGTAACACTTTCTATATAGAGAGTAAAGGGGGGCTTCTTCATCTCTCACTGATGATTAGCCTTCATAAATCAGACGTTTACGTACTCCTTCATTCTCGTCTATTTTCTTTGTTTTCTCTGCATCTTGAGATAGACTGAGCCGTTTCAACCTGTGTAGTGGAGTTTGTATCATAATTTCTTTACTATAAGTGTTACACGTTAGAATACGTACGTTTCACGTTAAAATATGGAAGTTTACATAACGTGTGACGATATATTTGTAAAAAATATAAAAAAAGAGATAGTTTTCTTTTACAAAATTTTAAAAAAAGAAAGAAAAGTCGGTTCATATAATAGAAGTAGTATCTCACTTTTCCTTTATCAAAACGGTTACTCGTATGTCGTATTTAGAAGTATCGCAATTGTGCATTTATCTGTGAAAGGAGGAAGCGCAGGGATCTTCTTATTTTTCGAAAGATACTGGAGCACTCGTTCAAATCGCTGGAAATGTTGCCCATGACTTTAAACTGTTAAAGGCTGTCATTGAAGTGAATCATAATCAACAAAGATTGTTAATTGAGAAAGCAAAACAAGTGATAGATATGAAAGGAAAACGAATAGTCGTGTTAGGAGCATCTTTCAAACCAAATACAGATGATATTTGAGAAGCTCCATCTCTTGTCGTCATACAAGAATTAATCAAGATAGGAGCGAATGTTGTTGTATACGATCCACAAGCCCTTTCTCATCTTAAAAAAGTATTTGGTGATGAAATTCAATATGAAGCGATAATGGATGAAGCAATAGTTGGAGCTCATGCAGTGTTTATCGTAACAGAATGGGAATCTATTCGTATGTATCCATTAGCAAGATATATTGCCTTTATGAAAGAGCCTATTTTATTTGATGGGAGAAATTGTTATACTGATGAGGATGTGAAGAAACATAAAATCGATTATTACTCGATAGGAAGAAAGAGTATTTGTAATCGTAATGTTTCAATTATTGTCTAATGAAGCACTTACTTTTGCTTTGCTTTATTTTTGTCTATAATCAAGTATCATAGTGACATTGTAATTCGTGAAAGAAAAGAGGCAGTGAAATGACTGAACGTTTAAAAGTAATGACGATTTTTGGAACACGTCCAGAAGCGATTAAAATGGCACCTCTTGTATTAGAGTTGCAAAAGCATCCAGATAAAATTGAATCGATTGTGACTGTAACAGCGCAACATCGTCAAATGTTGGATCAAGTATTAAACATTTTTGGAATTACACCAGACTTTGATTTGAATATTATGAAGGACCGTCAAACTTTAATTGATATTACAACACGTGGCTTAGAAGGTCTGGATCAAGTAATGAAAGAAGCAAAGCCGCATATCGTTCTTGTTCACGGTGATACAACAACGACATTTATTGCGAGTCTTGCGGCTTTTTATAATCAAATTCCTGTTGGTCACGTTGAGGCAGGACTTCGTACGTGGGATAAGTATTCTCCGTATCCAGAAGAAATGAACCGTCAATTAACAGGTGTGATGGCTGATCTGCATTTTTCTCCAACAGCAAAATCAGCAACGAATTTACAAAAAGAGAATAAAGACGAGTCTCGTATTTTTGTAACAGGAAATACGGCAATTGATGCACTAAAAACAACTGTAAAAGAAACATATAGTCATCCCGTTCTAGAGAAGCTCGGTAATGACCGTCTTGTTCTTATGACGGCGCACCGTCGCGAGAACTTAGGGGAACCAATGCGCAACATGTTCCGTGCTATTAAGCGCCTTGTTGAGAAACACGAAGATGTACAAGTTGTATATCCAGTTCATATGAATCCTGTTGTACGTGAAACAGCCAACGACATTTTAGGAGATCATAGCCGCATTCATTTAATTGAACCGCTAGATGTAATTGATTTCCATAATGTTGCAGCTCGCTCTTACTTAATGTTAACAGATTCAGGCGGTGTGCAAGAAGAGGCTCCATCTCTTGGTGTGCCAGTTCTTGTTCTGCGCGATACGACAGAGCGTCCAGAAGGAATTGAAGCAGGTACATTGAAACTAGCAGGTACAGATGAAGAAACGATCTTTACACTTGCGGATGAGTTATTATCAAATAAAGAAGCGCATGATAAAATGGCGCAGGCATCCAATCCTTACGGTGATGGTCGTGCTTCAGAACGTATTGTAGAAGCAATCTTACAACATTTTAATAAATAACGAAAAAAGAGCCGATCGAGTAGCATCGGCTCTTTTTTATTGATGATTTCGCATAATCCACTCTGCATGAGCATTTGTAGATGGTGGTGGCTCTGGTGTCTTTTTGTTTACAGTAGGTTTTTCCTCATCGTTTGCACCTGATTGTGAAGATTCATTTTGGTTTGCATCTTTATTTTGCTCTGTTGTTCCTTCGTTTGTATCAGTTGTTGATTCTGTTTGTTCATCAGCTTTTCCGATATTTTTCTTAATCGAATTACGAGTGACTTGCATGCTCATTTCATCTGGAATGAAGTAATAGATACCATCTATTTTCTTGTCTTCTCCTTCTAGTTTTAACGTTTCGATATGAGAAGGATCGAAATCAGAAAATTTCTTGTAAACAGCGAGCCCATCAAAGATTGGTATATCCGTTTTTATATATTTTCCAACTACATCTGCTAAATCTTTAATTTTAAATACGGTTGATGCAGAGTTCAATTTGTGTACAACAGCAGCAAGTACTTGACGCTGTCTTGCGGCACGACCGTAATCTCCGTTTGGATCCTGCTTTCGCATGCGAACATAAGCAAGAGCTTCCTCTCCGTTTAAATCTTGCTTTCCTTGTTTAAAGTGAATTTTTTTATCATAGTTCGTATCGGAACGTTCCCAAAAATCAAATGGGACATCGACAGTAACGCCCCCCACTGCATTGACAATTCCTTTAAATCCTTTAAAGTCAATTTTTACATAGTGATCAACAGGAACTTGTAAAAAGTTTTCAACAGTGTCGATTGCCATACTTTCTCCGCCGTAAGCATGTGCGGCATTAATTTTGTCTTTTTTATTCTTTCCTGCAATCGTTACCCGTGAGTCACGTGGAATACTCATGAGGGAGACCTTTTTAGATTTCGGATCCACAGTTGCAAACATAAGGGAATCCGTTCGACCGTTTTGCCCATCCGTTGCATAATCTTCAATCCCCATAATAAGAACGGTAAATGGAGTTTTTGTAATTTCTACATCTTCTGCACGTAACTTGGATTTATCGCGTGTAAAGCCAGTATACATTTCCATAAGAGAAGAGTAGGAATTAAGAAAGTATAGCCCTACACTGCCGAATAGGCATGCAAAAATAAGAAAGAGAACCAATTTACGTCTACGTTTCTTTTTTACTCTTCTTTTCTGGAGATGATGATAACGATCTTCCATATATAATCTCCTTTTAATGTAAGGTTATAATCTTAGCTATTCTATTTTCATAATGGAAGCTAGAATAGTCTTTTCCATTTGTCACTCAGAACAAGATTTATTGTAGAACATCTTGTTCAAGGTACAACATATCGCCTTCTTTAATTGTACATTTCCCATTTGTTAGTTCAATCATCCAATCGGTAAAGTTTTGTTTCTGATTTTCTTCTACATACGTATCAAAAGTTACATTCTCTAAGTAGTGTATATCTTTGATAGCATACTCAGAGTGGCGTAATTCATTTTCAACTTTTCCTAGTAATGTATAGTCAATTTCTGCTTTCATCACACGCATTAGTTTTCGTTCGACTATACCTACATGGTTAATTCCTTCGCTTGTACACTTTCCGTATGCGCGAATGAGACCGCCTGCCCCTAGTTTAATACCACCAAAGTAACGTGTAACGACAACGACGGTATCTTTCAAGCCGCGTTTTTTAAGTACTTCTAGCATTGGAACACCAGCTGTACCGCTTGGTTCGCCATCATCATTTGCTTTTTGAATTTGGTCTTGTTCGCCAATTAAATAAGCAGAACAGTTATGCGTCGCATTCCAATGCTGCTTTTTAATTTTTTGGATAAATTCTTGCGCCTCTTCTTCAGTTTTCGCCCGGCTAATATAACAGATAAATCTTGATTTTTGAATGACAATTTCGTGTTCACCGTAGCCTTTGATTGTTAAATATTGTAATAACAATGGTATACGCCCCTATCTTTCGGAATCACTAGTATTTACATTGTAAAAGGGAGCGTTTTTAGATTCAAACATTTTTTGAAAATATATCGTAAATTTAGACAGGAATTTAATGTTTTTGTTGTAATTTGTCGAGGTGTTTATTATAATTTTTAACCAGCATTTTCATACATTAATGCACCTTTTCTAGTTTTCGTGTAAAATTAGAAATAAAAACTTTTTTATAAGGTAGGTACGAAAATGAGAACAGCTATTGTTACTGATAGTACAGCATATATACCAAAGCATATTCGTGAAGAACTCAATATACACATGATTCCATTAAATGTTGTTTTTGGAACAACATCTTATCAAGAGGAAGAAGATATAACAGCTGATGATTTTTATGTAAAAGTACGTGAACAAGAAGAATTGCCAAAGACTTCTCAGCCAGCAATTGGAAAGTTTGTCGAGCTGTTTGAAGAATTAGCAAAAGAATATGATGCTGTTATTAGTATCC
The DNA here is from genome assembly GCF_022663115.1 of Bacillus cereus group sp. BfR-BA-01430. NCBI lineage: Bacteria > Bacillati > Bacillota > Bacilli > Caryophanales > Bacillaceae > Bacillus > Bacillus cereus group sp. BfR-BA-01430. The sequence continues at coordinate 128,735 of NZ_JAKUEW010000009.1, forward strand.
ACCTTTCAAGTGGGATTAGTGGGACATATCAAACAGCAACAGCAGCTGGACAGATGGTAGAGGGTATTGATGTCTACGCATATGATTCTGAAATCAGTTGTGAAGTGCAAGGGTTTTATGTTCGTGAAGGGGCAAAAATGGCGCGTGAAGGTAAGACACCTGAAGAGATTTTAAAGCGATTTGATGAGATGAAAAAGTCGATTGATGCATATTTTGTTGTGGATGATTTACACCATTTACAACGAGGCGGTCGTTTGAATAGTGCACAAGCGTTTATTGGAAGCTTACTTCAAGTGAAGCCGGTATTATATTTTAGAGATAAAGTTATTATTCCTTTTGAAAAAATTCGTACGCGCAAAAAAGCATTAAAGCGCATTGTTGAAATTTTTGATGAGCAGGCGAGTAAAGGTCTGCCGATGGAAGCTGTTATTATTCATGCAAATCGTGAAGAGGAAGCAGAGGCATGGAAGCAAGAATTGCAAGAGAAATATCCACATGTTACAATTCGCACTAGCTATTTTGGAGCTGTTATTGGTACGCATTTAGGAGAAGGCTCAATTGGTTTAGGATGGTATACAAAATAAAAAATGTAAAAGCTCTCTTTTTTGAAGAGAGTTTTTTTACGGATTGGTATGTTACGTTAATTTTACCGTGTATTTCTATTTCAAAAGTGGAAGTTTTACTGCTTGTAGGCCCTCAATTTGAGAAGACTAGTTAGTAGTGGTGAGGAAAAAACGTGAATTCAATTCCCACTTTATTTGACAAGTAAATATTTGGGAATGATAAAATGTACATAATTTCAAATGAAGAAAGTTTTATTGCTTACTTTTTATAAGAAACTATATTATAATAGAAGAGAGGTGAAACATATGGAGCATAATTCTTGCTTATGTCCAAAGTTCGAGTCGGCCTTCACACTGCTTAGTAAGAAGTGGACGGGTTTAATTATTAAATCTTTATTAGAAGAGCCGAAGCGTTTTAGAGAAATCGCTGATATTATCCCGAATATGAGCGATCGTATGTTGTCCGAGCGTCTAAAGGAATTAGAAAGCGAAGGCATTGTTGTTCGTAATGTGTATCCAGAAGTACCTGTCCGAATTGAATACGGACTAACTGATAAAGGAAAATCACTGGAAAGTGTTATGAACGAGGTCCAAAATTGGGCTGAAAAATGGGTGAAATAAAAGTAAGTTAAGCAATGGTTTGTATACTGGAAAAAACGTAGGGAGATCCCTACGTTTTTTTTCTGTAACAAATAGATAACAATGATATAAAAAAAGCGATGTTTTTTCTTATGATTCTACAAATATATATAGAATTAGAGTTGGTTTTTGCTTGGATTTCCGAAAAAATATTACATTTATTTTACAAAAACGTAACATTGACAAAAAATCTGCCGAATTATGGTATAAATTTTAGTAGATTATATTCGGAAAAGAAAAAAGGAAAGCGGTGTAAAAACAAAATGAAAAAGCTAAAGATGGCATCTTGCGCATTGGCTGCAGGAATGATGTTTTCAATGGTAGCACCAACTGTATTTGCAGAAAAGATTGATGACGTAAAAACACAAATTAATGCACAAAATGATACTTTACATAAACAACAACAAGAACGTGATGAGCTTCAAAAGCAAATGAATGACTTAAATAAAACGATTCAAGATTTAGATAAGTCTGTTCAAGAGAATACAGCGAAGCTTGATGAAACAACAAAAAAAGTTGCTGAAACAGAGCAATTAATTGAGAAGAAAAGTAAGCATATTGCTGAATTACAAACAAAGATTTCAAAACGTGAAGAATTGCTAAGAAAACGTTTAGTAGCGCTTCAAGAACAACCAAATACGAACGTTGTAACAGAGGTTGTTGTAAACTCTAAGAACATTGCTGATTTAGTAGATCGTTTAACTTCAGTTTCTAAAATTCTTGAATCTGATGAAGATATTATGAAAACGCAACAAAGCGATCAAGAAGCTGTGAAAAAAGATGTTGAAACAGTTAAGCAAAAGCAAAAAGAACTGAAAGAAGCACAATCAAAAATTGAAACGGCAAAGAAAGAACTTGATGCTGAAAAAGCGAAAAAACAAGAAGCAGTAAATGCATTAAGTGGTAAAATGGACACTGTTGTAAAAAATATGACAAGTACAGAAGGTCAATTAAAAGAGCTTGAAAAGCAAGCGTTATATTTACAACAATTAGCTGAAAAAGAAGAACAAGAAAAACAAGAAAAAGCTGCACAAGAAGCGGCTGCTCAAACACAACAAGCAGAAGCTCAAACACAACAAGCAGCTCCGGCAAACAATGGCGGACAAGCTGCGCAAGAACAGCCTAAAAAAGAACAGCCTAAAAACGAATCGAAAAAACCAAATCCAGCTCCAGCGCCAAATCCAGCTCCAACACCAGCTCCTGGTGTAATTGGTAAAGCACAGCAATATTTAGGTATGCCATACGTTTGGGGAAGTGCATCTCCATCAAAAGGCGGTTTTGACTGCAGTGGTTTTATCTCTTATGTGTATGGTGTAGGTCGTCAAGATGTTGCTGGTTACTGGAACTCTGTTTCTAAAGTAGACAATCCACAACCAGGAGATTTAGTATTCTTCCAAGGTACTTACAAAGCAGGTCCATCTCACATTGGTATTTATGTTGGTAATGGACAAATGATTCATGCTGGTGATAAAGGTATTGCATACTCTAGCTTAAGCAGCAGCTACAATCAAAAACATTTCTTAGGTTATGGTAGATTCTAAGATTTGTAACATATAAAATATGTGTATAAAGTCGATAGCTTACTATTTTATAAGTAGGTTATCGGCTTTTTTGATTTTTTACAGTGTTATGAAAAGGAAGTAAAGTAGAGAAGGGGGTGTCTAATGATACGTAAAGGAAGACAAATGTTATTACACGAACTTTCATTGTCAAAAGAACAGTTGCACGATTTCATAAGTAGAGGGGAGATTGTATTAGAAAAAGGAATTGTTCGGAAATCTTCCGATTATATATGCCAACGTTGCGGGAATCAAGAAAAACGTCTATTTGCATCCTTTTTATGCAAAAGGTGTAATCAAGTATGTACGTATTGCCGGAAGTGTATCATGATGGGACGGGTAAGTGAATGTACGATGCTTGTTCGAAGTGTTTGCGAAGAGAAACAAGAGTGTTTTCCTCATGCCTTACAGTGGAAAGGCGTATTGTCGCCAGGGCAAAATAGAGCTGCAAAGGGAGTAGTAGAAGCGATTAAACAGAAAGGGTCCTTTTTTATTTGGGCGGTATGAATAGCCGGAAATGAATACATAAATTTTATTGACTTAAAAACGCCAAATAATATCGACGTTTTCATGGTCAATATATATTTCCTTTACAAACTTATTAACTAAAACTTGCTTATCTTTAAATTCCAAAGTATCAAATACCTTTATAGCTTTATCAATTGTCTTATCTAAAAGAGGAACCTCTTGCTCTGACTGTTCTTTTTTTAAGATAAGATTTTCTTTTTCTAAATTAAATTTTTCCATTTGTTGTTCTAGCAGTTGTCTACTTGTATTAGTATTGGTTGTAAATAAAACAAGAAGTCGCTCCATTTGTTTATCTATCTCTTTAATACGTCTATCATAGTTAATTTTATTCTCTTTCTTTTTAGTTGTTTTTCTTTTGAAAGTTAAATCTTTTATTCCGTTAATAATAATATCTTCAAGTTTTTTCCTAGACCATGTTTTATTCATACATTTTTTTTCGTATTCAGCTGGAAATCTCTTGGCTCTACAAATGTAATAATAATATCTTTTGGATTTAACATCTGTAGATTTTCCTGTACTGTATGCTACAAACTTTTCTCCACAACAAGAGCAGGTTATTAGCCCCGATAACAGGCTTTGTTTAGTTTTATGGGCATTATGTCCCTTGTGACGTTTCAAAAGATCTTGTACACGTTTGAATTGTTCTGGCGAAATGATAGGTTCATGTTGACCTTTATACGTTTTCCGTGCAAAAGTTACATTTCCTATATATAAAGTGTTAGAAAGAATATCTCTATATCTGCGAAATCTCCAAACTTGGTATCCTTCTTCTTTTAATTTTTCCTGCACCCTGGTGATTGAGAGATATTGCTCATATAAATCATAAGCTCTTTTGATGTGCATTGCTTCATCTTCCTTTATAATTAAACGCCCATTATGTCTTAAATATCCTGTTGGATCATAATCTCCCCCCATACCCCTTAAACCATTTTCAGCACGCTTTATATGCCCCATTCGCATTCTTTCTGCAATTGTTTCTCTTTCTAACTGAGCAAATACAGAAAGGATTCCAATCATAGCCTTTCCAAAAGGAGTAGAAGTATCTAGCGTTTCTGTGATGGAAACAAAGTCTACGTTATTTTTTAAAAAATGTTCTTCAATAAGCTCTAAAGTATCTTTTTGAGACCTTGATAATCTGTCTAATTTAAATACAACAACAACATCAATATTTTTTAAGTCCTTTAAGAGTCTTTGAATATCTGGGCGATTTAAATTAGCCCCAGAATAACCTCCATCAATATACTCATCATAAATATCCCAATTTTTGGCTTTACAATACGCTTTAATTCTTTCTCTTTGAACCTCTATACTATAATTTTCAACTTGCTCTTGCGTACTTACACGAATATATATAGCTGCTTTAACCAAAATAATCACCTTTGATATTTAAAATTTAACGTTAAGTGGCGCCATATACCAAACTAATTTCCCTTTTACTACAACAGGAGTATGTTCTTGAGTTTTAGAATCATAAAATTGTGTTTTGTGTTCAGGGTTATAGCTTTCTGGCTCTAAAGTTATTCCATCCTGGAATTTATAAAATCTTTTTAGTGTTGCATCGAATCCATTTACTGCAACTGCAGTGATATCTCCATTTTTAATTTCACTATCAGGATCTATCAGTGCCAATGCATTTGATGGAATTACTTTATTCATACTATCTCCAATTACTTTCACTAAAAAAGCATTAGGATAGCGATCAGCTACTTCGATTGGTATGTTAATCCATTCTTCTACTTGAATCATTTCAAGTGGTATTCCGGCCGCTATAGCACCGAGTAAAGGCACTTCCTTGCAATTACTTTTTAATTTTGGTTGATTAGGTCTAATTTGAGTAACTTTAGAATCTTGATCTTCAATAATATCACTTTTCAATATTCCAAAATGGTCAGCTATTTTTTGAATTGCGCCCATTCTTGGTTCTTTTAACCCTTTTTCCCAAGTTGATACTGCTTTATCTGAAACACCAGCTATTTCTCCGAATTCTTTTTGAGACATATTATGTTTATTCCTTAATTTTTTTATATTTTTTCCTATGCTCATTTTAGTGACCTCCGTCAACTTTATATCTATAATATTATACCTAAAGTGGAATTTATTCAATATAAAGTTAAAAAAATTCTACTTTAAAGTTTTTAAAAGGGTATAAAGGTAGATTGATATAGTTTTTTTGGTGTTGACATTCTACTTTAAGTAGATTAGTATAGATTTACAAGCGAATAGAAACGAGGTGAAAGTGATGATTCTAACTATTAAACAAGCGCGATTACTAAAAGGTTTTACTCAAAATGAAATGGCGCAACAGCTAAATGTCCATGTTCAAACATATAGGAATATGGAAAATCATCCTGACGAGATTACTGTAGGAAATGCAAAGAAAATTTGTGATTTGCTAGAAATTAGTTATGATCAAATTTTTTTTAATACAGAATCTACTTTAAGTAGAGTTGAGAATAGAGTTACTTTTGAAATGTAGAAGGTGGGCGAAATGATAATTAGAGAAGGTATTGAAGTAACCCAAGTGACTTTAGAAGGTTATGAATTGCCAATTCCAGAGGGGCTTTCTGAATTTCTACTTCAAGCTGGATTTTGGAGAGTTGATGAAGAAGTAGAGTCGTCAGTTGATGAAAAACTTTTGTCGAATTATGAAAAAAAGGTTGTTTTAAAAAAAGGTGTTTTGACTACAAGGTACATTTATAAAGGAAATAAAAAAGGAGTGAACGACAATGAACGGAGTATTATCCGCAAGTAAATTAATGAAAGCATCTGAAATTGTAAAAAGATGTGCAGAAATGAGAAAGAGTCCAGCGTTATTACTTATTACTGAAATCGAAGCAAAGTGTCAATTAAAGAATATGAACCGTAAGGTTTCATCTTGAAGGGAGGTGAGTTAATTGGCCAAACAAGAATATGCAGTTTACAAAGGTGAAAAACTTTTGTGCATGGGTACAGCTATAGAATGTGCTGAAGTGTTAAAAGTCCAGCCAGATTATATTAAATGGCTTACTACTCCAACTGCAAAACGTAGATTGGCCAAACGAAAAAATCCAGATAAATGTACAGTAGGCGTTAAGTTATAATCTGAAATTTTGAGGTGAGTTAATTGAAAGAAGTAACGATCATTTTTAAATCAGGTGCAACAGCAAGTTTTACAGTTGAGGAATTCAACACGTTTAAAAATGGATTTGGTGCTTTAGAAAAAATTGAATATAAAAATCCAATAGGTAAGGCGCCAGTTTTTCTTGATCCTGATAATTTAGATGCAATCCTTGTGGAAGAACAAAAAGAAAATAACAAGTCAGTTGTTAAGCAAGACGATCATCCGATTGAGGATGTAACTGGTGAAGAAATTTTAAGTGGTGAAACATACTTTGTATTCAATAATGATATTGTTCTTGAGCATAACTTAAAAAATATTTAATTATGAAACACAATGTGAAATGCTTTCAAGCACAATAAAAAAACCACCTGCCCCAACAGGTGATTTAAGAAAACAAATGTACAGTTATTATAGCATGAATTGATTTCATGTAAAGGAGCGTTCTGAAATGAATGATAAATCAATCGATGAATTAGTTGCAGAAAAGGTTATGGGATGGATTAAGCCACCTGAAACATCCATTCTAAAATCAATGTGGGTAGAAACTCCAATAGGTGCTGTTCGTCCACAATTACCTAAGTTTAGTACAAATATTGAGGATGCTTGGTTAGTGGTTGAAAAGTTACAAGACCAAGAACGTATTGTGAAAGTGATGGGGAAAACAGAACAAGGAAATATGTATTGCTCTATTGATGGTAGGCATGGAGCCACAGGAAGAAGCGCCCCAATGGCCATATGTATAGCAGCCTTAAAAGCTGTAGGGGAGGAATGGCAATAATGGATATTAAAGCAATTGAAAATAGTGTACAAGCTGTTTGTCTAGCTGAGGAACAAGGGATTCTGGGTGTTTATTTAGAGAATGAGGTTCATGTGAGACGTCAATTATTAGAAAAACTTTTAAATGAAGAAGGGGAATTAGAAGTAGTAAAACGGGATGATTGGGAATTTTCTTTCCAAGTTAATTTTAAAAGGAACGGTTTTATATACTTTTCTCTTTACACTGCAAAGGAATTCAAAAATACATTTGGAGGTAATATCAATGAATGCATTACAACAAAATGAATTATTAGAAGTGGACCAATTACAAGATGCGGAGCAACAGTTTGAAATTACAGATATCAATCAATTAAATTGGGCATTCCGTAAAATTTCAGCGCTTAAAGCGAAAGAAAAACAAGTTACAACGCTAGCAGATGTTGAGCGTGATCGTATTAACGAATGGGAGCAAAGCGAATTAAAGCCTATCCATGATAGTATTGGCTTCTTTGAATGGCATATTAAACGTTACCATGCGGAACAACTTGCAGCGGATCCTAAGCAGAAAACTATTAGTACACCTTATGGTAAATCCAAAACTCGTAAGAGTAAGGAAGCGCCGGAACAACAAGATAAGTCCCAGGTACTTCAATATGTTATCGAAAATGAAATGGATGATTGCTTAAAAACGGAAGTCAAATGGGCTGATCTCAAGAAGAAATTAAAAATTGTTGAGATTAGCGGTGAGAAGATTGTTGTGGATGAGGATGGACAATTAGTTCCAGGGGTTACGGTTAAGCCTGAATCTATTTCTTATAGTGTGGAAGTTTAGAAATGATTCAGTATTACAAAGGAATAAGGTTAGAACTTATTAAACGAAATTATAAAAGATATGCAGCAAAACGCTTTACATTAGGTGGAACAAATCAAAATGTATGGATTCCAAATAAACATTTAAATCCTGACGGATCCATAAAAGAAAATGAAAATATCGATTATGTATTTAGAAAAGCTCAAAGGCAACTAGAGCTTGCTGGATATACAGAAGCGATTGTTGGAATAAAAAGACGGTCGATTGTGGAGGGATAAGAATGGGTGCATACGATACGCCGACACGAGAGTGTCCTTATTGCAAATCGTACATGGAAGCCGATTGGGTAGATGTAGGGGTGGGAATGGTGCAATGTGGCCCATATCATTGTTACGAATGTGGAGCTAGTGAAATAGGTCCAGAACTATCAGATTGGTATTACAAAGATAGGGAAGGCGAAACAATCTATTTAGATGGTTGGTACCCTGTACTAAAGCTTAATCATCCTTTTTCGGAAATGGAATTGGAAACAGGATACTACGATCCTTCAAAAAATAAAGTATCACCTTATGCAAATACAGTTAATGGAGTGTTAGTAGATCATGTAACGGCCAAAGCTGCATATAACCTTGGTTTGCTAGATAAAAAGGGAGTGAATTAATTGGAAATCACAAATGCTTCTAAAATTACAATGAGTAACTCAACGTATTTGATTTATGGTAATCCTGGAATGCGTAAAACCACTACAGCGAATTATTTAGAAGGTAAGACGCTTTATATTCCAATCGATAAAACACAAGCTCCATTAGCGGGTAACTCGAATATTGATATTGTTCAATTTGATACTTATGAAGCTTGGAAGAACTGGAATGAACTTATGAAAGATTTATCCACAGCTGACTTATCAAAATACGATACGATTTTTTTCGATAACATTTCAGAGTTAACCAGATCAATGCTTGCAAACTTAGGGCGAGAAGGTAAAAACAATCGTGTTCCTTCACAAGCGAATTATCAGCAAATTGATTTTTTCATAATTGATAGTGTTCGATTTATCCAAACGTTAGGAAAGCGTATTGTATTTACAGCGTGGGAAACCACAGATAAATGGGAATTACCTAGTGGACAAGCTGTCAATCGTGCTTATCCTGATATTCGAATCAAAATTATAAACAACTTTATGGGTCTATGCCAAGTAGTTGCAAGGTCAGTTATCAATGAAGAAACAAAAAATTATGGGTTTGTTTTAGAGCCTTCACTTTATACCTTTGCAAAGAATCAACTGGATAAACGTAAGGCTTGTGCTCATGAAGATATTTTTAAAATTGGTTATGTGCCAGAAAAACAGTGATATGAATGAGTAAAAGAATCGACCCGCCAGGGACAAGAAGAGGAATGCGACTTTATAGAATTTGGTGCAATATGAAATCTCGTTGCTACAACGAAAATATACCTAACTTTAAGAATTATGGTGGTAGAGGAATTGCTGTTTGTAACGAATGGCGAAATGATTTTACATCATTTTTAAATTGGTCGTTAGAAAATGGTTATAAAAATGATTTACTTATTGACCGCATAGACAACAACGGAAACTATGAACCAACTAACTGCCGTTGGACCACAAGAAAGCAACAAAATTTAAATAGAAGAAACAACAGACTTGTGACGATTGACGGTGTAACAAGAAGTTTTTCGGAATGGGCAGATGACTTTGGAATAAGTCGTAGCACAGCTTTATGTCGTGTACAAGCTGGAAAAACAGAGCAAGAAGCATTAATAACACCAGTAATAAAAAATTAAAAACCAAAAGGAGAAATGACAAGATGAGCTTTTTTAAATTCGATGAAGAAAATGCAAGTGTAGGTTTTGAATTAGTAGAGGAAGGAAAATATGAAGCTGTTATTGTCAATGCTGTAGCAGGTAAAACACAAAATGGTAAAGATAAATTAACAGTAGATTTCGAGATTCGAAGTGATGTACCTCAAAAACATCAAGGAGCAAAAGTGCTTTATAACATGTTTACATTCGAACATGATGTTTCTGTACGAATTGTTAACTCACTATTGAAAGCATGTGGCTTCGCTAATAACCATGTCTTTACTTCAGCAGACGATATGGCCAAACAACTTATCAATAGAAATTTAAAAATTACTGTAAAACATGAAGAATATGACAAGGTTGTTGATGGCCAAAAACAAAAACGTACTGCTGCAAAAGCAAAATACTATGATGTGTCGGATGTAAATCCAATTACAAGTGGTCCAGCGGTAACAGTGGGCGATAGTGACCTTCCATTCTGAGGTAAGGACAAATGGAAGATAAAATTACTTGGTTGGATGTAGTTGGATATGAAGGGTTATATGAAGTGAGTAACACAGGACTGATTAGAACTCATTCTGAAAAAACAACTCATACAGTACACCATGGAATTAGAAAATGGAAACAACGTATCCTAAAGAACAAAACGCCAAACGGTAGAAATGTCAGAGTTAGTCTATGGAAGGATGGTAAATCGAAAGATTTCCTAGTTCACAGATTAGTAGCAGAAGCTTTTATACCAAGGGTTAAAGATAAAACATCCATTAACCATATTGATGGGGACCCAAAAAATAATCATGTTTCGAATCTGGAATGGTGTAACCATGAAGAGAATAACAATCATGCTTTTGATAATGATCTAATGTCTTCGAATAAAAAGGTCATCCTTTTCGATAAAAATACAAGTGAAACAATTGTATTTAGAAGTATGGCAAAAGCAAGTTTGTTTCTTGGTCATAAAAAGGGTTATCTATCAAGAGAAGTAAAAAAGGGACATTCCGAAATAAAAGGTTACGAAATATTTTTGAAAGCAAATTAAAAATTTCATAGAGAGGTTGGTTTTGCCGACTTCTCTTTTTTATACCCTAAAAGACTAATCGGAGGGCAAAATGAAAGAAAATCCATACAATTTTAATGAAATTCCTGCCGAGTTAAAAGCCCTTCCGCAATGGATCTTGTGGAAGTTCGAAAAGCGAAATGGTAAGCCGACAAAAGTTCCATATCAAGTCACTGGAGAAATGGCCCAGGCGAATAATAGACGAACTTGGTCCACATTTGCAACAGCAGTCAAATTCTATTTGGAAGGTGACTATGACGGAATAGGTTTCGTGTTCAGCAGGCAGGACAATTACATCGGAATAGATATTGATAAGTGTGTTGTTGATGGAAAAATAAACACTTTTGCAACAGAAATTATTGATACATTAGACAGCTATACAGAGTTTTCGCCGTCTGGGAAAGGGATCCACATCATTATCAAAGGGAACCTTCCACAATCTGTTTTAGGAACTGGCCGCAAAAATGCTAAACATGGATTAGAAATTTATTCATACGGTCGTTATTTTAGTTTCACTGGGCACCGTGAAAACTCTAATGATGTTTATGAGCGTACAGATGAACTAGCTGAGGTGTTCGAAAAATATTTTGATGATAGTGATATTGAGGGACGCGTAAACCTAGCAGAATTTGAAAAGGACGAAATTAAAATTTCAAATGAAGCCTTGTGGGAAAGAATGTTTCGAAGTAAAAACGGTGATGAGATTCGTTCGTTATACAACGGAAACTTAATAAATGACGATCATTCAGCGAGTGACCTTGCTTTATGTAATCATCTAGCATTCTGGACTGGAAAGTCAGCAACTCGAATGGATTCAATGTTTCGTGAATCAAGTCTTATGCGTGACAAATGGGACGTTATCCATTTTAGAGATACAAATGAAACATATGGTGAGAGAACAATAGCAACTGCTATTTCATCTACTTCCACAACTATTTTAGATAACAAGGAACAATTCGAAGAATTTTCTTTTGATTTCCTTAATGAAGAGGCAGCAGAAGTTGTGGAGGACAAGCCGAAAAAGAAATTCCGATTAACAGAGTTGGGAAATGCGGAACGTATCGCATATGAATATGGCCATGTAATCAAATATGTATCGGACATTGGTTGGTTTATATGGGACGGAAAACGATGGAAGTTGGACACAAAAAAAGAAATTGAACGAATAACAGCGAAAGTTCTTCGGAGCCTTTATAAGTCAGAAGATGAATCTGAAATGAAGTGGGCTCGTATGTGTGAGCGGAGAAATATTCGAATGAATAGCATCAAGGACCTTATGCCATTGGTTCCAGCAGAACGTGAGGACTTTGATAGACATAAATATTTGTTCAATGTAGAAAACGGTATTGTTGACTTGAAAACAGGTAAGCTGCAGCCGCATGATCGGAACTTACATTTAACAAAAATCACTAATATTGAGTTTGATGAAAATGCGAAATGTCCAACGTGGCTAGCGTTCTTAGAACAAATATTTTTAGGTGATAAAGAACTTATAGACTATATGCAACGATTAATTGGCTATAGTCTGACGGGTGATATTTCAGAACAAATCATGATGTTTTTAGTCGGCGGTGGTTCGAATGGTAAATCAACGTTTATCAATACCATCAAGGATCTAGTTGGTGAATATGGAAAACAAGCCAAGGCAGATACATTCATTAAGAAAAAAGATACAGGAGCCAATAATGATATTGCTAGATTAGTTGGGGCTCGCTTTGTATCTGCAATTGAGAGTGAGGAAGGTGAAAAACTTTCCGAAAGCTTTGTTAAACAAATTACAGGTGGCGAACCAGTATTAGCACGATTCTTACGACAAGAATATTTTGAGTTTATTCCAGAATTCAAAGTATTCTTCACGACGAATCATAAACCTGTCATTGGTGGACTCGATGAGGGGATTTGGCGACGAGTTAAATTAATTCCTTTTAATTTGAATTTACCAGCTCATAAGCGTGATAAAAGATTACCTGAAAAGTTATCACTAGAAATGCCTGGTATTTTGAATTGGGCGATTGAGGGTTGTATAAAATGGCAGCAAGAAGGGCTTAAAGAGCCTAAAGTGGTAGCGGAAGCAACGGGACAATATAAAGAGGATATGGATATTTTAGCTCCATTCCTTGATGAAGTTTGTTATACAGATGAACCGAAAAATGAAGCAATTCGAATTGAAGCAAAAGAATTATATAACGTTTATGATAACTGGTGTTTCAAATCTGGCGAACGAAGTTTAGGAAATAGATCATTTTATCGAATGTTAGAAACGAAAGGATTTGGAAAAACGAAAGGTTCCAAGAATAGAACATTTCTTACAGGAATTACCTTGAAAGAACGTAAGCCTGTTATTAAAGGTGTTACTGAAAATCATGAAAATAGCAAATTTAAGCTCACTCAGTAACCTTTTTGTTATTTAAATAACCCTTTTGTTTTTTTAGTAACCCTCCAAGAACCCAGTTATATCAAGGGTTTAAGGTGTATCTTATAGTTATTTTGTTATTTTGGTTATTGGGATTCTTAATTATAAAAAAATAAAAAATAAATATATAAGTATATATAGAGCCGCAAAGGAAAATGCCGATAACAATAATAACCCAATTACACCTAATCCCTTATGGCTGTAGGGTTTATAGGGGGTTATTAAAGAAAATCTTTAGTAACATTTGATGTTTTTTAAGTAACTTTTTCATTTTTTAATAACCCGAAGGGAGTTTTGTAGTTGTTTGAAAAATTTATTGAGGAAAATATAGAACGGGATATTAAAAGTTTTGAAACAAATAACATGTTGTATGAAAGATATAAAAAGTTTTGTAGATTTTATCAGATTGAAATTATGACGAAACGAAAATTTAGTATATACATGAGAAAACATAATATAGGTGTTCGACATAAAAGAATGAAAAACTATTTAATTGAAAACGGCAGGTGGGGAGTGAAACTACTTCCATGCAAGTATTAAAAATCTTATCTGCAATTTGGAAATCAGGTGCAAATATCTATCTCGATCCGAGCGATGGTCGAATTGCGATAAAAAGACAAAATTTAATTCCGGCGGAAGTTATGCAAGCTGCGGAACAAAACTACCAAGCTATTGATGATTGGTTTAAATCGTGGAAGAGTGCTAGTGCGGAAAAGGTTACAATCCTAAAAATTTTTTATGAATTTTCTGGTTGGAAACATAACAAAAAGCTACATGATTGGTTGATTGCTGATGAAGATTCATTACAAATGTTCTATGACTGGACGATTGTCCTTGCAAAGAACGGGTGGACAGACATGTATGAAGATTATAGGCCATTTGAAAATGATGAATCAAATGCAATGGCAAGAAAGATATATGAACGTGCGGTTTTATATGCGAGGAAAGGAGCTTAGACTATGCTTAAAAAAGTTGAACGAAGTATAAAGCATGCAAAGAAAAGAATTGATGCATTAAAAGAAGCTCATGGTGATAATCCTGGAAAAACTCATTCATATCATGGGGGTTGGGATTTAGGTTATTGGGAAGGTCGCCTTTCAGCTTTAGAGGATATGCATGATGAAATTGAAGGTGAAAATGAATGATTCGTTTTCATTACACAGATAAAGAAATAACTAACATTCTTAAAACACTCACAATCGTTATCGATACTCGTGAAAACGTAAATGGTCATATTCTTGATTACTTACATCAAAAGGGTGTACCAATAAAAAATCAAAAATTAGATACGGGTGATTACGGCTGCATGATTCCCAAAAATGAGGAACTTGGAATACCGCGGGATATTTATTTGGATAGCCGAGTAGAACGAAAAGCCCATATGGATGAAATTACAGGTAATCTACAAAAAGATACGCAAACAGCGTTCGAAAATGAATTGATTCGTTCGAAGGACATTCCATTCACTTTAATTGTGGAGGATCTACACGGATACGAAAAAATGATTCAAGGTAAATATCGTTCAAAATATAATCCATTAGCATTGCTTGGTAGACTCAATACTTTTAAAGCAAGATATGGTTTTGAAATCGTATATTTAGATAAAAAATTCAGTGGTAATTGGATTTACCATCATTTCTATTATCAAGCAAAACATTATCTAAAAACAGGGATGTTTTAAGGTGGTATTTATGATTAAGAAAAATTTAACAGAAGAGCAACAAAAGGATTTTTATAAATTCCAGCTGATAGAAATGGGATACTTCAAAACACCAGAAGGATTACAGCTTTATGAATTATCTTTAGAACAGCTGAAAGAAATTTATAAAGAGTTAAAAGCATAAATAAAAAATGTCGAAAGGTGTCGAATTAATATGGCATATTCTCGTGAAGAGCAAGAAACTACATTGGTTTTTGACTATAGCACAGGTGAGTGGAATGTTTACTCTACTGTTCCAAAGCACATTCGAAAACTAGCAAATTTATGCGAATTACAAACTTTAGAAGAAGAGGACGGAAGACCAATAGCGGTTAAAGGTGTTCTTCAAGAGAAACAGGTAACAATGAAAAATTTACGAGTGATGACAGAAGAGCAAAGGCAGAAAGCGGCTGAAAGACTTTCTAAGGCTAGAAATGCACTGAAATAAAAGGAAAACTTTAGTTCGAATATCAATCTAATATAAAAGGAGTCGGATACCATGACAAAGGTAAAATTGAACGTTTTATTTAAGAAAATGCAAAAGGATGATAAAAAGGAAGTTTTAATGTTTCACGTATTAAGTGATGAACTTCCACATGCTGATGAGTTGCTGAAAATGCCAGGTACTATTGTTCATCTAACTGTGGAGAAAAGTGAAGTTGAACCAATTGGTGCTGAATTTGCTTCTATCCAACGTGATAGTAAAAAAACTGCTCTGAAATTCAATGTAAAAGGTGATACGAAAGATAAAATCAATAAACTGTATCCATTCGCTGGTGAAAATGTTTCTATCATTCTTGAACCTTCACAAATGTCTATTGATGAATTTTATGAAGAACCACATGAAGGAATGGAATACAAAGTTAATTCAGATGGAACGACTGATGTTGCTCCTGGTCAATTAAAACTTGTTGATGGAGAAACTGTTGCGGAATAAATACCTGTCCTGGGCTTCGGCTCAGGATATCACTTATTAATTAAAAAGGAGCGAGTTTGTAATGACTAATGAAGTAGTAGTGGATCTAAGCGAATTATTCAAAATGCAAAAGGTACTTGATGATGATATTAAAGCAAAACATAAAGAAAACTATGCACGCTATGACATGATGTTTAATAAAGTTTACGCACTCAAGAATGAAGTTAACGAGGCTTGGAATGTCACAAATGCTTTCAAAATGTGGTCAACAAAGTTTGAACAGCCAAAAGATTCTTTTTTAGAAGAAATGATTGATATTCTTCACTTCTGGTTATCTATTGCAATGGACTTTAAGTTAGAACGTGAATTAAAAATAGTTGAAATCACAGAAAGTAAGATTCATAAATTCAATAATGCCTTCTTGCACATGGACAAGAAAGTCAATCATTTAATAGGAAAAGTAAAGTACAAAGATAAAATCGGGGCTAAACGTTCGTTGTTATGGATTATGGACTTATTCTATAAAATCATTGAATTTGCTGGGTACACATGGGATGACGTGGTTCGAATGTATAAAGAAAAGAATGAAGAAAACTTTAAACGATTAGCAAGCGGATATTAATAATCCTTGAATTGTGGAGGGTATTAAATGAGTGATAAAAAATGGATTGCACTTGTTTGGACAATGTGGCTACTGTCAATGAGTTCAATGTGGTGGTTCGAATGAAGAAAGAGGATTTTGCAGTCATAGCGATAGCGTGGTTTCTTATCACGCTCGCTATGTATCTTTTGAAATTTGGATTAGGAGTGGATTTGTAAAGGAAATACAATTTGAGTTTTGTATGAAAAGGAGAATTGTAGATGTTTATCAGATTGTTTTTAAGTAATAATTCAACGTTTGATTTCATAACAGACAAATATGTAACGGTAGAAGGATTCGCTGAAGATTTGGCTATGTCACAAACATTCGATAAAAATGGTCACGGATTTTATAAATATGGAGAATACCTTGATTTTAGTGGGATGTTTATTAAGCGTAATGATATTGTAGCGTTTAAACAAATGCCTGAATAACAACGTTATTGTATTACAATTTGAATTTTGTACAAAAAAAGGTGGATTGAGGATGGCTAAAACAGAGATTACTGTCGAGATGGAACGACAAATATATAGTGCAACTACTTGTAATCAAGGGGTATTTGGTTGTTTTGAAGTGACAATTGGTTGGTTCGGAAAAGAACGTGTGGACTACTTGACGTATGATACAAAGGGGATTTGGCGTTGCTATGAGATTAAAGTATCATTGTCCGATTTTAGAAGTAAAGCGCATAAAACCTTTGTGGGACATTTTAATTATTATGTAATGCCGGAAGAACTTTATGAAAAAGTTAAAGACGAGATACCTAAGCATATAGGTGTATATGTTGGTAAAACACTTATGAAACGGGCAAGAAAACAAAAACTCGCAGTAGATGAAGAGGTTTTGAAAGACTCTTTCATTCGTTCGCTTTACCGAGAGGCAGACAAAGTATTGCGTAGCAATAATCCATCTATTGTGGAGTCATTACAAAGGCAGTTGCGGAATGAACGGAAACAAAAAGAGGAATACCGAAGTAAATATCAAGAGGAAAGAAGAAAATATGAACCTCGAAGTAAACGGGTAATTCAGTAGACAGTTTTTTAACCAAAGCGTTATTTGAGAGAAAGGACGGACAAGCAATGGATATCAAAATTAAACTTGAGAATAAAAAAACAAAATACTTAGTGGGCGACATCATTGTTATAAATTCAGGAGAAATATTTTTCATATATAGTGACCCATCGACAGGAAAGTATTCACTGTTGAATTGCAAAATGGACACTTGGGCCTCAGGGTGCTTTGATTCAATAGATGATCTTATGGAAAATATGAAAAACTGGACGACATTTCAACACTATTCAGCAAATGAATATCAATTAGAGTTAGTGCCTACGAAAGAAAAATAATACAAAAACACAATTGAATAGAAAAGAGGGACAAAGTGAATAAATACTCTACTATGCTTATTCATAATCTAGGAATCATTTCTTTAATAGCATTTATATTCTATATGACTAATAGTTGGTGGTCCTTAATTGTATTGCTTTGTTTGGTAAAAACGTCTAAGGAATCTTAATGAAATAATTATTGGAATCTTATCGACACGTTTCGACATATAAATGACCGTCAGAATCATAGTAAATTTGGTTTATTTTTCTTTCTGAATGTAATAAGGTATCGAAAGTGTTAAAACGTCTTAAAAAGGGAAATAAATAGGTTTAACGATGTTTGTAGTTTTATTATAGAAGGCGAGAGTAAATGATGGGAAAGTTCGAATTCACGATTAATACATTAGAAACTGCATTAGAACATTATCTTAAAACAATGGAAGTCATCAATAAAAATTCAAAACGATATAAACAATTTGAAAAAAGGACTAAAGAATTAAAAGAAGCCTTGGTTATCCTAAATCGTTTTAATAGAAAGGAAGAGCAAGATGGCTAATCTTAAAAAAAGAAAATTAAGAAAGGCGATTTCTAGACGTGCAAAAGCCGTCGATAAATACCAAACTGATAAAGCCTGGCGAAATATCTTTGTTAAAGCGGGTATTTTGAAATGATTGTGGAAGGTCAAAAAAGGAAGTAGGTGAATCATCATTTTTGACTGGCTGAAAGACTATCAGAAATTAGAAGAAGAAATTGCTTATTTAGAATATAAATTAGATAAAGCGAAAGCTGAATTGAAACGCTGGGTTAGTGGTGATTTACAAGAAGTTCGTTTAACTGCTGAATCAGAAGGTGCAAAGGTAGAAGATCGAATAGCTGATATTGAATATGAGTTAGCGCATAAGATGAATGAAATGCACGATTTAAAAGAATTGATTAGTAAATTTACAAGTCTAGAAAATCTAATATTAAAAATGAAATATATTGAGTGTATGACATTAGAAGACATTGCGTATAGCTTACATTATAGCCCAGGTTATATTAGACGTAAGCACGCTGAAATAAGAAGAATGGTTAAGTTTGCTGAGACTTTCTAATGTTACTTTTTTGTAGATAACATTTAGTGTACAGAAACCATTGAAAAAATGAGTTATAGTAATAACATAAGAAATTGACGAAAGGGCAACTGGTGCACGGTTGCTCTTTTATTATTGACTAAAAATGTTATTCGCTTATTAAACATTGATTCTTCCACTAATATCCATTAATATGTTAAATGGTATATATAGAAAAGAGGGGATTAATTGGCGACGATATTTAGTTTTTTTAATCAAGGATGGGTAGGTTCTTTGATAGGGATAATAGGAATATTGATTGCAATAGTGACCTATCGGAAATCTAAAATAGGCCAGAGGTTAGTATATCAATCTAGTGCTATTAAAATAATAGGAAAGAATCGAAATACACCAGAAGAAATACAAATTTATTTTCGTGGAAATGAAGTACCTCGGGTGATTAAAACAAATTTGGTTATCTGGAATTCGGGAAATGAGACAATAAAGAGTAGTCATGTTACTAAAGAGGATCCGTTAAGAATACAAATTGAAGAATCAGAAAGCATTATTAGCTATCGTATTCTTAAAGAAACTCGACATACAAATAAAGTGAAGTTAGTTTTAGATAAACAAAATGTATTACTTTTTAATTTTGATTATCTAGATCCTAATGATGGAGTGAGAGTAGAAATACTACATACAGATGACATAAACCCAGTTGTTTTAAAAGGGACCGTTATAGGAATGAAACAAGACATAAAAAGTTGGAATACAGAGAGGGGGGTAAAGAAGAATACTGGTATATTTACTTTCATAAAAAAATCATGGGTTACTAAAATGGCATTTGCAATGACGTTTTTATCGGGAGCACTTTTAATTTTTATGCCACTTACATATTGGTTCTTTCCAGATGCATATTACGAACTAAATCGTTTGTTTAAGGGGAAATCTAGCGATATAACACGTGTTTTTTTCTTTGTATTCGGGATAGTTTATATGTCTATACCATTATATATACTTAGCTTAAAACGGAAAAGATTCCCCAAAAAATTAAAAGAGTAGTTATTATTTTGATATGAAGCATTCCTTATGGAGTGCTTTTTATAATGTAATTTTCTATATAATATTAATAAAATTTATCTATAAAAATAATGCAATTAATACTTGTCTTAAGTAAAGTGAAATGGTATAATAAGAGTATAGAAAGGAGGGGGAAATGAAAGATGATAAACAACTTAATAAGTTTTCTTCTTGAGTCTAGCAAGTGGGCTGACTACTTGAAAACTTTCACGGCACTGTTTACTACATACAAAACAGTCAAAGCAATCACAAGCCAAGTGAAAAAGAGATTCAAAAAGAAAACAAAAAAGCGTCCTAGACGTAAAGGTAAGCGAGTCCTTCCAAGACAATTACCAAAACGAATTAGACGCTAGTCACATGGGAAGCCTAGTCAAAAGGCTAGGTTTCCTAAATAAAATATATCATCTTTCGAAATATCATGTCAAAAAAATTAATTGTACTGAATGTATTATGTTTACTCTTTGCTGGGCAATTTCTGGTGACTACTGATTTTAGCGATATGCGTACCTTTGATTATATCTACGCTGGTGTTCTAGTTGTTTGGGCAATCGTAATTATTGGTTATATTGTAGTTACAAGAATTGGAAAGGAGAGGTAACATGTACAAGTTTAAAAGTGATGAAGAACTATCGAAATTCATCGCAGAGGAAATCATTAATACATCAGAGGCGATAGAAATACTTGGCTGTACTCGTCAAAATATCGCTTATTTAGTTACCAATGGAAGAATCAAACCTATTAAGGAAATGTCACGAGATAGGTTATTCTTTAAAAAAGATATTTTAAAATGGAAAGAATTAAATAGTGATTAAGAGAGTCGATCGTGGCTCTCTTTTTTTATTATGTAAAAATTACATAGGTGGTGTGTGTAAGCAATGAAGGATGAGTTATTACAAAACATCATACTAAAAAAGAAAATTAATCAATTGTCTGATGATAATCAAAAGTTACAGACAACAGTGAACGAGTTATTTCAAACTGTGGAAGGCTTAAAAGTTACGGTTGATAATTTACAGAAAGCTCTAAATGAAAAGGTAGATGGCGAAAATATTTTGGATGCTATCGTATATGCAATAGAAGAAGTAAAAGAGTTTGATTGAAGGAGGATGAATGATGGACGAAATCAATTTAAATCATAGATATTGGTGTTTTGGAATTGACCAATATTATCCTTGTGGTGGGTTTGCTGATATTCATAAAACTACTGATTCTAAACAAGAAGCAATCAAATGGCATGAAGAAGAAAAAGAACACTTCGATTTTTGTAAGGTTTGGGATTCTGTAACTCGTGAGTATGTAGATAATGAAAAAAAGGAGGATGAAAGGAATGGCTAATACCAAATTAATCATTGAGGTAACTGCGGATACAACTGAAGCATTAGAGGGAATTAAGGAAGTAACTGAAGCAGCTAATGAATGTGCAGATGCATTAGAGAAGTTGGAAAAGGTGATGCATAAATTTAAAGGTCAATCTGAAACGTCTGAAGTATCTTTCGATATAAAATCAATTGCTCAATCTACAATTGAACAGACAGCAGACTACTCCATTAAATTACAAGTAAGTAAACTAGACATAAAACGTTCAGATCAATTTTAAGTATTGTAGGCGCTACTGTAAATTATGTAGCGTCTTATTTGTTGTTGAAAAGAAAGGAAGGAGTGAAGGTAAATGGAACTAACTAAACTAGAGGTAGCGATTGCTCTTAGTGCATTCATTCAAGGATTAGATGAGGAAGAACTTGATAAAGGTAATGATTTATTAAAACAAGTAGAGAGTGAATTAGATAATATAGTCAGCAACTCAACGCTAAATCAAATGAAGGAAGCTGGTGAAAGTGTTGTAACGAAATTCATTCATAAGATATTAGAGGATGAGTAACAGTGAAGCAATACAAAACCAAACAACAGAAGCGTAAGTTCTATGACAGTGGAGCATGGAAGAGTATACGTGAGCAAGTAAAGAAGCGTGACAATTATGAGTGTCAAGAATGTAAACGTAATGGTCATGTTCGTACTGATACAAATGAATACAGCGAGAGTGCAAAGCGTAAGAAGATACAACTCGTTGTACATCATATAAAAGAACTTGAACATCATCCAGAACTTGCATTAGAAATAGACAACCTTGAAACAGTCTGTGTGGATTGCCATAATAAAGAACACGATAGAATATTTAAAAAGAAAATCAACAAATGGGAACACGATGAAAAGTGGTAAAAATAATTCAGGGACAATACCCCCCTTAAAAAATTTCACCAAAAATTGCTCTAAGGGGCACCGGTGGTGGGGGGTTAACTGTCCAATTTTTTTCAAAATTACGCACGTAAGGGGGTGGGTAGATGGCTGTTAGCATTACGAAATTAAAAGAACAGTTAATGAATAGCATTGATACAGGTGATTTAGTCCAGGTTGAAAAAGTGGAACGATACATTGACCTGGTTAGTGCATTCAGAAAAATTAACAAAACAATCAATAAAGAAGGTGAATCCGTAACAATTAAAAACGGATCTCAGGTTTTTATTAAAGCCCACCCTCTCATAAGTGAAAGAAATAAAATTAACAGTTCTTTAATTGCGCTAGGGCGCGATATACAATTTATTAATAAGCCTATTGCTGCCGATACTGGCTATAGTTCAAGTGATTTAACATGATTAGACAAAAGTATGTGGAAGAATACATTGAACTTTATCGAAGTGGGAAAATAAAGTTCAATAAAGAAAGAGAACTGTTAATTCGATACCTAGAAAAAGATGTTTTAAGCAGAGACGACTTGTATTTTGATGATGAAATGATTGAGAAGTGTATCCGTTTCGGAGAGAAATGGTATTTTCCTTTGCAAGCATTTCAGAAATTCTTAATAGCATTCGTCTTTTTATTTTATAAAAAAAACGGGCGTGTATTTTATCGTAAATTCTTGTGGATGCTAGGACGCGGTGGCGGTAAAAATGGTCTTCTATCTGTCATTATTCACTTTTTAATCAGTGAATTACATGGAATACCAGAGTATAACATTTCAGTAGTTGCGAATAGTGAAGAACAAGCGAAAACAAGTCCTGATGAAGTTAAGAAAACCATTCGGAAACGGGAAAATGAAACATTAAGAAAAGCTTTTAAAGCAACCGAAACGCAAATAACTTCAAAAGTTACTGGCAGCATATTAAAGTTCAGAACTTCTAATGGAGATACGAAAGATGGTTTGCGAGATGGTGCAGTTGCCTTTGATGAAATTCATCAATATGAAAGCAATAAAGATGTCCGCGTCCACATCAGCGGCTTAGGAAAAAAGAAAAATCCGCGTGAGTTTTATATTGGTACAGATGGATATGTACGGGATGGTTTCTTAGATAAATTAAAAGAAAAAGCAATGAAAGTTTTAAATGGAGAAGCGCGTCCTAATGCTCTTTTTCCTTTCATTTGTAAATTAAATGATGAAAAAGAAGTTGATGATCTGGATAATTGGGAAATGGCAAATCCGATGTTATCAAAGCCTTTAAGCGAATATGCGGAAGGTTTGCTTGAAACGATAAAAGAAGAATACGAGGATTTAGAAGATGACCCAAGTAATCGCGAAGAATTTATGACAAAACGTATGAATTTACCTGTTACAAATTTAGAGCGTTCTGTTGCAAAATGGTCGGAAATCGAAGCGACTAATCGGCCGTTTCCTGATTTATATGGACAGGAATGCATTGGTGCGTTAGATTTTGCGAGTATTCGAGATTTCGCAGCATGCGGGCTGTTATTTAGAAAGGATGGAAACTATATTTTTAAAACTCATTCCTTTGTTCGAAAAGAATTTGCTGATATTTATTATGGATATTCTAAAAAAGCAGGAGAGTTCAAAAAACAGAAGTTTGCTCCAATAAAAGAATGGGAAGAACAAGGTTTGTTAACAGTTGTGGACGAACCAACAATCGATCCAATCCATATTGTTCATTGGTTTGTAGAAATGAGAGAGCAATATGGAGTTAAAAAGATTATAGCTGATAATTTCCGCATGGAAGCGATACGGCCACTATTGGAAGCGGAGGGATTTGAAATCGAGGTTATTCGAAATCCAAAAGCGATTCATAGTTTACTAGCACCGCGGATTGAAATGGCATTTGCAAATCATCAAATTATTTTCGACGATAATCCATTGATGCGTTGGTACACACAAAATGTTTTAGTTGTAATTAAAAAAGATGGTAATAAAGTATATGAGAAGAAAGAGCCTGTACGTAGAAAAACAGACGGATTTCAATGTTTTGTACATGCATTGTATAGGGCTGATGAAATACAAGAAGAAACTGACTTCATACTAAGTGATATTAAATTCTAATAAAGGGGGTGATGACAATTGGATGGCTAGATAATGTATTAAACAGAAATAAAGAAATAGCTTTTATGTTTGATGTAGACATGTTTATCGATTCGGCTAACAGAGTCCACATGAAACGGTTAGCTATCGAAACCTGTATATCTTTTTTAGGAAGAACAATTAGTCAATCGGAATTTAGAATCAAGAATGGTAAAGAATTTGTGAAAGATGAATTGTATTACCGATTAAATGTTCGACCAAATAAGAACATGACGGCCAGCAGTTTTTGGGAAAAACTTATTTATAAACTTATTTATGATAATGAGTGTTTAATCATACAAGCTGACGATGGAGATTTACTTATAGCTGATAACTTCGATCATAATGAATATGCTGTATTTGAAGATACTTTTTCGAATGTCACAGTAAAAGACTATCAGTTTAAGAGAAGCTTTAAACAAAGTGAGGTTATTCATTTAAAATATCGAAACAACAGACTATCACCGCTTATTGATGGTCTTTTTTCTGATTACGGTGACTTATTCGGAAGAATATTAAACTCTCAAAAGCGTAAAAATCAAATTCGTGGAACAGTGGACATGGATATGATTGGAGCAAAAACTCAAGAGCAATTAGAAAAGTTACAAGAGTTTATAAATAATGTGTATAAAGCGGTAGATAAAAACGATTTCGCGATTGTTCCACAACAAAAAGGGATTGAGTATAAAGAAGTTTATAACGGTTCCGCTAATGGCCCAAGTGTGGAAGAAGTAAATAAAGTAACCAATGGATTCTTAAATCAAGTTGCAATGGCCATTGGTATTCCAACAGCCTTAATATATGGAGATATGGCTGATGTA
This sequence comes from Bacillus cereus group sp. BfR-BA-01430, assembly GCF_022663115.1. Taxonomy (NCBI): domain Bacteria; kingdom Bacillati; phylum Bacillota; class Bacilli; order Caryophanales; family Bacillaceae; genus Bacillus; species Bacillus cereus group sp. BfR-BA-01430. The sequence goes on from NZ_JAKUEW010000009.1 coordinate 153,854, forward strand.
GAGAAACAAACGAAAAATTACATGCTTTTCACAGTAAAACCTTTGCTAAAAAAAATAGCGGATGAAGCGAATATGAAATTCTTTGAAAAGAATGAGTATCTTGCAGGACAAAAGGTTGAAATAAAACCTGTCTCTTATCAAAGCATATTTGATCTTGCGACAAGCATTGATAAGTTAATTTCTTCTAGTGCCTTTACTGGAAATGAAATTAGATTGGAGGTAGGTTATGAAGCTTCCGAGGATTCGAACTTGGATAAACATTACATCACGAAAAACTATGCTGAAATGACAGCAGTTGAAGGAGGTGAGAAAACAAATGACGGTGAAAATTGACATTAAAGGGCCAATCATTTCAAATGATGAAGCTTGGATTTACGAATGGTTTGAAATGGATGCTACAAGTCCAGGAATGGTCGCAAAAGAACTTACAAATGCAAATGGTGAAGATTTAATTGTATCAATTAATAGCCCTGGTGGATATGTTGATGATGGATCAGAAATTTATACAGCCTTAAAAAATTATCCTGGTCATGTGGAAGTTCAGATTGTTGGTTTAGCAGCAAGTGCAGCGTCTGTAATTGCAATGGCTGGTGATAAAGTCCGAATTTCTCCAACAGCAAAAATTATGATTCATAATGCTTCTATGTGGAATGGTGGAGATCATCGTGATATGTCAAAAGCGGCTGAGATGCTGAAAACAACAGACAGAGCAATTGTAAATGCCTATGTTATTAAAAGTGGTAAATCTGAAGAAGAACTACTTAATATGATGGCTGAAGAGACTTGGATGGGTCCGCAACAAGCATTAGAAAATAACTTTGTGGATGAAATCATGTTTATGGAGAATCCAGTTAAAATGACAGCTTCAACTGCTACTGCTGCCATGCTTCCACAGAAAGTAATTGATGGCTTTAGAAATGGAACAATGAACAAGGGCCAAGGGATTACAAAAGAAGATTTAAAAGCAGCATTATCAGGATTAAAAAACGAAATCCTGAATGAATTGCAAAATAATATAGAACAACCGAAAGAGCCGAATCCGAAACCTATTAAAAATGGTGGATTGAAAAGGCTCTTTTTAAATTTATAAAAATTGGAGGAAATACGTAATGGTAATTAAATTCAACAAATCAGAAATGTTCAATGAAGCAAAAGAGAAATTGACGAATACTTTATCAAATCCTGAAAGTACAGAAAAAGAACAAGCAGAAGCATTTAAAAATTTCTTTGATGCAATGCAAACAGATGTAATTAATACAGTTCGTACACAGGTGAACGATGAAATGTTAGATCGTTCAATTCTGCAGCAACGTGGTCAAAATGTTTTAACTTCTGAAGAAACAAAATTCTTTAATGCAGTTGTACAAGATGGTGGATTTAAAGATGACTCAATCCTTCCATATACAACGCAAGAACGTGTTTTTGAGGATTTAGTTACAGAACATCCTTTACTTGCAGAAATTGGCCTTCAAGATCTGGGAGCAGTAACAAAATTTATTTATTCTGATCCAACAAAAGCGTATGCATGGGGTCCATTATTCGGTGAAATTAAAGGACAAGTTAATGCAGCATTCCGTGAAGAACAAATTGGTCAATTGAAATTAACAGCATTTGCAGCGATTCCAAACGACATGCTGGAATTAGGTCCTGTTTGGGTTGAACGTTATGTTCGAACTTTGCTAGTAGAATCTTATTCTGTAGGTCTTGAATTTGGTTTTGTTAATGGTGGCGGCGCCACAGTACATCAGCCGATTGGATTAATGAAAGATGTTAATTCTAAAACAGGTGCTATTACAGATAAGAAATCATCTGGCACATTGACGTTCGCTCCTTCTCAATTTGGTGAAATTGTAGCTGGTGAACTTTACGAAGTAGTAAAAGCTTTATCTACTGATGAAAAAGGTAAAACACGTAAAGTGTTAAACAAAATTGTGATGGTTGTAAATCCTGTGGATGCAATTGGTGTACAAGCACGTAATACAATTCAAACAACAAATGGCCAATGGGTAATGGCATTACCTTATAACATTAAAGTAGTAGAATCTGAAGAAGTTCCAGTTGGAAAATCATTATTCTTTGTGAAAGGGCAGTATCTTGCAGTAATCGCAGGTGGATATAAACTTAAAAAGTTTGACCAAACATTGGCGATTGAAGATGCAACACTTTACACAATTAAACAGTTTGCGAATGGTAAGCCGAAAGATAACAAAGCAGCACTTGTATATGATTTAAAAATCTCGTTTACGCCGCCTGAAACTCCAGCTCAAGAGACTAAATAAGGAGTGATGTGAATGGACATCACAACAATTTCAAATGAAATATTAGAAGAATTTAAGGAAAGGATGCATTTAGGTGATGATGAAGATGATAACCTTAGACGCATCCTTTCTGCGTCTAATAAAGCTCTATTAAGAGTTTGTGGAGATTATCATTTAAATACTGACGAAGAGTTCAAGGAATTAGTCTTTGAACGCTCTCGTTATGTATACAATGATGCTTTAGAGTATTTTGACAAGAATTTTTTAAGTCAGATTAATAGTTTAAGTATCGATAAAGCATTAGAAGAAATTAACTTGGACGGTGATTAATATGCGTCCGTTTCAATATAAAAAACCTTTAAATACAGGTGACTTTAGAAATCGAATTATCATTGAACAGCCTATCACAATAGAAGATGATCTTGGACAAGTGATTGAAACATCATGGACTGAATTAAAAAAAGCATGGGCGATGATAAAAACGTTAAAAGGATCGGAATATATGGAAGCATCAGCTTCACAAGCAACAAGAATCTATCGTTTTGTAATTCCTTATACAACAGGTATTACAGAATTAATGCGTATTAATATGAAAGGTCGTATCTTCGATATCATTGAGCCCCCTATGAACGATGATGAAATGAATAGAACGTTAACCATCATTGCGAAGGAGCGTGTTTGATATGAATGATTTTGCGAGCGAACTTGCTAGAGAATTACAAAGATATGCAAATACTGTGGAAGAGGATTTAATAGAATCACAAGAAGATCTGGCAGATGAAGCGATAAATAAGTTAAGGCAAGATAGCCCTAAAGATACAGGAAAGTACAGTAAGGGTTGGCGAAAAAAGAAAGATGGTAAGTCCATTATTCTTTATAATGCGTTAAAACCACAACTAACACATGTATTAGAAAAAGGGCATGCAAAGGCAAATGGTGGACGTGTTCCGGCGAAAGTCCATATTCGTCCTGTTGAAGAATATGTAATTAATGAATTGCCAAAGCGTATAGAAAGGACGATTGGGCGATGACATTACTTGAATTAAAGAAAATTCTTGAGGCTACAGGTTTTCCTGTGGCTTATTCGCATTTCACAGCAACGCCAGGTCATCCAGTGCCTTCGACACCTTATATTTGTTATCTTGTGGATGGCTCACCCAATATGCCAGCTGATAACAAAGTCTATCACAAAATAAATGATGTAAATATAGAGCTTTATACAACTAAAAAAGATTTGGTTGCAGAAGCCAAGTTAGAAAAAGCCTTAGATGATCATGAGATACATTATGAACCATTTGAGGTTTTTATTGAGTCTGAAAAACTATTTCAAAAATCTTATGAAGTGAGGTTGATTTAAATGGAAAACAAAGTATCTTACGGATTGAAAAACGTTCGTTATGCAACGTATGAAGTAAAAGATGGTTTGGTTACATTCGGAACAACAATTCCAATGCCTGGTGCAGTGGAACTAACGAATGAGCCACGCGGTGATTTAATCGAATTCTATGCAGATGACATGCTTTATTACTCAGCAGATAATAACCAAGGTTACGAAGGAACTTTAAATATCGCTACTATTCCAGAACAATTTGCAATTGATTGTTTAGGTGAGCAATTAGATGAAAAAGACGGTGTATTAAATGAATTAGCTGATGCAAAAGGAAAACCATTCGCGTTGTTATTTGAATTTGATGGAGATGTGAAAGCAACTCGACATGTTATGTATAACTGTTCAGCAAGTCGACCTAATATTTCATCAAAAACGAAAACAAATTCTGCTGAACCAAATACAAATGAATTGAAATTCGTTGCGAGCCCACTTATTTTAACACCTGGTGGAAGACCGATGGTTAAAACGAAGACTACATCTAAAACAACACCAGAAATTTATGATAGTTGGTATGATGCAGTTTATGTAAAAAAGGCTGAAGAAAAACCACCAACAACTTTAACAAAAGGAGAATAAGGAAATGGAAAAGACAATTACGGTAGATGGTAAACAAATTCGACTAAAATGTACAGGAGCCACACCAATGCGTTTTAATGCACAATTTGGTAAGGATTATTTTGCTGAAGTATTAAAAGTAGCTGTAATTGGTAAGGAAGGTTTTGCAAGTATGGATCTATCACTTTTAGCAAATTTAGAGACAGAATCGCTATACAATATTATCTATATTTTTGCTAAGACAGCAAATCCAGACATTCCAGATAAATTAAGTTGGTTGGATTCTTTTGATGAGTTTCCTGTATTTGATATTTTTATAGAAATTCAAGATATGATCATGGCCACAATGCAATCTAAAAAAAAGATGTAATTGATGAACAAGAAACAAGTATTGACGAAAGTGAGTTTACAACAGAAACTTTCCTTGCCCTATGCTACAGTTGCAAACTAACAAGAGCTGATTTAGAAGACATGACAATCGGTATGTGTCTAGATTATATAAACGAATATACAAGTATTAGGGATCCTAAAAGCAAGAAACAGTGTACTAGAAAAGCGACTCAAAGTGACATGGATAACTTTTAAAGAAAGGGCGTTACACAAATGTGTGATGCTCTTTTTTATGTTGTAAGGAGGTGGAAGGATGGATAAATCAATCAAAGGTATTACGATTAAACTTGGTGCTGATACAACAAAATTAAGTAGTGCATTGAACGATGTTACAAAAAAATCTGTAAGTCTAGCACAAGAATTAAAAAAAGTTGAAAGAGGATTAAAGCTTAATCCAGGAAACGCGGAGCTTATTGCTCAAAAACAAAAAATATTATCCGAACAAATAGCTAATACATCTGAAAAGTTGAATCGATTAAAAGCAGCTCAAGCCCAGGTCAATCAAAAGTTCGCTGAAGGTAAGATTTCACCGGAGCAATATCGTGCGTTTAATCGTGAAATTGTACTAACACAAGGACAATTAGACGGTTTAAAAGGGAAATTAAATAGTGTTTCAGCAGAACAAAAGAAAGTAGCTGACGCTACAAAACAATTACAAACTTTCTTCAGAGCAACTGGTACTAGTGTAGATCAATTCTCTAATGTGTTAGGTAGCAAGTTAACGAATGCAATAAAAAATGGTACAGCGTCATCGAAACAACTTGATGAGGCCATTGATAAAATTGGTAAGCATTCATTAGGCGCAGGCGCGGATATTGACAAAATGAGAAGAGCTCTTTCTTCTATTAACGATGGAAACTCATTAAATAATATACAAAAAGAATTGCAATCTATTTCAAGAGAAGCCAATAAAACAAAGACTTCTATTAAAGAAATGGGAGAAAAGTTAAGCGGAGTCGGAACAACAATGAGTACGCGTGTTACAGCTCCAATTGTTGCAGCAGGAACAGCAGCCACAGCAGTGTTTTCTAATTTTGATGATGGTATGCGTAAAGTTCAGGCCACAATGGGAAATAAGCTCGGTAAGACTACTAAAGAAGTAGAACAAAACATGAAGGCACTCACTGATGAAGCTAAGCGCTTAGGAAGTACAACAGCTTTTAGTGCTTCTGATGCGGCTGCTGGTATGGAAAAACTAGCACTTGCTGGTTGGGATACAAACCAAATTATGGCCGCAACAGAACCAATGCTAAATTTAGCTAGTGCTGCAGCTATGGATCTAGGTACCGCTGCTGATATTGTTTCAGACACAATGTCTGCATATGGAATGAATGCTAATGAAGCACAAAAAGCGACTGATATATTCGCAAAAACAATGAGTAGTACAAACACAGATGTGGTTATGCTTGGAGAAGCAATGAAATATGTCGGTGCAAATGCTAAAGCGAGTAATATGGATTTAGTACAAACAAATGCAATTCTTGGTACGCTAGCTAATGCAGGTATAAAGGGTTCTTCAGCTGGAACAGCTTTGTCAGCTATGTTACGTGATGTTAAGAAAAATGCAAAAGATGGTGCGATTGCGATAGGAGAAACAAAAGTTGCTGTGTATGACGCAAACGGAAATATGCGTGATATGACTAGCATTTTAGTAGATGTTGAAAAAGCTACTAAAAAAATGAATGGAGCTCAACGAGATGCTGCTCTTTCAGCAGTTTTTGGTGAAGAGGCAATACGAGGGGTAAATACTGTACTCCAAGCAGGAACGAAAAGTGTAAAAGATTTGGAAAAAGAGTTACGCAATAGTGAAGGTACTTCGAAAAGTATGAAGGAGACAATGGAAGGCGGTCTTGGTGGTGCATTTCGTTCTTTAAAATCAGCTGTGGAAGGTTTGGCAATCGCATTCGGTGATGCTTTAGCACCTGTAATTAAATCAATGGCGGAAAAACTAACAGGATTAACACAATGGTTTACATCATTAGATGATTCAACAAAAAAATATATTGTTACCGCTGCTGCAATAGCGGCAGCTATAGGTCCAGTATTGATTATATTAGGAAGTCTAGCATCTTCTATAGGAAAGATCATATCATTATTCGGCATGTTCGGTACAGCCACCGCGGCAGTAGGAACTGTTTCTGGAACAGCTGCTGTAAGTGTAGGAGGATTAGGAACTGCATTTGGTGGGGCTTTATTAGCAATTGCGCCATGGTTAGTTGCAGCAGGAGCTGTTGCCGCTGCTGGTTATGGTATATATAAAGCTCTGAATGAAGAGGCTGTTCCAGCCGTCGATTTATTCAAAGAACGCGTGAATTTAGCAGCTGACGGAACTGTGCAAAGTGTAGATAAGATTTCGGAAAGTACACAAAAAGCAGTAGGCGCTTTTATGGATATGTCACAAAAAACTGGTACTGAGTTAACGAATATGTACGCTACACAAACAGCAATCAATGAAGAAAACATGCCTGTAATTGTTGGGAAATTCGATGAGATGAAAAATCAAATCATTGCAGGTTATGAGCAACAAAAAAATGATTCTATTGCAAAAACAACTGAAATGTTTGCGACAATGGGACAAATTACAGATGAAGAGAAGTCTTCTATCTTAGAAAAAATGAATGGTTTCTATGATCAGCAGAAACAAAAAGCCCAAGATACTCAAAATCAGATTGTCCAAATTCTGAATACAGCTAAAGAACAAAAACGAGCGTTAACTACTGACGAATATAATCAGTTAATGCAATTACAGAGCAATTATCAAAGTGAAGCTGTAAAATCTCTTTCTGCTAATAAAACAGAACAAGAAGTTATTCTTCAAAATTTAAAAGATTCTAAGAGTCGTATGAATGCTGAAATGGCTTCTGATGCGATTCAAAAAATGGAAAAACAACGTTCTGAAACAGTAAAAAAAGCTCAATCAGAATACGATGATAAAGTTAGAATTATTTCTAAAATGAGAGATGAAATGAAAGTAATCTCTGCAGATCAAGCAGATAAATTAATTTCTGACGCAAAAAGACAACGAGATGAAGTAGTAAGTAAAGCTAATGAAATTAAGAGTCAAGGTGTCGATCGTTTAAAAAGTTCTTACAAGGGTCTGGAAGATCAAGTTGATACAAGCACAGGTAATATTTTAACTTATTGGGATAAGCTGAAACGTTGGTGGGATGGATGGAATCCTACTGCAAAAAAATTATCTGTTGGTGTTGTTAATGGCGCCGCTACTGCAGCAACTGGAGGAAGGGTGCAGTTCTCACCTAGATCGTTAACTACAGGTGTTGATGCTCCTAAAAATTCTAGTGTTCCAATGCTTGCAACAGGTGGACATGTACTTGGTGATGGACAATTTATTGCTGGTGAAAAAGGTCCAGAATTATTTACCAAACAAGGAAATAAAGTTTCTGTTACACCGTTATCCTCAAGAGAAAAATCACTTGGTATTACAGGAGCGATGAATCAGTTATATAGTGATATGAGTCGTGTAATGGCTAGTTCCATGAAGCAATTCGCTGGATTAAAAAATCTAATGAGTAATGTCTATGGAAGCATGGCTAGTAGCAGACAAGCTATGACAAGTAGCATATCAAATCAAGTGTTTAATTATTCGGCTGGTTCATCTGGTGGTGGAGTGATTCCAATGCTTGGTGGCGATTTAGTTGTGGAAGTACCAGTTATTTTAGAAGGTAAAGATGTAGCACGTGGTACGTATCGATATACAACCGAATATCAGGAAAGAGAAGCAAAAAGAAACTCAGCCTTTTAGGTTTGGGTTTCTTTCATTTTATAAAGAAATGAGGTGTCAACATGAGTTCTTTTACATTTAATAACGAACGAAAAGACTTTATTCAAATCGCAAAAGGGTGGAAAAGACCTACTTGGGCGCCATTAAAAAGGAATTTTCTAAGTGTGCCAGGATATCCAGGCGCAAGGTTATTAAATACACAAACGGAAATGCGTGTTTTGTCTATCCCTGTAGGAATTATTGTTCCAGATGATTCAGATTTAGAAAATATCAAAGAAGAAATGGCAAATTGGTTAATTACAGACCAACCAGCAGAACTTGTTTTTGATGTTGAACCAGACCGAACCTATTTAGCTGTTGTGGATGATAGTTTTGATCCGGATGAGTTTGTAACTCTTGGTATGGGAACTATTAAATTCATTTGCCCGATGCCCTACAAACTGGGTAAGGTACAGACTCACAAATTCGAAAGAAACTGGACCACAGAAATCACATCATATTTTAAAAATAAAGGTAGCGTAGAGGCGCCAGCATTAATTGAGATTGATGTAGAAAATCCAAGCACTTTTCTTGATGTCTGGTTCGGAGAATATCCCAATAATCGTAATTATTTCCGCATTGGTTATCCATTGCAAATGAATCAACTTCCAGTAGAGCGGAATCAACGTGTGTTGTGGGATGAAATGACAACTACGGTCGGATGGGGAAAAGTCACTGAGATGGAAGATGGAGAGCCTGTCGGAGAGATGAAAACAGATAGTTATCAATTTTATTGTTCTGATTATGGTACAGGAAAAGGATGGCATGGCGCAGCTCTTAAAAAGAGCATACCGCAAGGTCCTTTGCAGGATTTTATTATGCAAGCGTATGTTACTTGTAAAAGTAAAACAATCAATGAAATGGGAAGGGTAGAAATAGCGATACTGGATGAAAACAGTAAAGTCATTTCTAAGATAGCGATGAACGATGTTTTTTGGCAAGCCGAGCAAAATGTAGGAACGATGGTAATTGGATATGATGGCCATCCACACAGGACAACCCTTATTCATGAAAGTGGAGATCACCCTAATACTTGGAATCAATATAATGGTCGATTGTGGATAGCAAGAACAGGCAACGTGTGGGAGGCATATATTTCTAAGTTTCTACCTGGTACAGAGAGAGATGATTCAGAACGCTTTGTGCGATGGATTGACGAAAATAACTATCATATGTCCAAAGCAGCACAAATACAAGTGAGTATTATGCAATGGAAAGATGTACCACCTGTAGAAGCTTTGACAGTAAGTGACCTAAAAATATGGAAAGTAAACATGAATACACAAAATAACCCGCCTTACATTTTTGATAAAGGCGATAAAGTGGTTATTGATACCGAACGAAGCCTTGTAACGATAAATGGTATAAAAGCAGTGAATATCAAAGACTTTTTCAGTGATTTTCCAGTTGTAATACGCGGCGACAATCGCATTGATATTATGCCAGGTGACGTTGGAAAAGCAAGTGTATCATTTAGGGAGCGATATAGATGAGAACACCAAGTGGAATTTTACATGTTGTTGATTTCAAAACAGGGCAAATTGTATCAGCTATCCAGCCTAAAGATTATTGGGGAGATAAACGTCATTGGGAAATTAAAAATAATGTTGATACATTAGAATTCAAAGTTTTTGATCATACAGACCATGCGGCAACTCTTATGCAGCAGAACTTAGTATTAAAAGAAGTTCGCGATGGTCGAATTGTTCCTTATGTCATTATTGAAGCAGAGAAAGATTCTAAAGATAGATCCGTTACAATCCATGCTCAAGGGGCATGGGTTCTTTTAAAAGATGCTGAAGTGATTAAACCTCAAACAATTGAATCTAAAACTGTAAATGAATTTATCGATATGGCACTTAAAGGAACCGAATGGAAAAGAGGAAAAACAGAATATGCAAGCTTTCATTCTATGACTATCGATACATTTATTGACCCTTTGACATTTTTAAAGAAAATTGCTTCGTTATTTGAATTAGAAATCGTTTATCGTGCTGAAGTGGTTGGCTCACAGATAGTGGGCTTGTATGTTGATATGGTCAAAAAACGTGGTACAAATACAGAAAAAGAGGTTGAATTGGGGAAAGACTTGCTTGGTATTAACCGTATTGAAAACTCTCAAAATATCTGTACCGCACTTGTTGGATTCGTACGAGGCGAAGGAAACGAAATTATCACGGTCGAGGGTATTAATAATGGTCTTCCTTATGTAGTTGATAATGATGCCTTCCAACGTTGGAATAAGAAAGGAAAACATAGATTTGGATTCTATAGTCCTGAAACAGACAATCAAGATATGACACCTGAACGCCTCATGACTCTTATGAAAACAGAGCTGAAAAAGCGAGTAAATACCTCAGTTACTTATGAAGTTGAGGCGGCATCAATTGGTCGTGTGTTCGGAATGGCACATGAGTTAATTAATGAAGGCGATACAATTCTAATTAAAGATACGGGATTTACGCCGAAATTATACCTTGAAGCACGTGTGATCGCTGGTGATGAATCTTTTATTGATCCTACACAGGATAAATACGTATTTGGTGACTATCGTGAGATTATGGACCCGAACGAAGAATTAAGGAAAATGTACAATAGAATCCTTTCTACATTAGGAAGTAAAGCGAACAAAGAACTATTAGAACAGTTAGAAAAGCTCGTACAAGAAACCGATGAGAAAGTTGAAATTGTACAA